>OMIG01000091.1 GCA_900299035.1 Pseudomonadota bacterium
CGGAGGGGCCTGCGCGGCCGCTGGAATCGATCGGCGAGCCCCACCCCAGCAACCCCTATCCCCTAAAGCCGGACCAGAGGGTCCTTTTTAGGCTAGGACAGCGCCACGAAAACGCCGAAAATAGGTTTTAGTCCAAAATACTTCGTTCTAAGTATAAAAACGGACATCCTAAGAATAAAACACTATCGATTTAAGCTAATTTGGTGCTACATAAGCCGAATTCTTTGTTGTGAGTAATTTAGAGAGGCTAAATGGAAACTAACCTTAGAAACTTCCTAGAGATTCCGTACGACGAGCTGGAGCAGCTCAACCTGGAGGCCAAGGAGAAGGTGCAGCGCCGCACCTCTGACGAGGAGCTGCGCGAGTACTACCTAAAGTACCTGGGTGAGGAGAAGCGCATCAAGGCAGTCACTGTGTGCTTCACCGACATCGAGGGGAAGTTCCACATGCTCGACTACGACAAGAAGTTCTTGATCAAGTCGTCTGACAACCTCACCTTCGACGGCTCATCGATCCGTGGCTTCTCGGTTGTGAAGGAGTCGGACCTGCGCCTCGAAGTCGACTGGGGCTCGTTCCGCTGGCTGCCGAGCGACGTGTTCGGCCCGGGCAAGGTGCTCGTGTTTGCGCTCATCAAGGACCGCGACGGCAAGGGGTACATGTCCGACATGCGTGGGCGCCTTAAGGCGTTCTGCGATGACCTCTACAGCCAGAAGGGGATCGTGGCCAACATCGCTGTTGAGTGCGAAGGATTCCTCTTCGAAGGCCGCGATGCTGAACAGACCTTCAACGAGATAAACGGCTTCAAGCTCGTATCGGGCAGCGGCTACTACAACTCGCTACCGAAGGATCCGCTCAAGGTGTTCATCGACGCGCTTGCAGAGGCGCAGCGTGCCATGGCGTTTGAGAACGAGAAGGATCACCCAGAGGTGGCGCCGTCTCAGTTTGAGCTGAACTACACCTACTGCGACGCCCTCTTGGCGGCCGACCAGGTGCAGCTCTACAAGCTGACCGCGCGCCAGATTGCGGCGAATGCCGGAATGACGGCGAGCTTCCTGCCGAAGCCTATCGCTGGCATCAACGGCAGCGGAATGCACACCAACCTCTCGCTCTCGCAGAAGGGAAAGAACCTCTTCTACGACGCAGCGGGCGAGGAAGGGCTGTCCGCTAGCGCCTGGGACTTCATCGACAGGCTTCTCAACAACGCCAACGACATCTGCTTGACGCTCAACTCAAGCGTCAACGCGTACCGCCGTCTCGACCCGAACTTCGAGGCGCCGAACCAGATTCGGTCGTCGCCGGTTGACCGCACCTCAATGGTGCGAATTCCGCTCGGCAACGCCAAGTCGGCCCGCATCGAGGTGCGCACGGTTGCTCCGGACGCAAACCCGTACCTGGCGTTCCTGGCGATCCTTCACACGGGCCTCAACGGGCCCAAGAACGATCAGCAGGTAGCTGAGAACCGCAGGTCGCGCACGCGCTTCCTGCCGGGCAACATCTACGACGCGATTCGGCTGTGCAAGTCGAGCGAGTACGTCACAGAGATGCTCGGGGAGATCCCCAAGGAGAAGTTCATCGAGCGCAAGATCGCGTCGGCAGACCGCTGCCCGCGTGAGCTTGGCACCCTAGTGAAGACTGGGGAGGTGATCTTCCACCATGAGGTGTCGAACCAGCATATCTGGAAGAACTTCTAGCGGAGACGCTGGACAAAAAGGGGGCAGGCACATGTATCGGCGGCTGGTTCGCCCTGATAAATGTGTCTGTCCCCTTTTTTTGCTGCAGGGTAGCTTCGGAGCGTGTCAGTCAGCACCCCTGCCAAGCCCTCCGCTAAAACGATCCTGTGGGTCAACACGACCTACTTCGCCGAGGGGCTGCCCTTCATGGTGGTGCGCATCCTCTCGAGCGTCTTCTTCACGCAGCTCGGGGTGAAGGAGCGCTACCTCGGCTACCTCAACTTTTTCGCACTTCCGTGGAACTTTAAGTTTCTTTGGGCGCCCGTGCTCGATGGGTGGAGCACGAAGAGGCGCTGGCAGGTGGGGCTACAGGCCCTCCTTGGTGTGCTCACCTGCTTCGTCGGGGCGCTGGCCTTCCTGGCGGGGTCGACGCCGGAGCCGGACCTGTTGCTAAAAGCCATCTGTGGCGTGTTTGTGGTGATGGCGTTCGTCGCTGCGACCAACGACGTGGCAATCGACGGCTTCTACTTGCAGGCGATTCCGAAGCGAGAGAACCAGGCGCTGCTCTCGGGGTACCGCGTCCTGGCCTACCGTCTTGCGATGGTGTTTGCCCGCAGCGGCATCGTTGGGCTCGTGGGGCTTCTCGCCAGCCGTTACTTTAACGGGTCGCTGGCGCAGTCTTGGGGCGTTGGCTTCGCGCTGAGCGGGCTGACGCTGCTGCTGCTATCGCTGCTTCATTCGGTGACACTTCCCAGAATCGAGCAGCCAGCGACAGGAATGTCCACTCTCAAGTCAGCCACTGGCACCTTCTGGCAAAGCTTCGTCACGTACTTGGCTCAGCCTAAGGTGGGCGTCATCTTGGCTTTCGTAATCCTCTACAAGCTCGGAGACGAGGTGCTCTTCTCGATGGTCACGCCCTTCCTCCTGCGAGAGCTTAAGCTGTCGACAGAGGACTACGCCTGGATTGCTGGAATCGTCGGGGCGTTCGCCACCGTCATCGGCGCGATGGCAGGAGGCTGGTACATCAAGCGGGTCGGCCTTCGAAGGGCCCTGTGGCCGCTGACCCTCTGCATGAACCTCAATATCTGGCTCTACGTGTGGCTATCGGTGGCAAAGCCTGACCCAGCTACCCAAATGGGCCTGAGCCTCATCGCTGCTGTTCACGGCGTAGAACAGCTCGCGGCAGGACTCGGAAGCGCTGCGCTGTTGGTGTTCCTGCTCACCACGTGCTCAAAGGAGTTCAAGGCAACTCACTACGCGATTGGAAGCGCCATAATGTCGATTCCAGGCACTATAGTTGGCGGGCTTGGCGGGTGGATCGTCGAGAGCCTTGGGTACACCAACCTCTATGTCATCGCCTTCGTCGCCGCGATTCCGAGCATGGTGATGATCCCTTGGGTGCCGATTCGGGCGGAGGAGTAGCGAGGCAGCACTCGCTCTCCTTACTTCTCCGCCTCAATAAACACATCGACGAGCTGCCCAACGTACACCGGGAGCGTTCCGCGCTCGAACGAGTACATTACCTGCAATACCCGGGTGTCGACGCGCTCGGTGCTCTCGCCGGTCAGGGAGCGCTTCGGAATCACGTAGGGCTCGAAGTGCTCGAAGGTCAGGGGGAAAGAGACCTGCGTGTTGCCGCGCAGCACTGCCGTGGCCGGCGCGCCGCTCTTTACCCGCCAAGCGTCGTTCTCATCCACATCGACGCGCACCTCTAGCGGCGAGGTGATGCCGACGACCATGAGCGGCGTAGCCAGGACTGATGCGGGCGCAAACTCGCCGACGCGCGCTTTGGACTGCAGCACCGAGCCGTTGAGCGGCGAGCGAACGGTCATTCTGTCGAGGGTCGTCTTCATCTCGTCGATGCTCGCCTGAGCC
>OMIG01000092.1 GCA_900299035.1 Pseudomonadota bacterium
ACGATCAGCTCCGGGCGCCACTCAACAACTCGCTCATTGTCCAGCTCGTGCCCACTAGCCGAGATCTCTTCCTGGCTGATTCCCACGAGCACTACTTTCGAGACCTTTTGCCCAAGCGCTTCCTCGGCTTTCGCAAGCCAGGCGAGCAGGTGCGTGGAGGGCAGCTCTCCTAAATCATCACGCCACTCAGCCGCAGTCCACGGCAGGCCGTCTTCGAACACAGCCGCCGAGCAGCGCCCTGCATGCGCGCACAGGAGCGAAAAGCGGCCTCCCTCAGGCAGCATCGCTACCCGCCTGAGGCTCATCGCCAGCGCTATGAACTCTGGGCTTAGCAGCAGCAGCTTCTTAGATGCCGGACCACACTCGTCTCTCAACGCACTCGCCGTCGACTCCCTGGCCACGACGGCGTATGCGCTGCGCGCGTCCGTGCCCTCGACCGCATCCCCTATGAGACTCTCCGAACAGCCCAGCTCGCTTCGGCAGGCCTCCAGCGCAAGCTCTCGCAGCGGCAGGGAAGCATCCGCGGGTTTCAGCACTCGCTTCGAAAACAGCAGCCCTGACGGCACGCTACGAGCCACTGCGCAATCAGCGCGCTCAAGAAGCCGCCGGAAGAGGGGCTCAGGAGCTTTCTGCCATTCGTCGCGAGACACCACCCGCCACGCAACGATCTCAGGCAGCGCAGCTCCGCGCCTGCGCCGCACAGCCACGGCCCACACCCAGTCACCCTCAGAATGGAGCCCAACGCCGTGCTGCCACATCACCTGCCATCCTCCTCCGGCGGCTTACCCTGCTCTATCGGAGCCCGACTAGCTGAAGTTGCGTTTTCTTAACTGCCGCTCGCTGGCCCCCGTGCCTGGGCAGCAAAAAGCGGCCAGCCCGGCGACCGTAACGGCCGAACTTGCTGATTTTTTGCCCAAACCGCCGCCCTTTCTCCTTCCAAGAACCCGCCGAGGCTGTAGAATACCTGCCGAACGTGAAGCTATCCGATGTCTCAGCTCTCTCTACTCGAAACTCAGCCCGTAGCTCCGAGCGCTCCGCCGCTTGATCGGCTCCTATCTGTGGTCGTTCCGCCACTAGAGGGAGAGTTTCTGTACTCCTTCGACCCCGCTGTGCACGGAGAGCTGCTCGCCGGAAGGATCGTGAGCGTCCAGTTCGGCAGGCGCAGCGTGCCCGCTTTCGTTGTGTCGGCTGGCTCGGAGCGCGAAGCCGCAGCCGTGCGCGACATGGAGCAGCGAGCTGTTAGGGTCAAGCCCATTCTCTCTGAGGCGCCTATTCCCGCCTTCAGGCCGGAGCACCTTGAGTTCTACCAGTGGATCGCCCGCTACTACGCCGAGCCCCTCTCGAAGATTCTCGACCTCGCCATCCCTGCCCCAGCTCCCAGCAAGCCCGAGCCGTTCCTGCGCCGAGGCGCTGCCGCACTCGAGGGCCGTCTCGGCCCTGCGCAGCGCTCGATCCTTGAGAGGCTGGAGCTGGCTGGCGGCTGGCTCTCGCTCAGCGACCTGCGGCGTGCAGGCCCCGCAGCAGCAGCAACCGTTCGCGGCCTTGTCGAGCGCGGACTAATCGAGCAGGAGCTTCGCGCCGAGCAATCTCCAAACGCCTCTGCCACGCCTGAGCTGCTCTCACTCAAGGATTCGCTCACCGCCGAGCAGGCTGGAGCTGTGAGCGCAATCGCCTCGCACATCGAGTCCCCGTCGTTTGCGAGCTTCCTGCTGCACGGCGTCACCGGCAGCGGCAAGACCGAGGTGTACCTTGAGCTCATCGTAGAGGCGCTCAAGCGCGGCAGGTCTGCCCTGGTGGTGGTGCCCGAAATCGCACTCACGCCCCAGCTGATCGACCGCTTTGAAAAGCGCCTCAAGCACCGAGTGGCGCTGCTCCACAGCAGCCTCTCTGGCAAGGAGCGCTGGGACTCCTGGAAGGGGCTGCTGTCGGGCTCGCTGCGGGTTGCAGTCGGAGCACGCTCTGCCATCTTTGCGCCGATGAAGGACCTCGGAGTGGTGATCATAGACGAAGAGCACGACGCATCGTTCAAGCAAAACGAAGGTATCCGCTACCACGCGCGAGACCTGGCGCTCGTTCGAGCAAAGCTGTGCGCGTGCCCTATCGTGCTTGGCTCGGCCACGCCATCGCTAGAAACCTTCCACAACGCAAAGACGGGCAAGCACTCCTACCTTGAGCTGACTCACCGCTTCTTCTCGTCGCCGCCGCTCAAGTACGAGATGATCGACCTAAACCGCGTGAAGCCCTGGGAGATGCCCTCCAAAGGCGTTTCGCCACAGCTGCTCACTGGGCTGCTTGATACCCTCAAGGCCGGCGAGCAGGCCTTCGTGCTCTACAACCGGCGCGGGTTCGCGAGCTACCTCCAGTGCAGCGGCTGCGAGCACGTCGTAGGCTGCCCACACTGCAGCGTCACCCTCACCTACCACCGCAATAACAACTCCCTCCTCTGCCACTTCTGTGGGCACTCCTCTCCTCCTCCAGTCGTGTGCGCCGGGTGCGGAGCCCGAGAGCCCATTCCAGAGCCGGACAAGCCCGAAAAGGAGCCGCTCTTCACGCAGCGCGGGGCCGGCACAGAGCGTGTGGCAGAGGAGCTCGCCGCGCTTATCCCCGACGCCCGCATCGCAAAGCTCGACAGGGACTCAGCCAAGTCGATCGAAGACTACGTCGAGATTCTGCGCAGGGTCAGGGAGCGCGAGGTCGACATCCTCGTTGGAACTCAGATGATCGCCAAGGGCCACGACCTGCCGGACGTGACGTTCGTGGGGATAGTCGACTGCGACGTGGGGCTTCACATGCCCGACTTTCGCGCCTCGGAGCGCTCGTTCCAGCTCTTAACCCAGGTAGCCGGGCGCGCAGGACGCCGCGACAAGCGCGGCAAAGTTGTCCTCCAAACCCGGGTCCCCTCGCACGCCAGCCTCAAGTGCACCGCGTCTTCGGACTACCTCGCCTTCGCCGCAGGAGAGCTACAGCTCCGGCAGGCCCTTGAGTACCCGCCCTTTCAGCGCCTCCTGCGAATCATCATCGCCGCTGAGGACAAAACAGTCGCGCAGCAGTGGGCCCGCCACGTGTCCGAGATTACCCAAGCCGCCTGCGAAGGGCGCGGCGTGAGCGTACTCGGCCCAGCTCCAGCGCCGCTCGAGAAGATTCGGAGCCACTGGCGCTACCACATCCTCTGCAAAGCGCCCTCAGCCTCCCTGCTCCAGAGCATCATGCAGCGCATCAAGAGCGCGCTGCCGGAGCAGAAGAAGGCCCGGCTGCTGTTTGACCTAGATCCGCAGGACATGCTCTGACCCGCGCAGGCACCAGAAATGCCCTTCTTCGGCCCTGCATGACGTGAACGTGCACGTAAACGTGAACGTACCCGTACCCGTACCCGCCCCATAGTCGGGAGGGCCCAATACATCATCGCCCGTATGGACCCGCTGTTAGCGAAACAGTTTGAGCCCGGGACCGGGTACGTTCACGTTCACGTGCACGAGCACGTTCACGAACTTCCGCTACTTCTGCGCACCGCATAGAAAAGGGGACAGACACCTTTATCCGGATGGCGTAGCCACTCAGACATGTGCCTGTGCTTTTCTAAACAGGTGAACGTGCACGTAAACGTAAACGTGAACGTACCCGTACCCGCCCCATAGTCGGGGTATCTGCCCAACAAATCATCGCCTGTATGGACCCGCCGTTAGCGAAACAGTTTGTGTCCGGGACCGGGTACGTTCACGTTCACGTGCACGAGCACGTTCACGAACTTCCGCTACTTCTGCCCCTCATTGAACTGCTGGTAGAGCTGCGCGTACTCGACGTCTAGGGCGTCGTAGCGGCGCTTGAGGATGAAGTACTGCTCGTTGCCGCGTTGAATCTCGTTGAGCAGCGTCTCCACCTGCTCCTCGGAGCGCAGCAGCTCGGCCTGCAAGTTGACGACCTCTTCCTGCATCTGCGCGGAGAGCTCGATCTCTCGCAGCAGGGTCTCTATCTTGACGTTCGTCTCCGTTATCTGGGTGCGGAGCTGGTCATTTTTAAGGCGCATCTCGCCCTCTTTTCGCTCGAGGATCCGCAGCTCCTCTTTCGTCTCGGTCGTGCTGGCCTCTAGCTCTCGGTGAATCTCCTCAAGCTCCCGCAGCCGCACTTCAATCATGTCGAGCTCTGCTTCGGCGATGGTGACCCTGCCTCGCTCGGCCTTGAGAGACTCGCGAGCTACCGTAAACCTCTTTACTACCTCGGCAAGCTCCTTAGGGTCAGCCATCTTGAGCGAAAGGTTTCGCACCTGCTCCCAAAGCTCGCGCTTCAGCTCAACTTCCTCAACCATGGTGGCATACATCCGCTCTCTGCCAGCGCTGGCTTTGCGGGCGCGCAGGAACACGAAGGCGCCGACTAAGATCGCCTGCGTAATTCCTATGGCAAGAATGAGAGTCGTCATGGCGCTTGCTGCTGTGGAGCCTCCGGTGCTGCAGGCGGCGCCTCAGGTTGAGGTTCGCGCTCGGGTTCCGGTGGCGGCTGAGCCTCAGCCGGTTGTGCTTGCAGCGGCTCTTGCTTCCCTGCCGCCGCTGATGCATCGCTGAAGATAGGATCGTCTATCCCGATATCAGTCTGTGACACCCGCTTCTCGAGATCGCCGATGGCGTCGAGCAGCGCTTTCTGCGGGATGTACTTCGGTGTCGGGGCGCTTCGCACCGAAGGCTTCTTCCACAGGAAGATGTATGCGGCCAGTCCCAGCACCACGTTTACGGCCGTGACCAGCAATACAGGGATGAGCGGAAATTCGGCGGCTTTCTCAACTGGCTCCGGATGACGGACGATCACCTTCACCGGCGTCTCGGCTTCCTCCCGGGGAGCCATAGTGCGGGTGAAGAACAGCTCTGGCGTTTCTGAGCGGACCGGCACGCGCCCGTGCTCTACTCCCTTGATCTCTGCGTGGACAGCGTAGCGCCCGTCCTTCGGCAGCGCTCCTGCCGGAACTTCGTACACCAGGCGATCCTCGACCGAGCGCCGGAATGGGATCTCGATCCGCTTGCGGTCACTCGAGCGCGCGATGAGCGTCACTGACACGTCCTTGAAAGTCGTGACCTCCTTGCTCACCACCGCCCGGAACACAACGCGCTCGTCGCCCTGAAGCTCCTCGCTCGCTGGCGCCGCGGCCTCGTCATGTTCGTGGCTCGCCTCGGCCGCATGCCCCTCCTCGGCTGCCTCTTCAGCGTGTTCCTGGGCCTCAACGACAGCCTCAAGCGTAATGAGCTTGGGCTTTACCTTGAACGGCACCTGCTTCTCGCGCTCGAAGGTCGGGCTCTTCGCCTTCATGTTGAGGCGGTAGTCGCCTGTTTCTGCTAGCGTCAGCTTCCGAGAGAAGATTCCGTCTTGAGCAACCTTGTCTCCGTCTCGGCCCTCGTCGTTTAGCTCGCCGTCGTGAACAGGCGCGGAAACGCGGTCAGTCGGTATAACGTGGAATCCGAACCTCAGAATTCGGCTCATGTGCGGAAGCGCTACAGGCCGCTCCCCCTCGAACAGTCGGGCCTGGATGAGCCCAGGCTCGTCTACTCGAATCGCTACCGGCGCATCGATGGCAAACTTGAGGTCTGTGAGCACCGTGACGAAGGCGTCGGCCGGCTCAATGCCCTGCACCTCCCAGTCGCCAGACTCGGGCTCGCGCACCGTGATAACGTCGACATTCTCCCCCGAGAACCACTGCACGTGGTCGTGCATCTGGGTGGAGGACATGTGGTCTCCACGCGGCGAGATTAAGAGGATTCGGGCTCCTGCGCTGTGGCTCACGTAGAAAGTTGCCTCTTCGGCTGACTCTTCGACGTAGAATTTGCGGGTGATCGCCCCCGGCGCCTGAGAGGGCACCATCGCCTCAAAGAGCAGATCGAACGCGCGGTCGAGCTCGGAGGCATTTGCCGCGTAGAATGCGACACCGTTCGTAGCGCCCGCGATCTCCTTCAGCAGCGGCCGGTCGGCGTACTCGCTCAGCGCAATGGTGTAGACTCTCGTCTCTTTCGCCTTGAGCACCGGAAGGTTGTCGTGCACGAGCGCAAGCGTGCGCGCGAACGCTATTCCTTTGTCGGGCGCTGGCTCCATCTTGCCGTCCGAGATCAGGACAATCGCCTTCTCAACCCCGGCCCGGTAGTTCGACTCGAGCATCTTGTCCGCTGCCATTACGCCCTCGAAGATGTCGGTGTGCTGGCCTGAGGTAGATAGCCGCGCGAGGTCTTGCTCGAGCTCGGGAGCAGCTTCGGGCGAGACGTACTTCAGCGGTCGCACGATCTCAGCCTTGTCAGAGAATCCAATTATTCCGAGCCTGTCTCCCTTGCCGAGAAACCGTGCGAGGTCTTTGGCGCCCTTGAAGCGAAGCTGCATCGGGTCGGTCTTGAGCATGGACCCCGAGGTGTCGAACAGCAGCACGACGTCTACTGGCTTCGTCCTCTCGAAATTCGGCTGCGCGATCGCTAGCGGACCCAACACCGTAGACGATATGACGAGGCTGCCTATCGCAAGAATGCGAACTACTCCCTGTGCGATCCTGCTCATGATGCGTGGCTCCGCTGGCACGTAAATACGTAGCTTCATTGAAGGCTCCCTCCCAGGAACCCATAGGGGATCTGTCGACCGAAACGTAAAATCACTGAAGGCTTCTAAGTAAGCATACCCGGAGTAACCGACAGTTTTAGCTAACTGCCTGTACTTGCTAGAGACCATGAAGAAACGAGAAGTACCCCTGGCCAGGTCCATCGCCACGGTCGCCCTACTCTTGGGCGTTTTCCTGGTCTGCTCGCTCCCCGGCTCGGCCGAGAACTCCGTCCCGTTCGAGATTCCCGAGCACAGTGAGGTTCTCAAGATTCGTAGCGCCATCATCGAGACGACCCAGGGCAAGCTCTTCGTGGAGCTGTACCCAGAGGAGGCCCCACTGCACGTCAGCAACTTTAAGTACCTCGCCGACAGGGGGTTCTACTCGGGCCTCTCGTTTCACCTGTACCAGCCCGGCTACATCCTGCAGGGCGGAGACCCGAAGGGAACCGGCTTCGGCAGTCCTGGCTACTCTCTCCCGCCAGAGTTCAGCCGCCGCAACCACCGGCTAGGGACGCTCGGCATGGCGCGCAAGCCTGACCTGCACGGAGATCCGAAGAGGCCTGCTAACCCTGAGCGCCTCTCAAGCGGAAGCCAATTCCACATCCTGCTCGGCGACGCTCCGCACCTCGACGGCTCATACACAATCTTCGGCCGAGTGGTTGGCGGATTAGACGTCTTGCACGACCTTCGCAAGGGAGACCGAATTGAGAAGGTCACGGTCTTCATTCGTGAGGACGGCCGGTAGCGGGCGCCCTGCGCGTGCTAGCGCTTCGTCCACTCTCCAACGCACACGTGCCCTTCTCTCCGGCCCGATGCCAGGAGCAGAGAACTTCTTAAAGCTGCACTAGAGATCCGGCGCCTCTATGACCGACTCTTCGCCGACGTCTCCGTAGCCCTCTTCACCGAGCGTGGCAGAGTCTGGCTCAGTTCCCGCCAGGAAGTACTCAAGGATCGCTCCCGGTGCGCCCTCGGATGCCCGTCGGCCGGATGATTTCTCAACCCAGAACGGCTCAACGCCCTCAGGCACCGCGAACTCGAGCTGCTCGGTGGACGCCGGCGGCTGGTACTGGATGCCGAGCCGCTCTGCCTCCTGCCGAGCCTCGGCTTCCTGTGCGCCGCTCAACGTGGACTCTTGGTACTTTAAGAAATCGCGCATGAAGTAGAGCCAGATCGGCGCTGACACCACGCCGCCCGTTTCTTTGGGGCCAATCTGCTTCTTCTGGTCGAAGCCGACCCACACACCACACACCCAGGACGGCGTGTAGCCGATAAACCAGGTGTCCATCTGATCGTTTGACGTGCCTGTCTTGCCGGCAACCGGGCGCCCAAGCTCCTTGACGCGGTAGCCCGTGCCGTGGTCGACCACGCCGCGCATCATGTTCGCCATGACAAACGCAGAGGCCTCGCTGATCGCCTGCTGCCCCTTGCTTGGCCTCTCGGCCTCGTAGTCGTAGAGCACGTTGCCGAAACGATCCTTAACCTTCGTCACGAACACTGAGTCAAAGAGAACGCCCTTGGCGGCGAACACTCCGTACGCGCGGGTCATTTCGAGCGGCGTGACCTCGCTGCTGCCGAGTGACAGCGAGAGGTTCCTGCCGAGCGGGCTCTCGATCCCGAGCAGCCTCGCGTACTGAATGGCTGCGTCGACGCCGATGCGCGACACGATGTCGGCCGAGACGAGGTTCCTAGACTTCTCGAGCGCCGTGCGCAGCGTGATGGGCCCCAGGAACTGCTCGTCGAAGTTCGCAGGTGTCCAGAACGTGTCTCCGACCTTGAAGGTGCGCGCCTGGTCGATCATGATGGTTGAGGGCGTGTAGTGGAACTTGTCGATCGCTGCCAGGTAGATGACCGGCTTGAAGGACGATCCCGGCTGGCGCAGCGACTGCGTCACGCGGTTAAACTGGCTCTGCGTGTAGTCGTAGCCGCCGATCATCGAGCGGACTTCGCCGCTGCTGGGGTCTATCAGGACCACTGCGCCTTCTATCTGCGGCGTCTGGTCGAGCACCCAACGCCCGCCGGCCGGGTTCTTGTTTCCCTTGGGATCGGGGGTGTACTCACGCCACGCCACCTCGATCACGTCCCCCGAGCGAATCAGGTCAGACGGCGAGCCGCTGCGGGTGGTGTCATCTTGCAAAAGCAGTTTTCGGGCCCAGGTGGACTCATTCAGGTCCACAGTGACTGACTCATCCTTGGCGATGAGCACCTTCGCCACGCCTCGCGAGATCGACTGCACGAACCCCCTACGTGGCGACTCTTTGTCAGGCACCCCAGCACCAGCAACCATCTTGAGGAACTCTGGCTCGGTGCTCTTCGCAAGCGGCCCGCGCCAGCCGCGCCGCTTGTCGACCTCACGCAGCCCCTTGCGAAGGGCGTCGGAGGCGAGCTGGTCAGCCTTGACGTCGACTGCCGTTGTCACCTCTAGGCCGTCGCTGTCTAGGTCGAGGTCCTTAAAGTTCTCCTGGAAAACCCGCCGTATCTCGCCGACGTAGTAGGGAGAAGCAAAGATGTTCTGCTGCGAAACGGGATGGACGGTGACTTTCTCAGCGAGCGCCTTGTCTGCCTGGTCCTGCGTGATGAAGTGCGCCTCGACCATCTGTCGCAGCACCTGGCGCTGCCGCTCCTGCGACTTCTTCGGGTTCCTGATCGGCGAGTACTCGCTCGGCGCTTTCGGCAATCCAGCGAGAATTGCCGCTTCCGCCAGGGTCAGCTCGGACAGCTCCTTGTGGAAGTAGATGCGAGAGGCTGCCTTGATGCCGTACGCGCCGTTCCCGAAGAAGATCTGGTTAAGGTAGATCTCAAAGATCTCGTCTTTCGAGAAGCGCCGCTCGAGGCGGTACGAGAGGATCGCCTCTTTGCCCTTGCGCTCGAAGCTCTTCTTCGACGAGAGGAGCAGGTTTTTCACTACCTGCTGCGTGATGGTCGAAGCGCCCTGCTTTGCGTTGCCGCTCTGCAAGTTCTTAATTACCGCCCGCGCGATGCTCACCGGGTCAACACCGTGGTGGCTGTAGAAGGACGCGTCTTCGGCCGCAAGGAACGCCTTGCGCACCAGGTCTGGAACCTCAGCGATCTTTGCCGGGTAGCGCCGCTCAGAGAAGAACTCGGCTATGAGCGACCCGTCGTGGGCCAAGACACGGCTTACGGCCGCCGGTTGGTAGTCTTCGATGCGGGAGAGCTTCGGCAGGTCTCGCGTAAGGTAGTAGTAGCCCCAGGCGCCAAAGAGCGCCCCAACGGCGCACAGCGCCGCGCCCACCACGAGCACGAACAGGAAGAGCTTACGAAACATCTCAGGCTAGGTTAGCTGTCCTTCCCGCCCGAGGAAAGACTCCCACCCTGTGGAAAGGGAGGAATCGTCGGGGCAGCCTTGCCCGGAAGGAGCGCCTCCTCGTGAGGAACGACGCGCTTAGCCTCAATGTCGGGAATGAGCACCACCGCTCCAGCCTCTCCGACCTTGGCGTAGCGCGCAGGACCCGACTTTCCGGGGGTCTCGGCGCCCACGAACAGGGTTACCGTCTCCTTTGAGTCGCCCTTCTTGGTGATAGCCAGGGTGAGCATCGGGCTCTTGAACGCATCCGCTGGCACAGATGCCTGGTCCGGGAAGCCGACAGCCTTGAGGTCTACGATGTCCTGCAAGAGCTGTTCGACAAACATCGGGTCGCTCACCTTTCCGTTGACGTCCCAGTCTGTCCGGCTCGCCTTAATCTCAACAGGCGGCGCGCCGTCTGAGGTCGTGCCGCGCACCGACTCAATGTCGCGGTGCGAGAACGAGAAGAGCCTGTTCTCCCGAAGGTCGTCCGCGCCCTTGGAGAGGAACGGCACGTGGTTGGCATCCGACTCAAAGACCGACGGTGCCCCAGCGTAGGTAAAGAAGCTCTTCTTGCCGCCTTCGGCCGAAGAAACCGAGATCGAGCGAGTCTCAAATGATAGCCCGGGCCGCAGCGCTACCTCGACACGAACCTCCGGAGCGTCGAGCTTGTAGGCTCCAAGGCTGCCCTGCTTGCCGTCGAGGAACTCGCTCACCGAGAGGGCACCGATCGCTTCTACGAGCGCCTCAACAGACTCCTTCGAGGCTGCCAGCTCCTTCGGCTCAACGATCTTCCACTCACCGACGACCGGCTGAGCCAGCTTGACTCGGCCCGCCGGAGAAGAGACCGAGATCTCCCTGACATCGTCCGCCTTCACCTCAAGCGGGTTCTTGGACCGCAAGTCCGTGGAGCCCTTGTTGAGCGCGCTGAAGGCCTCCTGCGGCACCATGAAGATGCCGCTGCGCCCTGAGACCTTCACGTACCGACTTGAGAGAAACGAATTGTCCCTGCCGAAGCCAAGCTCCGTGTCCTCGCCGCCCTTGCCGTGCAGCACAACCGTGAGCGATGGCTTGTCGAGCCCGTACTGCGAAAAGTCCTGAGAGACACTCTTCTCGTCGAGAGGGCCCGTGATTGAGAGCGCGAGCAGCGCACTCACGAGCGAATCAACTTCCGTCGTGTCGAGCGGCGCGCCCTTGAGCTGCGTAATCTCCCAGGCTGCCTGCGGCTGCTCGACTCGAGTGATGTCAAACGAGGCCTTTCCCTGCTGGGCGACTGTAACGCCTGCAACGCTGGCCGATTCAACCCCCTCGAAGGCACGCTTCGTCGATGCTGCTTCGCGCTGCCCAGGCAGCGCCACCTTGAACAGGTAGAGGGACGCGAGCGCCAGAATGCCTGCCAAGATCAGCGTCTTCTTCGGGCTCATGCCTGGACCTCCCTGCTGCTACGCGAACAATGACCTTCGGCGCCACCACACGAAGAGCCCGAAGATTAAGATGATCTCTGGGCCAACGAAGCTCAGCGCCAGGATGCTCAGGAACTTGCTGCGCTCAAACGGGGCGTTCGATGACTTGATCTTCTTCGGGCCGATGGCGATGTTGCCTTCTTCTCCTGCCGACCAGTTCACGACGTTGAGCGCCAGGTCTCGGTTGCCGTACAGGCCGAAGTTGCCGTTCTCAATCCACGAAGCGTCGCCAAACACCACCACACGGGCCACCTTCTCGCCCTCGCCCTCAGCCTTGCCGCCCTCTTGCGGCAGGCGCTTCTCCATCGCAACCGCAACTGACACGGGGCCCTTGAGGTCTTCCGGGTCTAGGCTTGCAGACGGGTTCTCTGAGTCAAAGATCAGGTCGAGGTTCCTCTCGGCCCACGACTTAGGCCCAGCCTTCACTAGCTCCGTGTACGTTACGCCAGGCGCCTTGCCTGACGGGGCGAGCACGCTTGAGGCGAACGAGAACACCGGCGGCTCGCTCTTGATGGTGCCGCTCGTGATCGGGTGCGGAGCGAAGCCCTGCGCCACGAACTGAACGCCGAGCTGCGGGCCGGCGAAGAGCCGAAGCTGCTCGTCGAGAATAATATCCCTTCCGACCTCGATCCCGAAGGCCTTCGCAATAGCGCGCACGTCGTCTGCGTCGCGGTCTTCCGCGTTTGCAAAGAGAACTAGCCTTCCGCCCTTCTCCGCGTACTGGATGAGCGCCTGCCGCTCGCTCTCCTGGAGCGGTCGCTTGGGCGCTGCGAGCACCACTGCGGCTGCGTCCTCTGGCACCGAGCCGGCCTGCGCCAGCAGCAGCCCTTCCACCGTCAGGTGCTCGTCTGAGAGGCCGTCTGCAAACTGCTTCATGCCCCCTGCGGCCGCTGAGTCGAGCCCCGGCTCGCCGTGGCCCTGCACGTAGTAGAGCTTCTTGGCGGCGCCTCGAGAGAGCTTCACGATCGCGTTCGTGACCGACTGCTCATCTACCGTGTTGATGCGGCTGACTGCCTTCGCAGCGCCCTCTCCGTACTCGATCAGCATCAGGTTGCCAGCCTTCATGCCGAGCGCCTCAACCTCAAGCGGCCGAGCGGCTGGGTCAACCAGCTCCGTGCTCACCATCTTGTCGTTGCTGTACTTGTAGAGCTTGAGGAGCTGCCTGGTCTGCTCCTTGTCTTGTACTGCCGGATTGTCGACGGCGACGAGCCGCACCGGGGCCTTGAGCCCTTCGAGCACCTTCCTCGACTTCTCAGAGAGGCTGTAGACGCCCTCTTGCGTTAAGTCCCAGCGCCAGTCGTGCATCGTCGCAAACACGTTGGCGACAACGAGCAGGCCGACGAAGACGATCGTGTAGAAGGCGACGTTGTAGCCGAAGCGCGCCGTGCGGCCTGAGATCACCGCCGTTGCCTTTGAGAGGCTCGAGAACCCCGACGTGACAGCCCACGCAGCCAGGCACAGCACGCCCAACACCAGGTGCAGCACGATCAGCGGCTGTCCGGTGAACGACTGCATAATCACGGCGCCAAGCACGCCGAATAGCAGGAGCACCGTGCCGAGGTAGCCGAAGAAGCGAAGACCCATCTCCATACACACTCTCCGTAAACTTACCGCCAGCGCAGCGCGTCGAGCGCCCGCTGCGAGAGGAACAGCCCGAGCACGATCATACTCAGGAAGTACACCGTTGACTTGAGCGTCACCACGCCACGAATGAAGTCCTGCACCTGGTCAACCGGCGAGAGGTACCTGAACACCGCGGCTGCCGTGCCGTCGAGAGACTCCGCCGGCGCCTGAATCACGTACAGCAAGAGCAGCGTCACCATGCTGCTCACTCCAGCGACGATCTGGTTCTCTGTGAACGAGGAGACTGCCATGCCGATGCTGGCAAACCCGAGCGTGCACAGCAGCACCCCCGCAAAGCCCGAAAAAATCGGCGGCACCTCTGGGGTGCCGTACACGATCAGGAGCAGCGGAAATATGAAGGCGATGCCGAGCATCACGGTGATGACGGCCGCGAGGCTCAAGAACTTCCCGAAAACGATCTCCGACACCGACACGGGAGAGGTCAGCAGCAGCTCAAACGTCCCCCTGCGCTTGTCCTCGGCGACGATTCGCATCGTGAGCAGCGGCACCAAGAACACCAAGATGACGAGCATCGTCTGGTACAGCCCCTCGACGATCGTCTGGTTTAAGTTCGGGAGCGGCATGCCGCGCATCTGCAGGTAGGGCGCCATCTGGTACATCTGCAGGAAGATCGAGAAGAGGTTGAAGAAGAAGTACCCGACCAGGAGCGTGAAGCCCGTGATGACGAAGTACGCTATCGGAGACACGAAGAACGAGAGCAGCTCCCGCTTGCAGATGGCGATCACGTTTCGCATACCTTTGCTCCTTACCTTGCCTGGTTCACGCACGCAGCGGCGTCAACTACCTCTTCGCGGCTGACGCTGTCGAGGAACACCTGCTCTAGGCTCTTGTCGCGCGTCAGGTCGGCGAGCATGCTCTCCATCACGACCCTGCCGCGGCTGATGATCACCACCTTGTTGCACACCATCGA
>OMIG01000093.1 GCA_900299035.1 Pseudomonadota bacterium
AAACCACCGTGGTCACCTGACTCGGATGGTAGGGCCGACAGAGATGTCGGCCGCTTCCTGATGCTTACCACTATAGGTTATCCGGAGACGGGCGCTGAAGTCACTAGAAAACTCTTGCGCTCAACAGGCCTCATTCCTCCTCAGCGCGCAGAGCAGATTTAAGCACGTGTTCTCACGAGCATTAGCCGAGGCCGTTATCCACCCGACCCCAAAGCAACACTCTTGGTCATTTCTGGGGGTTGGGGTGTTTACCCCCCATGCTTTTCTCAAAATTTGGAAACTCGACCGCGCTTTTTTGGAGAAACGGGGACTGATTTCCGTACAGCCCCAGATAGCGGCACGCTTACAATAGAAAGGCAGCCTTTCTATTTGCTTGTATGAAGACTTCCGACCACACCCCCTTGAGCTACCGCCAACCGCAACGGGGTGGAGCTTCAGAGCTATTCAGCTCTAGCTTTTCGGGCAATCGTTTCGCACAGCCCGTCTTCTCTTCCGCTGAACAGGCCAAGGGACTCGCTGAGAAGCTAGCGCTGGGGGCTAAGGCCTTGCCCGACAGTGTCACGACTAGCGGCCTCCGAGGATTTCTCCAATCGCCCGAAGCTGTTCTAGACCTGTACCAAGCGTCTTTTTGCATGACAGCTCAGCATCCTCCTCTAAGTGAGGAAGCAGCTCGCTTCCTTGCCGACGTCTGGCGCACGAGCGCTACTTATAGGCTAAATGAACAGGCTGTCGATGCGCTGCGTCTCTTTGTAGATGCTTCCAGGCCTCAGGACCCTCTGGATGTCGGCAATAGGAAAGAAGAGTCTCTCGCCACATCGGCGACGCCCGAGCACGCCTACTCCGAGGACGATCGCACTTTTATCGCTAGTGCCCTCGATTTCGCATTTGCCTGGGCCCAAGGCGGCGGCGTCCACCCGAGCAGGCGAGACAAAGGGCTCTCTATGTTTACCCACCTGTGTGAGGTGGGACTCCTGCTGACTGCGACTCGGCAGTCCGCGGAGGTAGTTGTTGCAGGGCTGCTGCACGACGTGTTTGAGGGGATTCCTGTAGGAACGGACCGTTTCGGCATTAAAGAACAAGTCCGTCAGCAGTTTGGCGATGCCGTGTGGAAACTCATCACCGCCGTCACCGAGCCCACTCGTGGCGGACCGATGGGGAGCTTTTCAGATCGCAAGCGTGAGGTGCTCAGAAAGGCTGAGCTGTCTCCGGATGTGGCCACCCTTCTATGCGCCTCGAAGCTAAGTACCTACGAGGCAGGGCTCTCACACCTGCGCGAGTTCGGGACCACTTCTGGGTGGTCGACCGGCTCCCTTGAGCAAAATCTAGCGATCCTCCAAGAGTACCAGGCGACGTTTGCGAGAGCAGGAGTTCCTGCTAGCCTCCGCGCCTGCTTCAATAAGGTGGCGGATGGCTGGAAGGAGCTCTACCACTCAGGTGGCTTCGCCTCCCAAGAGGCCTCAGCAGGGCGTGACCTCGCTCCTGAACAGTACAGCGCGGACGAGCTGCTTCGAAGCCGCAAGATCACCCTCGTGACCGGCGGCCAAACCGGCGTCGACCGAGCCATGCTGGACGCCGCGATTGAGCTTGGCTACTCGTGGGATGGTTGGTGCCCGAAGGGGAGGCTTGCCGCCGACGGAGTCATCGACGAGAAGTACAAACTTCGTGAGGCACCCTCGGCTGACCCAGCCTGGCGCACCAGCGCAAATGCGCGTGATTCCGACGTAACGATCATACTGTCTCGAGGTACGCCCAAGGACGGCACCCCGCTGACAGCAGAAGCAGCAGAGTTCTTTGGGACTGCTCTGCTCGAAGTTTCACTCGATCAGCCGCTCGACAGAAACGCATTCGTGGATTTTTTGAATAGCCATAAAGCAATGCGGGTTAACATCGCTGGGCCTCGACAGAACACCGATGCCGGCGATGTTTACACGCCGGCTCTAGAGATTCTTCGCAAGTGGCTAGCTCCTAAAGCAGGCGACGAAGCTTAGCTGTAGGCTGACCTGTAGGCGGATAAAGGTCTCTTCAAGGCAGGGTTCAGTAAATGATTCAGAAAGCCGCTCTCTGAGGGAGTCTCTCGCCCCCGAAGGGCAGACAGCCGAAGACAAAAAAACTAAGGTGCCTCCGATCTGTTACGGAGGCACCTGTGCTGAAAACCAGAAGCTACCTTCTCCCCGCCCTCTTAGCCGTGGTCGCCATCAGTGCGCCCCTGACCGTGACGGCTCAACCGTTGAAGCCGCACCGAGATGGCGAGGTAATCATCGGCTTTCGCTCTTCGACCGACGAAGCCACCAAGCAGCGGACTCTCGCCTCGGTCGGTGGTGGTATCATTCAGCTCCTCGGCACGGCTCAAGAGAGAGCGAATACCCGAGGGGGGATGCAGCGCGTGCGCATCGCAGGCACGGTGGCAGCCGCCCTAGATAGGCTTCAGAACAACCCTGCTGTCGCGTTCGTTGAGCCGAACTACATCATGCAGCACACGGAGGTGAGCAACGACTCGCACTACACCGCTGGCACCCTGTGGGGCCTCTTCGGTGACGACTCTCCAGTGTGCGGACCGAGCGGCACGACTAACAGCTTTGGCTCAGATGCGGAAGAGGCATGGGCCTACGGCGCCACCGGCTCCAAGCAGGTGTACGTCGGCGTCGTAGACGAAGGAATCCAGGTAAATCATCCGGACCTGGCCGCAAACATCTGGAATAATCCGTACGACCCTGTCGACGGGCGAGACAACGACGGAAACGGCTACGTGGACGACACCAACGGTTGGGACTTCGCTCACAAAGACCGAACCGTTTACGATCCGTCTGATGGTGACATGCACGGCACCCATGTTTCAGGCACCATCGGCGGCGTCGGCGGGAACGGCGTCGGAGTGGCTGGCGTAAACTGGAACGTGACGATCATCTCAGCCAAGTTCTTTGGGCCCCAAGGCGGCTCGCCGTCAGACGCGATCGATGCGATTAACTACCTGCGGGACCTCAAAGCTCGCCACGGCCTGAACATCGTCGCCATCAACAACTCATGGGGCGGCGGCTTCTACAGCTCAGCGCTCCACACCGCTATCCTGCGGGCCGCAAAGCAGGGAATTCTGTTCGTAGCAGCTGCCGGGAATAGCGGCTTCAACAACGACTTCTTCCCCGCATACCCGTCGAACTACACCACCCTCCAGCCGTCTATGATCGAGAGCTCGGCTGGCTACGAAGCTGTTGTAGCTGTGGCGGCGATCGATTCAAGCGGTCGGCTGGCCTCCTTTTCCAATTACGGGGCAAGCTCAGTCGACATAGGAGCGCCGGGAGTGAGCATCCTCTCAACGCTGGGCGGAAGCTCCTACGGCTCCTACAGCGGAACATCGATGGCGACTCCGCACGTGACGGGTGCAGTAGCGCTTTACGCATCTGCATTCCCATCGGCGACTCCGCAGCAGATCCGCTCGGCTATCCTCTCTAACGCCAAGCCAACCAGCTCACTAACAGGTCGCTGCGCCACCGGTGGAAGGCTTAGCCTCTCGGGCCTCTTCCGCTCCCTACCCCAGCCTCCCGGCAGCGACCTGCCGCCTGGTTCAGACCCGACGCCTGCCCCAACTCCAAACCCCACTCCATCCGTGCCAGATGTCGCTATTGTCTCGATTGCGGTGCCCAACCCGGCAGGCATCGGCAGCACCAACTCGATAAGTGTAATGGTAGAGAACCAGGGCGGCTCGCGTGAGACTATCAGCGTTGCGCTCCTTCCAACCGGTGGCCAGGCCGGAGGCCCACAGAGCACAACCCTCGACGCTGGGGCAACCGCGACCCTCACCTTCTCCTGGAAGGCGCCAACGAAGAAGCAGTCAGTCACGTTTATCGGTGTCGCGCCGGTGCTCAAGGGAGAGAAGGACGTCTTCGATAACCTTAAGCTTGCGACCACGACGGTTCAGTGACTCAACATCGCTAAGAATTTCACCCTATCAGGGATACTTCGCCGCGTAGTGCGCGCTGGCTAAGCTCCTGAAATAGCGCAGTATTAAACTACAAAGAACTCCCTGCTACGCTACGGTGCTGGCGCTCTCAAGGAACGTCCAAGACCCCGAAAATCGCCACCAGGCGTTAAGTCCAGCAGTTTCAAAGTCGAACACTCTCATGGGGATGTTTGGGAGGCGTCATGGGAAACCGCTGGTTTTTCTGCTCTAGACTTTCATTAGCAGTCGCTCTTCTTGCTATCGGAAGCTTCGCGGTTGAAAACGCTCAAGCTCAGGCTGGCTGCTTCACGTATCGGTGCCGTGTGTCTGAGACCGGCTGGCCGATGATTCACACCGACAATACACTCTGTCCCGCTAACTATCCCTTCAACGCGGGTCGCCTTGATTTCTTACACGGCCAGGTGTTTAAAAAAATAACTCTTTCGGCAGACTACAATGTCTTAGGCCCGGTGCCGTGCACCAACGGAGCTAGGCCTTTCTGCTCGGACCCCGGCAAGAGTGGCTTCATCTATACAGACGATCCTAACAGAGAACTTATTACCCAGACGGAGCTTGATTCGGCCGTTGATTTTATCTGTGACAACGGCGTGATCAGGCAGGGCAACTCAGTCAACCTGCCCCCTCCGCCCCCAAGCCCAGCTTGCTCCGACGGCAGCGACAACGACGGTGATGGGCTGACTGACTTGAGCGATCCTGGCTGCTCCTCCTCTAGTGACACGGACGAAAGCGATGGAACCTCACAGTGCCAGGACGGGAGAGACAACGACGGAGACGGGCTGATCGACCTCTCCGACCCAGGATGCTCAAGCCGCACTGACAATGACGAGAGCGACGGAACATCGCAGTGCCAAGACGGGAGAGACAACGATAGCGACGGGCTGACAGACATGAACGACCCTGGCTGCTCGTCTCCAACCGACAATGACGA
>OMIG01000094.1 GCA_900299035.1 Pseudomonadota bacterium
CATACGCCTATCGGTCGCTTCAGCCGGATTAGCCGTAGCAACATCGAGCGTCAACGCCCCAACCAATGGCCCGCAAACCTCAGGGGAGTTACCCAACAGGCCACTAGCCGCCGCGGCCTCTCGTCTGGCCACGGTCATCTCTAACGGAAGCGGGCGAAAGGCAGCAGCGCCGCATGCCGATCGGGAGGCGCCGAAACTATCCGCCGCAGAAATTGAGCGGGCGCGAATCGACGCACTCGTCATCGACATCTCTCGCCCTGAGACCAGACTCTCAACTCTCAATAAGCTCAGCGCCGAAGACCTCAACCAGCAGGAAGTAACAGAGACGGTTCTCTCAGCGCTCGGGCGCGACCTCGCTACTATTTCGGGCGAATGCGCTGACATGCTGCTTGGGTCGAGCCCATTTATGTGCCATGCGCTCTCGTTGTCTCCGATTGAACTTGCTGAGAGCTACCCGAACTTGTGGCTTAATCTGGCCAAAAGCGCATCTCGGCAGGAGCTCGAAAAAGCAACGACTGCCCTGGTAGATGCCTTCGTCTCACTTTACAAGTCCCAGTCGGAACTCGCGCGCCCTGTTACCGCCCTCGAGATCACTCCTAGCGTGCTGCGCGCTAGCCCTCTCTTGCGCAAGGCGTACGCTGACTACTTTGACATTGCTGAATCAGCAGCCGTGCTCAACTACGCGCGGGTGTTTGACGTGCCGCCTGAAAAGATCCTTCCCGCGGTTGTAAGCCTCCTCCAGACAACCGCCGCAGGAGCCCCTACGAGACCCCTCCTCGATGGGCTTCTAATAGAGAACGTCACTGCGAGGGGCATCGTCGAGCATCCGCAGGTTAAAGAGCCGCTGTTGCGACAGCTGCGCATTCAGCCGAGGGTTTGGCCCGCGCCCGCAGTAACCAAATCGAGCGCCTTCGCGGACCTCGTGCGCTTGGAGCTCAAGCGGGACCCCAAATTCGCATCTCGCATTCCCCCCTCTCTCTACGACCGCAGCTCCCCTTCCTATGCTCCAGCCATCCGCTCCGCGCTCGAGACCACGCTCCGACCTCTTCAAGGACAGGTTCCACGCTGGCCTCTCAGCGATATCCCGATGATTGCGCTGGAAAGAGCGGAGGCTCGCCAGCTCGTACGGAACGAGATAAACGAACAGATCTTTGCCGGACAATGGACAACCAAGCTCTCTAGCATTCCCCACTTGCAGCCATTCATACAGCAGGTCCCGGAACTCATCCGCCTAGCCAATGAGCCCCGCGCTTTCGACTCCCTGACCCCGACCGAGCTTGTTTCTCTCGCAAGCATCAATCCGCGCGGCTTCGCTCAAGTGATTGAGTTCAGCCAGTCCCCCCAGAACGAGGCTATCGCGGCCCTCAGCAAGACCACCAAGGCCCTTGAGCTCCTCGGAATACGCGCCTTCGGGCGATTCGACAATGCGCGCGAAATTATCCGAAATCGATTCGCAATTGCCGATGCTCCGACGAAGAAGTCGCTGCGCGCGCTGCTTCCCACAGACTTCTTTGATGGCGTGGAACGCGACACACGCCCTTATGCGATATGCTTAACAAGCCCCTCCGACGCGGACACGGTAAGGTCCTTCGTGGCGGTGAATAGCGGGTATGCGATGTACGACCATATCGACCGGCTCACCGACCACTACCGCGTCCTACTGTTTGAGCCCTCCAGCGCAAAAGAGCTTGTGGACGCTCTAACGGACGCCCGCGAAAGACGCGGGGTCTCCGCGGAGCTCATGCTCGTTCTCGGCCACGGCACCCAGGAATCGATTGTTCTCAACGCGGACCCGCACGACCAAGCCCGCAAAAATCTGTACGCAGATGACCCTGCACTCCAGCGTTTGTCAGGACTGATGAAACCTAGGGCGGCCATCGCTCTGTTAAGTTGCAGCACAGCGGCGGATACCGAATTCGGCGCTAAATCGATCTTTGAAACTTTCCGGCGAGTATTTCCCAGCTGCTACCTGTTTGGCCCGAAGGGGGCCACGCTAACACCGGAGATGAGCCTTGGTCCTAGCGGTGAGTTCCGCTCGATGCAATACGCCGATACCAGGACGGTGTTCTACAACCCACTCACCCAGAAAGTCTCTGAGACACGCGGGACCCCGTTCTACCTTCAGATGGCGAAGATGTACTTCGCACAAACCATCAAGCACCCACTGGCGCCGTACATCTCCGCGATCCTCGCCCTGGCTGGCGCTCTAGCTTCCTTCCGGACTGGTAGGCGCGTCGTCAGAGCGGCGCTGGAAGCAGGCCGAACGCCGTCCTCCGCACAGAGTAGTGTGCAACCCCCCTCGAGTTGGCTAGGGCGCTTCGTAATAGCGCTTTGGAGGCCGGCGCTTCGCACGCCACCCCAACCCCATGCGGGCACTCCAAGCGGGCCTGCGGGTCCTATCGAATCGCAGGCCCCAGTCGGGCAAGACTCGAGCAGAGAAGGAAACATCCCACCCTTCACCATCCAATCAGCTGGGAACTCCGGCCCGACTATTGATGTGTTTAACGGTAGCGGCCTTAAGGGCCTTACCATCTCAATCCGAAACCCGTCAGAGCAGCCCGCTCAGCCGCCACCTGGGGAGAGCGGAGCAGCCCCTCTTCAGTCCGTAGAGACCGAGTCCAATAGCCTTTTAGGCGAAAGAATGAGCCCCCTGCTGGACGCCACATTCGGTACTTCGCGCCGCGGCTGCGCTGATTCTCTTTAGACACCTCGCTGTGCCTGTGCTACCACTTCCACGTGGCGCTGGAACTTTCTAACCCAAACAGGAACTTCATTACGGCAGGGCTCCGTAGAGCTCTTCACCGCTTCGTGCTTGTGGTCGCCGCCCTTACCCTGTGTGCCGGAGTGCCGGCAGAGCACGCAGTCGCCGCGCCCCTTGCGGCCGGAGTTTCAGCCTCCGTGGCCCCAGGTCAGAAGCCGCACAGCGTGGCGGTCGGGTTCTACCTGACCAGGATCTCCGAGATCTCTCAGAAGGACGGCACCTTCGATTTTGACGGGTGGTTCTGGTTTCGGTGGAAGGGAGACGGGCCTGATCCCACAAAGACTTTCGAGCTGGTAAACGGGCGCATTGAGAGCGCCGTACCCACCGAGGTCCAAGAAGACCAGGGGTTTCACTACGCCCAGCTTCGAGTCCACGCGAAGATATTTCACGTGTTCGACGTTCGGCAGTACCCTCTCGATGACCATGTTCTTCCGATAATCGTCGAAGACTCTACTCGGCAGTCCGCGTTTCTTCAGCTTGAGCCGGACCAGGGAAGCGGGATCGACCCATCGGTGGCGCTCGAGGGATGGAGCGTCGCCTTTGACGGCGCCAAGGTTAACGAGCATCGCTACCAAACGAACTACGGCTTCCGCACACTCGGCGATAAAGGCTCTGATTTCTCGCGGCTGACCTTCTTCGTTACTCTTGCGAGGCAGAGCTCGTTTCTTTCTCTGCTTAAGCTCTTCTGGGTCACGGCGCTAGCGCTCCTTCTCTCAATCGGCGCCTTCTTCGTTCACTCATCCGACCTCGATGCGCGGTTTGGATTGGCGCTCGGAGCTATTTTCGCTGCGTGTGCAAA
>OMIG01000095.1 GCA_900299035.1 Pseudomonadota bacterium
CGGAACCTGTGTAGTTGAGCACATCTCGGGCATCCCATGTTGAGTCCGAGGCGAGGGGGTACCAGGTGCCGCCGTAACCCTGGGCGGTTGCGAGCGCCTGGCATTCAGTTCTCATGCTCTCTAGGCTCGCCCACCCCGCACCGTTGCGGTCGGTAGTCGAAACAAAGACCGAGAGCGCGTTGGTGCCGTCTTTCCAGGTTACATTCCAAGTTGGAGTGTAGGTAGCTGTGGGAGTGTCCGTGGGCGGCCCGCCGCCCGATCCCTGTCCCACGACCGTCGATGTGTTGTACGTAAGCAGCAGACACACGAGCGCCACCACGCACAGTAGTGCGCGAGCAATATGACCCCGCATCGGCGAAAAGCCGTTTGAGGGCACAGGAGTAGCTGTGGCAAGGCCGGGGGCCCGCTTCCGAGCGCTCATCTTAAGTCTTCAAGTCGGCTGCCACCTTCGTAAAATTGAAACATTTCTCAAAAAATTAAGCGCACTAGCTAAAGTGCGGTTGGATCCCTTGTTTCTGTCGATTTCCCTAAAGCCCGATGAGGAAACAGCCGTTAATCTCCATCGAGCCCCAGGCACGCCCGGAAAGCGGGCAAAATTTGCCCACCCCAAGCGCTCGGCCTAGAAATCCGAAGGTCGGAGTGCAGGAATCGCACCAATCCAGGCGTAGTCAGAAAGCCGTTTGAAAGCACAATTAGTGGTAGGTGTCGGATCGAAGCTGACCCACGTGGGTGGCGGTTTGTTGACGCTCAAGTGTTCGAGCTCATGCTGCGGCACGTCGCCTGTATCGCTACGGCGAGACTCTCGGTAAGTTCCCTTGCAACAGTTAGCCTCGCGCGTTCATCTAACTTTTTGCAGCGAGTGGCTGTTCCTTTCGCCATGCGGGCAGTTCAGGCGCGTGCAGTGTCGATGTGCGACTGAACTAGGACTCCGCAGAGGCGCGACGTATCAAAGCTGCGAGGCTTCTCTCTATGTGTGGAATCGTTGGTTACGTTGGAAAGCGCGACGCGCTTCCTATTTTGCTCGGCGGGCTAGAGACCCTTGAGTACCGCGGATACGATTCGTCCGGCATCGCCGTGTGCCTCAATGGCGGCATCGAGATTACGCGCGCCACAGGAAAGCTTGCAGAGCTCAAGAAAGCTCTCGCGTCAAAGAAGGAGATGTCAGAATCCCGGATCGGCATCGGCCACACGCGCTGGGCAACTCATGGCCGCCCGACGGAAACAAATGCCCACCCGCACACCGCCGGCAGAGTGAGCCTGATTCACAACGGCATCATCGAGAACTACCTCGAGCTTCGCGCCATGCTTGAGGGAGAAGGGTGCGTCTTTAAGTCAGAGACCGACACAGAAGTCGCAGCGCACCTGCTCAACCGTTTCTTAGAGCAGGGCTTCAAGCCGCTCGAGGCGATGCGGCTGATGTGCGGAGAGGTTAGGGGCAGCTACGCGTTCCTGGCGATAGATGCCCAGAGTCCTGACCGAATTCTCGTGGCCAAGAACTCCACGCCGATTATCTTGGGGCGCGGAGAGGGGGAGAGCTTCATCGCAAGCGACATCCCAGCGCTCCTTCCGCATACCCGTCGCATAGTTATCCTCGAGGACGGCGACTTAGCAGAGGTGACGGCTGACTCTATATATATCGAGAACCGGGGCAGCCTGGTAAGCCGCAAGGAGCAGGTGGTTACCTGGGACCCCATCACGGCCCAGAAGGGCGGCTTCAAGCACTTTATGCTCAAGGAGATCTACGACCAGTCCCGCGTGTTGAGCGACACGCTGCGATCTCGCTTTAACGAGCAGGATGGCACCATTCAGCTCCCCGAGCTGGAAGCGCTCGGGGCAAAGGCGAAAGAGTTTAAGCGGGTGGTGCTAGTTGCTTGCGGCACCGCCTGGCATGCCTGCCTTGAGGGGAAGTTCTTTATCGAGAGCTTCGCTCGCATCCCGTGCGAGGTCGACTACGCCTCGGAGTTCCGCTACCGCACGCAGCTCATCGACCGAGACACGCTCGTGATCGCTGTTTCGCAGTCCGGCGAGACTCTCGACACGCTCGGCGCGCTTGAGTGCGCCAGCGGCAAGGGCACCACGCTCGCTGTGTGCAACGTCGTTGGGGCCTCCATCTGCCGCAAAGCGGACATGGTGCTCTACACTCACGCAGGGCCAGAGATCAGCGTGGCATCTACCAAGGCGTTTACCACTCAGCTCGTGGCGCTTGAGCTGCTGGCGCTCTACATGGCAGAGAAGCGCGGCACCATGAGTGCTGACCAGCGGCGCGAGATGCTCCAGGCGCTAGTGCACCTGCCAAGCGCAGTGGCCCAGGCGCTGCGAGTTGACAGCACGGTTGCCGCGGCTGCGAAGCACCTCTCCAGCGCCCGGGACTTCTTGTTCCTGGGCCGGGGTACCTGCTACCCGATCGCCCTTGAAGGGGCGCTGAAGCTTAAAGAGATCTCCTACATTCACGCCGAAGGGTACCCAGCCGGCGAGATGAAGCACGGCCCAATCGCGCTGATCGACGAGAAGATGCCGGTAGTGATGATACTCCAACGCGAGAAGCAGCTGTTCGAGAAGAGCCTTTCGAACTTAAAGGAGGTCGAGGCGCGTGGCGCGCGGGTGGTCGTTGTCACAGACGCTGCGCCGGAGCAGTCACTCGGGGTTACCCCGGAGGCTGTTATCCACGTGCCTTTTGTCTCGCCAGAGCTGAGCCCGCTCCTGCTCAACATCCCACTTCAGCTCCTGGCCTACCACGTGGCTGTTATGAACGGCACCGACGTAGACCTTCCGCGCAACCTGGCCAAGAGCGTTACGGTGGAGTAGGGGGAGACGCTTTCGGCGCTCCTTCTTGCCAGTTTCTGGGCGACCCCATCAGTAATTCCAGAGGGTTCCGGGTCCCCACTTTAAGCTAATTAAAATAAGCAAAAAAATTAGCGCATTAGCTCACTTTGCCCGTTGACGGTATCGGTACCTGACTGTACTTTGGTGGTATCAAGTGGGAAGAAGTGGGTAGTTGTCCCACAAGCCCTCGAGACCGGTTTTTTTGGTAGTTAGTTGTACTGGTTACGTTTCTCTCCAAGTGCGCGGCGGGTAGCAGATGAACGACAGTTCTCTCGATGAAAAGTCAGAGGAGCGGGAACGCAGCATTCCCGTAAGCCGTTCGTCTAAGCGCCCGCCGCACACCTCCTTCCGCGGTAACTGCGTTCACGCCCTAGACGATAAAGGGCGAGTAAGTCTCCCCAGCGATTTCCGCCGGGTTCTTGGGGACAAAGAGCAGCGCGGAGTCGTTCTCACCAACTACGTGTCCGAGGGCTCTCGCTGTGTAGAGGGGTTCGCGCTCGATGCCTGGGAAGAGTTTGAGGCCCGCCTGCGCGAGAAGAGCCGCTTCAGCAGCAAGCTTCAGCGCCTCGAAAACTTTTACTTGAGCCGGGCGAGCGAGTGCTCGATCGACGGCAACGGGCGCATTCTCGTGCCTTCGTACCTGCGGGCCTACGCTGGGCTCGACAAAGAGGTTGTTTTCACGGCCTCAATCCATGGCTTTCGAATTTGGGATAGAAGGGTTTGGGACTCGATATTCACCGCCTCAGAGCAGGCGCTACTAGAGAACCCGGACCTGTTTGCGGATGTTGATATATGAGCGAGGCAAACGGGGATGCTGTTCACGTTCCCGTGATGCTTTCCGAGGTGGTTGACGCGTTGGGAGCAAAGAACGGCGGCATGTTTCTAGACTGCACATTCGGAGGGGGAGGGCACACTCGGGCGATTCTCGACGCCAACCCAGACTCCTGGGTAGTTGCCCTGGATCGCGACAGCCGAGCCCTCGAGCGCGGGCTGCGATGGGCTGGGCAGTACGGCGACCGGCTCGACCTGGTGCACGCACCCTTCTCAAAGGTCTCCGAAGCCACCTCCGGCAGGGTCTTTGACGGCGTTTTGGCTGACCTCGGGCTGTCGACCGACCAGCTTGTCGAGGGTCGGGGATTCTCTTTTGCCGACTCTTCTGCCCTGGACATGCGAATGGACGAGTCTCAGGGCATGACAGCAGCGGACTTTGTGAACACATCCTCGGAGCGCGAGATATTTTTGGCTCTGGCCGAGGGCGGGGTGGGGAAGAATGCCCGTGCTTTGGCCAGAACCCTGGTTTTTCACCGGCCATTTGCGAGCGCCAAGGAGCTTGCCGACGCGGTTAAGGCGAGCCAGCTCGGGAAGCGCTCCGAATCGCGAGTTCATCCAGCTACGGTGGTGTTTCAGGCTTTACGGATGCGCGTGAATGACGAGCTGGGCGAGGTGCAGAAGCTGCTCGATGAGGCTCCGAAGGTGGTGAAGCCGGGCGGAAGGCTAGCAGTCATCACGTTCCATTCAATCGAGGATAAGGCCGTCACGAGTTGCATGCGGAAGTGGGAGTCGGCCGGCAGCTATCCTGCGAATTGGCGCGGAATACGGGCTGAAAAGCGTCTTGGTCGGATGGTCAATCGAGACGTTGTAGAGCCGTCCGAGGACGAGGTCGCTCGCAATCCGGCATCCCGCAGCGCGCGCCTCCGAGTGTTCGAGTTCGGCGAGAATTTTTGAAGTAAAAAAAATGAATGAGCGTTCACTTTTGGTAGGGACAGAATTGTTAATTGTTTGTACATTTCTCTGAGAGGATTTGGTTATATGGCAGTGTGTTTGCAGTATCAGTCGGTTTACGTTAGGCGTGAGGCTAAGGCAGTCTCGGCGAAGGTGCAGGTTTTGGCCGGCATCGCCATCCTTGCCGTGTTCGGCGCTAGGGTCTGGGCGAAGCTGGAGGCAACAGACCTCGGTTACCAACTCGGCCAGGCTAGGCAGCTCACAGTTGACCTAGACATGGAGCGGCGAGAGCTTGAGCTTCAACGCTCGGTGCTCCTGCGGCCCGATTCGCTTGCCCGTTCGGCTCGCGACATGGCTGGCCTCTCAGAGCGCAACCCGGGTAAGACTATCCGGCTTTCGTACTAGGGTAGGCATTACCGATTCGGGGCTCCTCAGCCTCCGTTCATGGTCGCGCGGTGCGCGCTTGGACGTCGGCTGGGGTACGCAGATCCTCTTGGTTCGCTCGGCTGGCCCCGCGGGGAAGCTCTCGGACCGCTGTAAGGTCTTCCATTAGGGTCTCGGTCGCATGTTTGTGCGTTCCTCTTCTGTAAGCTCACATGCAACGGGTCGGTCGCCCCGCATTCCAGAGAATAGAGACCTCTCACAACCCAGCAGTCAGCGTCGTCAGCTAATCGGCTCGGACTTCACATCTGGGCAGCGCCCAAGTGCAACCGGGGTGTCGCTCGCGAACAAGCGGCCGAATCGGCTCAGGCTGATCGGGTTCTTCGCAATTCTCTGGAGCGGGCTCTTAGTGACCCGTCTCTACAGCCTACAGGTGTCAGACTTTGAGACCTGGCAGGACTGGGCCGTAAAGCAGCACGTCGCCGAAGTAGAGGTCGCGTCCGAGCGCGGGCAGGTGCTCGACCGCAACGGAAAGCTGATGGCGGTCTCTATTCCGGCACAGTCAATCTACGTTAGGCCGAAGCAGGTCAAGGACAGGGAGCGCACCGTGCGGGAGCTCTCCAGCCTGCTGGAGATGAAGCCGGCGGATGTCCGGGCCCGTCTCGACAGCAAGCAGCCGTTTGTATGGGTCAAGCGACAGGTCTTACGGTACCAGGCAGAGAAGGTTTCGGCCCTTAACATCGCGGGCGTAGGTGCTGTGCTTGAAGCTCGCCGATTCTACCCCTACAACCAGGCGGCGAGTGCGCTGATAGGGAAGGTCGGAGTCGATGGCAGCGGGCTCTCCGGCATTGAGGCCCTGTACGAGAAGCGCCTACACGAAGACCACGTAAAGACCACAGCTACCAGAGACGCTTTTGGAAAGATCATCCACGTCAGCAGCGCGTCTGATTCCGGTGACGGCTTCGCGCCTCCGAAAGGAGCGGCGCTCAAGCTCACGATAGACGCCGACCTCCAGATCATCATGGACGAGGAGCTTGAAATTGGCCGTAAGAACGCCAACGCCAAGCAGGCAATGGCTGTCATGATTGACTCTGACACGGGCGAGATCGTCGCTCTCAGCCAGTCGCCGAGCTACAACTTCAACACCCCTTCAGCCGACTCCAAGGAGACGCTCCGAAACCTCTTGCTCGAGACGGTCTTTGAGCCAGGCTCGGTCATGAAGCCGATCGTTGCGGCAGGGGCGATCGATGCCGGGGTTGTGACGGCGGCTGACAAGATAAACTGCGAGAACGGCCGTTACCCCTTCTCGAAGCACACCATCAAGGACGTTCA
>OMIG01000096.1 GCA_900299035.1 Pseudomonadota bacterium
CGTTGTTCAGGATAAGCCCTTTGAGGCTCTGCATCGACAGCGTCGGGCACGCTGCATATGCCAGGGCGGCGAGTCCGGTCACGTGCGGGCAGGCCATGGAGGTGCCGTTGTACACGGCGTACCTGTCTGGAGGCACAGTGCTCAGAATACTGCTGCCAGGAGCGGCGATGTGAACCGAGTTGAAGCCGTAGTTTGAGAAGCTTGATAGGGCGCCAGACGAAGTGATGGACGCGACTGCGATGATGTTGCTTGCCCGGTAGCTCGCCGGGTAGCTTGGAGTTGCATCGTTGCTCCTTGAGCTGTTGCCGGCCGCAGCGACGAACAGTATGCCGGCTGCGCCCGCGTTGTTGATCGAGTCAAGGAGCGGCTGCGAGAACCCTCCACCTCCCCAGGAGTTGTTGATAGCCACCACGTTGTGGCCCTTCTTCTTCGCCGCCACGATGTACTCAATCGCCCGGATCGCGTCCGCTGTGCTTCCAGAGCCAGACGCAGAGAGAAACTTCGCTGACATGAGCCGCACGCTCCAGTTTAGGCCAACGACACCCTCGGCGTTGTTTCCAACTGCGCCTATCGTCCCTGCCACATGGGTGCCGTGCCCGTTGTCGTCTACCCCGCTGCCGACCCTGGTTATGGCGTTCATTCCGACTACGTCATCGATGTACCCGTTTGCGTCGTCATCGCGATTGTTGTTCGGGATCTCGAGGGGGTTCGTCCAGAAATTCTTCGCCAGGTCTGGGTGTCCTGGGTAGATGCCCGTGTCGACCACAGCGATGATCGCTTGCGAAGTTCCCGTGGTGACATCCCACGCCGCCGGCGCCCCCATCATCTTCATTCCCCACAGGCCGCTCTCGTACATCGGATCGTTTGGTGACTTGTCTACTGTCAGCTCAAGGTTCTCCGCACAGTTGGCGTGGCCACGGACGCGCGCCATAATTCGCCTCACCCGCGCCGTCCGGCACAGGTTTCGCCTGCCAGCCACGGGGCCCTGCCCCTCCACGCCGGTAGCCGGACCCTTTACCAGGGAGGCGCCAGAGGCGAGCCGCTCTGCGGAGAGCCCGGGGAATGCAAAGCTAGCCGCTGCCGCATGCACCGAGGCTTCATTCGCCGCCGTGCTCCTGTTGCTGATTATCACGCCCGGGTAGGTCACCTTGACACTCTCGGCGAGGGCGACCTGCATCGCTGGCACCGCAATCGCTACGGTGCTACCAAGCCATCGAAGCAGCAGCTTTGAGAGAAGAAATACCCTAAACCCGTTTGCCCCTCGTGCTACTGCCATACGGAGAACTCCTACTGCCTCACAGCCTCACGTTTGGAGGGTGAGCATAGGTCATGCCAAGAAGGCATAGATCCTGGCTTACCTGCTACTTGCGGCAACAGCCACGGCGGACGAAGAAGACCCTGACCGGGAAGGTCTGCAAAATGTAACCTGGCCGCATGTAGCACTTAGGGGCATCGCTGTGCTGGAGGCTTGGGAGCAAGAGCCGGCATGCGCCGGTCTACTCGAATAAGCGATTACGTTCGTGAAGGTAGAGACTGATAGCCTTCTACAAGTTGCCGCGCTCCGCCTGGTCGCGCTCAATCGCCTCAAAGAGCGCCTTGAAGTTGCCGACGCCAAACCCCTGCGAGCCCTCCCGTTGAATAATCTCAAGGAACAACGTTGGCCGGTCCTCTAGGTTTTTCGTGAATATCTGGAGCAAGTACCCATCGTCGTCTCGATCCACCAAAATTCCGAGGTTCTGAATGACCGACAGGTCCTCTTTGATGAAGCCGATCCTGGTCGGCACCTCTTCGTAGTACGTTTTTGGAACGTAGAGGAACCGCACTCCCCGCTCGCGCAGCGCCTTAATGGTGGCGATGATGTTGTTTGTGGAGAGTGCGATGTGCTGAACTCCAGCTCCCCCGTTGTACTGGAGAAACTCTTCAATCTGAGACTTGCGCTTTCCCTCGGCAGGCTCGTTGATCGGAAGCTTAATCTTCCCGCCGCCACCTTTCATCACCTTCGACATGAGCGCGGAGTACTCTGTCGAAATCTCTTTATCCGTGAAGTGGGTAATCTGCGAAAATCCTAGCACCCTCTCGTAAAAGGAAACCCACTCGTTCATCTTTCCTAGCTCGACATTCCCCACCACGTGGTCGATGCCTGAGATGCCTACCTCAGGGATTACTGTCTCACCCGGAAACACCTTGCCGTACTCGGCGAAGCCGGGCCAGAACGGGCCCGTGTACCTTGACCGGTCAACAAATGAGTGGATCGTGTCTCCGTAGGTCCTGATTGAGGCATGGACGATCGTTCCGTTGCAGTCTCGCCACTCTGTAGGAGGGGCAACAGGAGTTGCTCCGCGCTTTACCACCTCTTGGAAGCACCACTCGGTGTTCGAGACCCGGAATGCGACATCGCGGGCAGCGAAGCCGTGCTTCGAAATCTGCTTTGCAATGGTGCTATCGGGCTTCAACGGACAGGTAAGCATTATCATTACGTCCGCCTGCTTCAGGATAATGCTTGCGGAGTCCTGCCATCCAGTCTCTGGGCCGCGGTACGCAACCGGGTTAAAGCCGAAGGCGTGCGACAGGAAGTACGCACTCTGCTTCGCTGAGTCTGTGTATATCTCTATGTGATCGAATCCAAGGAATGCGGTCGGGTCAACGCCTGATGGCGGCTCGGCCGATGCAGGAGGCAGGACTGTTGAGGACACCTCAACGAAATGTTTAGGCTTCATGGCCAACCTTCGAGTAGCAACAACCTGTTGATAAAACCTGGTGCAGGAACCAACACTGATTCCGCACCTGCTCTGCCTAGGTGATTGCTCGTGGCCTGCGCTTCCCGCCCTGCTAGGCTTGGAACAGAACCCCGTAACGCCTAAGCCTTCCTTAATTTTACGCTACCGTCCGCAGATCTACAGAGAAATTTCTTACGGCTCCTCAGCTTTACTGGCACCCGGAAGCCGAAGACCAAGTAGTTTTAGGGGGTTGCCAGGCAGCGAGCTCAAGCCAACCGATCGGTCCAAGCGAGCGCTACAACCGCAC
>OMIG01000097.1 GCA_900299035.1 Pseudomonadota bacterium
GTGCGCTTAATAACCACGTCCTGCAAGCGTTTTGTGCCCTTCAGGACATCGTATATTGTCCACTCCGGAACCTGCCGCGGCACATCCTGGAGGTCCTGAGGGTCTTCTTTTAGCCCAAGCCCGAGGTGGGTAGTGAGGTTGCTCTGCGCATCGATATCAATCAGCAGCACCTTCTTGCCGCGTGTAGCTATGGCCGCTCCCAGGTTTACTGTTGTGGTAGTCTTGCCTACGCCACCCTTCTGATTGACCACGCTAATTACTGTAGCCACACTGCACCTCACCATTCGTGAATCGAGGTAAGGAATTTGGCAAAGTTCGGTGTGAAAATCCACCCTTAAGTCAAAGCACGATAGAAAATCGCCTCTTTTCTTCGTTTCCATTCAAACCAGCATTTGCCGCGCCTCTATCGTGAATCGGAGTAACAAATCCTGTCGAAATCCTTACTCCCAAATCACGATAGGGCAGGGGCCCGCATGCGCGTTGTCCCACGGTGCTTTGAGTGGATTCGTGTCCCGAAATAAGAGGGCTCGTGGTTGGGCGTAAGGATCCTCGTGAGTCGGCAACAAGACTCTCGTGAGTCGGCGCTGAGTCCTTCGGGCTTCTAGATAAATCTCTATCGTGAATTGAGCCAAAGCTGCTCGTGCAATGAAATAAATTTTCACCTCTAAGAGCTCTGTTTAATTGTGGTTTTTTTCCGCTCATCTAGTAACATGTCATCTAGAAAAGATTGTTTAACTAACTAAAACTAAGCTAAGGTCCGCAGCGTTTGATGAAGCTTTTTTCTCTTTGAGTTTGCGCTCTCGGAACCTCTACAGCGCAAAGCAGCACAGAGAGCAGCTTCGTAAACGCAACTGAGCAGGGCTTGAGCGTAATTTACCGCATGTCGCACTCATCACACCCCGATATCGCAAGCACGGAAATTGCGGACGAGTGCGCTTTTCAGCCTATGGGTCGGGGTGTTGCTGTTGGAGATGCCTCTGGCTCCAGCCTCTCAGTGGATGCGATGCCGCTGGCTGCGCCGGCGAGCGGCGCTGTGACTCCCTTGCCGATGAAGATCTCGCGCGACGAGATGAATCTCGCCGAATTTCCGCTGACCGTGCTGTCAAAACGTGCCGACCCGTCGGTAAAGACTCTCGAGTTCAGCGATGTCGTCAAAGGCAAGAACGGCGAGCCCATCAACCGAAAGTGGATCATCACGGGAGCTGACAAGTTCGGGCTTCCGACGTCCTCTGACGACGAGGTCCTGCTGGGGCTCCTGAAGCTCACAGCGGACGATGGCTTGAGGGGCCGAAAGATTCACTTCACGCGCTACGAGCTGCTCAAAATCCTGCGCTGGACCACCGAAGGACGCAGCTACTCCCGCCTGCAGAACGCACTGGACCGCTTGAGCGGCGTGCGAATTAAGGCCACCAACGCCTTCTACGACAACGAGACCAAAGCCCACAGCACCCGTAACTTCGGCATCATCGATGCCTACGAGATTAACGACGGGCGCGACACGCACCCGAGCTTCTTCACCTGGAGCGAGGTGCTCTTTAAGTCATTCCAGGTGGGCTTCATCAAGAAGCTCGACCTGGATTTTTACCTCGACTTGCAGAGCGCGGTAAGCAAGCGGCTCTACCGGTACCTCGACAAGCACTTCTGGTACCGCTCTCGCATCCAGGTGAACCTGTTCGTGCTCGCGCACGAGAAGATCGGCATCTCTCGCAACTACATTTACGCCAGCTCGCTGCGACAGCAGCTGGAGCCTGCGCTCGACGAGCTCAAGCAGAAGGGGGCGCTGAGCGAGTACGAGTTCATCGGCAAGGGCAAGTCAACGGAGGTCGTGTTGGTTGCGGCTCACGCGCCGAAGCGGGCTCTTGCGCAGAAGCCAGCTGGCGCGACATCCGGCACGATCTTTCCCGCCAAGGCAGGCGGGGCAGGGGAGGGGACTGCTACTGCCGGGCATGGAGACGGAACAGCTCTAGCGAGCGCAGTTGTTCAGAAGCTCGTTGCTCGCGGCCTCGCCGAGAAGCAGGCAAAGCGGCTTGTGCTCGGGTACGGTGATGACGCGCTCGAGCGAATTGAGGCGATTATTCGCCACTTCGACAAGCTCCTGGCGGGCTCAAGCCACCTCGTCAGCCGAAACCCGCAAGGGTTCCTCTACCGCGCAGTGGAGAAGCCTTTTGAGTTCACGCTGCCGGGCGAGAAGGGAGGCTTTGAGAAGGGAGCCCCTCTGCGCGGGCAGCAAGAGACTCTCTCGTTTGGTTCTCAGGAGCAGCACAGGCACGCTCGCCAGCATGAAGAGCTCACTACCAAGAAGCGCAAGGCAGAGGCGTTCAACCAAGAGATCGCCTACCTCACTGAGCGCAAAGAGGCTCTCGACACCTTGCTCAAGACAGCCGATCGCGAAGCTGTTGGTGCGCTGCGCGGAGAGGTTGAAGAGGCGCTCTCAAAGCTACGCGCGCACATCTCATCACAGCGATTTGCCGAGGCCGTTCAGCACGGCGTCGAGCAGAGGCTCCTTGAGCAGAGCGGATTCCCAGATTTCGACGAGTGGAGCCGCTCGGCAAAGTAGAGCTAAGGGGCCTTCGGGCCATCGATTGAGCAGCTCTAAAAACCACTGAAAACACGGCAAATCAGGTACTTGTGGCTATAGAGAGCACCTTGTAGCCGCGCCGCGCCATAACCCCACGGAACTGAAAAGACGTAAGCCGCTACGAGCGGCTCTTTTCCTTGGAGAGATGTATGCGCCAAGTTTTGCTAGTTGCTGTCAGTGTTGTTTCTCTCTCGTTGCTCTCGGGCTGCACAGTTGTGGACCCGCAGTACAGCCACGCTATGGGCGGCTTCTTGATGCCCGACGGCGTAAAGCCTGTGAAGGATTCCACGATAAACGTGAAGAAGGTGTCCAAACCTTTGTCGGTGGAGAGCTAGTCCCCTGAATTTTCCGCTGATCGGTCGTGAACGTGCACGTGAACGTAAACGTACCCGCGGCTAAAATAGGGATCTGTCCCCTTTTTTAACCGTCCGCACCCGGCAGCGCGAACGAGAAGACGCTTCCCTTGCCAGGAGTGCTCGCGACGTTGCACGTTGAGCCGTGTGCGCGGAGGATCGCTTGAACCGTTGGCAGCCCCAGCCCGAGGCACATCTGGCGCGCTCTATCGCCAAACGGAGAGGCCTCTAGCCGGTAGAACTTCTCAAAGATCAGCTTCTGCTGCTCCTCGGGAATTCCGATGCCGGAGTCTCGAATTTCTATGTGAATCATTCCGCCGTTGCGGAACGCCTTTACCTGAATGTGACCGCTGTCCGGCGTGTACGCGAGCGCGTTTGAGACCAGGTGGCTTAGCGCCAAGGAGAGCAGGTCTGAGTCGCCTTCAACGGCGACAGCGTCTGTGGTGACGGCCTGGGTGAGCGAGATGTTGCGGCCAGCAGCGCTCTGCGCAAACGACCGAACCACGCCCTCCAGGAGCTGAGCGACGCCGACTTTCGCGCGGGTTACGGCGAAATCAGCGGATGTGGCGAACGAGAGGTTTCGAATCTCGGATATGAGCGTCTCAAGCCTCTCGACGCCGGCTAGGATCTCGCCTCGGGCCGAAGCTAGCGCCGCTGGCTCGGCCTTTTGAGGGTCAGCCAGCGCGCTGGCCGAGCTGCCGATCTGCTGCACGGGGTTCCGGAACTCGTGCGCGATCAGCTTCATCACCTCAGTCTTGCGCTGGTCGAGGATTTCAAGGTTGCGGCTGTGCTGCTTCACAGACTCGTACAGCTGTGAGTTCTCGATGGCGAGAGCTATTTGGCCTGCGAACTGGGTCAGGAACTCAAGGTCTTCCGGCGAGAAGTCGCCCGGCATGCGGTTTAGCACCTCCACGGCGCCAATTCTGTCGGCGATGCGAACCGTGAGAGGGGCGCACATAAGGTTGCGGGTGTGGAAGCCCGTCGACTCTTCAATCTCCCGAAAGAGCCGCGGATCGTTCTGGGCGTCGTTGACTATGATCGGGTCCTGGTGCTCCAAGACCCAGCCGACGATGCCGCGAGAGGCCGGAATCTTGGAGCGCTCGAGCTGGTCGTTGTCCGGCCCTTGCATCGCCCAGAAGCAGAGCGTGCCGTCGGCGCGGTCGAAGAGGAAGATAGTGGCAGCCTCGGCGCCGATGCGGGTCTTGAGCTCATTGAGGGCAGCCTTGATAACCTTGCGGGTGTCTAGGCTTGAGTTGAGTAGCAGGGGCAGCTTCGCCAGGAACCCGACGCGGTCGAAGCTGAGCACGGCGTGGCCCTCGGAGGGCTCCACCAGCGACTTGAGCAGCAGCAGGTTTTCGTCCTTCTTCTTCTGCCTGATGTTTCTGGCCGCATCAGTGAACCATCGGTGAGCAGTGAGGAGCTGCAGCGAGCGCTTCCGGAAATGCGCCTCGTCGATACCAAGCTCCCGGCGCTGGAGCTCTCCCTTGTCGAAGAAGTCCTCTCGGCCGAGGTTGCTCAGGTCAGCGTCGAGCAGGTAGCGTGACAGCTTAGTAGACGGTATCTGCTGGGGCCCGTTGGGCAGCTCTACGAGCGTGGTGTCGATGATCATCTGCTCAACGAGCGCTATCTCATCCTCGCTGTAGGTTCCGGCAAGCCGCATCGCCTTACGCGCAAAGTCTGCGCCGAGCGCCTCATTCGCTATCAGGCTCTTCACAAAACCGGTGTCATGGAACGCGGCTGCAATCGCGAGCAGCTCTACTTCGCGGGCTGACAGGCCGTCGATAGTGGCGTACCGCATCGCCTCCGCTAGGACGTCGTCGGTGTGGCTCTTGGCGTGGTAGGTGAGATTGGCTGGAAGCTGGCGAGCGAGGAGGTCGATAGCCTGGGCCACAACCGGAATGGCACGGGCACGCGAAATAGCGTTCGCTACGGCGCCGTCAAGCGCGCGAGCGGCGGAAGTTGGCTCGGTTTGCTGTGCTCCCATGTAAGGCTCTTTGACCCCAGCTTCTTGGGTGGGGTATCGTCCAAAAAACGCCATGACTTTAGACCAAGTACCCCCCAAAGCCGTAGGCAAAAAAAGCTGTTCTACTAGCCCCGGTCGACAAGAGCGCTCAGCAGGGGTGCTTTCGGCTTTTCGGGCGCTGCTTGGGCTCGTGAAGCCCTACCACAGGCTCTTCGCCGCATCGCTGGCTGCGCTAGCCCTGGGGAGCAGCATCAACCTGCTCCTGCCAGAGCTAGTTCGGCGGCTGCTCGATGAGCAGGGCTTCCCGTGGGCTAAGGAGAACCTGGGTCTCATAACGGGCGGCCTCGCGCTGCTCTTCGTGGCGCAGGCCGGTGCCTTCTATCTGCGTGCGAGGCTCTTTGGCTCAATCGGGCAGAGAGTCTACAGCGACGTGCGGGAGCGGCTCTTCCGCGCCATCATCGCCCAGAATGCGCTCTTTTTTGACAACAACCGCTCTGGCGAGCTGGTGTCTCGCATCAACGCTGACGCGGCCCTGGTGCAGGACGCAGCGTCAATCAAGCTGTCCGTGATTTTGCGCTACGGGCTCCAGGTGGTTCTGGGAACAGCGCTCATGGCGTGGATGTCGTGGCGCATGACAGCCGCTATCGTGGTGAGCGTGTTGTGCATGGCGGCGGTTTCGTCGGTATTCGTGCGCTCCCTCAGGGCGGCGTCTAGAGCGTACCAAGCGTCACTAGCGGCACTCACGGCGTTTGCCGCCGAGTGCTTCTCGGGGGCCAAGATAGTTCAGGCCCTCGGAGCGCAGGAGTCGGCCAGCAGAGGCTTCGTTGGCATGAGCCGCGATGTTCTGCGAGAAGGGCAGCGCAGGGTTCGGGTAAGCGCAAGCTTCTCGTCTGGCGCAGGACTGCTGCTCAATCTCTTGCTCCTGGTGGTGCTGTGGTACGGCATACAGCTCGTCGCCTCCACGCAGCTTCCGCTCAGCAGCTTGGCTGCTTTTGCGCTGTATGGGGCGATAGTCGCTGTCTCGTTCTCATTCCTGGTGAGCGCTTACGCAGAGCTCGTTCAGAGCTTGGCTGGCCTCGAGAGGGTATTTCAGCTCATGGCGGGCCAAGCCGGCGATGCTGCTAGGCGGGAGAGAGGCGCACAGCGGATCGAGAGCGTGCAGGTAGATCTTCACGACGTCAGCTTCTCGTACCCAAGCCGTCCCACGACACCGGTGCTCGACCACCTCTCCTTCTCGCTTCGGGCTGGGGCAACGACCGGATTGGTTGGCCCCTCAGGATCCGGAAAAAGCTCCATCGCACAGCTGCTACTGAAGCTCTACGCCCCGACGGCGGGGAGGCTGCTCGTAAACGGCGTCGACATCCAGGAGCTGGGTGAGGATGCCATTCGTGGCTCGGTTGCTTGGGTGCCGCAGGAGCCGTGCCTGTTTGGATTCTCGGTGATTGAGAACCTGCTCTTCGGCAACGAGCGCCTGACGCGCGACGAAGCGCAGAGGACAGCGCGCTCGTGGGGCTTCCTAAGCTTCATCGACGAGCTTCCAGACGGCTTTGACAGCAAGCTGGGTGAGCACGGCAGCCAGCTAAGCGGCGGGCAGCGCCAGCGCCTCGCGATTGCGCGAGCGCTGCTGCGCAACCCGAGCCTGCTGATACTGGATGAAGCGACCTCAGGCTTAGACAGTGAGACAGAGGCGCAGGTGCTCCGTGCGGCCAGGGCCGCACTTCCGACAGCGACGCTGCTCGTCATCTCGCACCGCCTGTCGACCGTGCGAGAGGCAGAGCTGATTGTGGTGCTCAACGAAGGCCGCGTGTTCGAGCAGGGCTCACACCACGAGCTACGGAGCCGCCCTGGGCTGTACCAGGAGTACGCTTCGCGGCAGGCCTTGGGCTAGTGTGCAGCGCTGCTTGGCGCAGCGGAAAGGTTGCGAACGACGCCCTCCAGGTCGCTCGAATCGAGGAACTCCTCCATCTTTTCAAGCAGACCGTCACGGAGCTTCTCAGCGAGGCCGTCCGGCCCGGGGTCGTTGCACACGTCCTCAGACGCGTAGTGGGAGAGGCCTTTGCGCAGCTTGCGGAAGAACGACACTACCTCATCATACGGAGCTTGGTAGCTCGCCACCACGTGCCCCGGAAGTATCTCTTGCGTGTTGAGCGACACGAGCAGCGTGTTCACACGCTGGAGCATATCCTGGAAGTTCGCCCGCGCAGCCTCTGGGGACGGCACTGTGTTGGAGCTCGAAGCCAGCTCGGTGCTTAGCTTCTCTCGCAGCTCATTGGCTGCAACAATCTTGCAAACTGCGGCCATCTTAACCAGAGCATCGCGGCTGGCAGCTGGGTTGTTCGACAGGATCGCCGTGCGCAGCTCGTGTCCTAGGGCGTTCAGCGTTTCGCCGAAAGCCCTGAAGGGGCGAACTGAGAAGCGCGAGATCGTCAGCAGGTCGCGCAAGCGGCAGACTCCGAAGAAGTCAAGGACGAGCTGGTTGCGCTTGGCATCGGTGAGGCCAGGCTGTGCCAGTTTGCCTTCGAGGGCTGATAGCTGTGCCTCAACGAATGACTGAGAGCGATGGTCTACCCGCAAGAGGTTTGAGCGGAGCGAACGAAGCTGTTCCTCACACCCGTCGATGATGCGCTTGACGTCACGTTGGTCTTGCTCGTTGAACTTGCCTTTCGCAGAGAGCTCTGCCTCACGCAGCCGAAGATTTTCGATAGCGACCGTAATCTGCGTCAGCATCGGGGTGATTCCAGTCATGACGAGCTCCGGGCGAGAGGGAGCCTCTTCCGCCTTCGCCCTGACCTTGGCGATGAGTGCAAGCGAGCCTTTCTTCTGCAGGTTCTCAGACTTTTCAAATAGCTCTGTCGACCTGTCACACAACTCAAGCACTCGCCTCTTTAAGTCCTCACGGTAGGGTTGCGCCGCGGCGCCCCAGTCTTTGTCGAGCTGGTCTCGCAACGAGACCCAGCTCGAAACGATATCGCTGAGCTCCTGCTGTTCATGGTCAAACGAAAGCTCCTCGCGGACCGTCTTTCGTAGCATGGAGTAAGCCGAGGCATAGACGCTCACGGTCACTCCACGCGGGCTAAAGATCTTCTTGCTCGCATCTTTGCTCGCTTTTGAGGTGGAGCCAGACACGCGCTCACGGGTGCAGATCAGCGAGCCAAAGACTGTCGGGTCAATCGCGGCCAGAACCGGGTAGGAGCCGAGCACCTCAGGCGTATAATTGCGGACTTCTTTAATCCGGCTGTTTCTCTCGGCAATCGGCTGTAGGCTCTCAAAGATCCCTTTGAGGCCATTAATAATAGCGGGGCTGCTCTTTGCAGCGAGCGCCGCAAGCCTCTCAGGGGTTTCGTCTGGCCACGACACGAGGCCAAGGTTCGAGAGGAGCTTGTTGGGCACGTAGTCTGGGCTCACCAGGCAGGCTGAAAGGCTCAGCCGGTTAAGCTGCTTGTAGTCTAGCCGCTCAAGCGGCACAGCGAAGTTGAGCGGGGCGCAGAACGCCTCCTGAAAGGTCTTAAAACGGGAGTGAGGCAGCGCTCGCCAAAGCTGCGAACGGAGAGGGCCGACTGAGCTCGTCCACGCCGAGGGGGGCAAGGACGCAGAGGGATCGGCAAAGAAGCGAGCGAGGGCCTCCTGAGTTTCGTCGCTGAGCGGCAGCTTCGCGCATCCAGGCCGCAACTCCTCTAGTCGCTTTAAGAGGTACACGTCTCGCATCCGGATGAATTCCTGGTGCCAGGCTGTTCGGTCCGGGTTCGAGCCGGCGTAGCTTTCGCGCTGAGCGCTGGTTGAGGCCATGTCTTCAATGGCCGCGCGGCGCAGGACCAGATCGTCAAGCTTTGCGAGGTGGGTAGCCTTCGGTGTCTGGCCGCGGCTGACAGCATCTTCGATAGAGCTCTCTACCTTGCTGATAGCCTTGTTCGTGGATTCGCGGGCTGAGTCTATCTTGAGGTCAGTAGGTATTCCCATGGTGGCATCCTCTAGCGAGTACTCGGGTAGGGCTGGAACCTTCGAGCGTGTGGAGTTTCGGGCGACAGGCGCCACGGCAGCCTCTTTCGACCAGAAACGGTACCAGAAACGAGGGCGCTAGACAGCAGCACTAGAGTCCGAAATCCCATCCAATCGCGACAGGCGATTACAGCAGAGACCCAATATAAACTGGCTCCTACGGAGCCCGGGAAGCGGAATAGGCGACAAGACCGATACGGCTCGGGGCAGGCAAGGCCTCTGAATCTGCCTCGTCGGAGCCACCGTTACGGGACTTCATGAATACGGCTCTGCTCTCTGGAAGGGACAGGCAACGCAACGGCCGCCTGGTTGACGTCGTTATCGATCTTAAGTAGCTTCCCCGCAACTCTTATCCAGAGAGGCAGAGGGACCGGCCCTGTGAAGCCTCGGCAGCCTGAAACTATCAAGGTGCCAAATCCGGCAGACGCGCAGCAGCGATAGCGGCAGAGCGCATTCTGGAAGATGAGAGAGGATGAGCTTCCTTCCGTAAGCGTTTCCCCCTTCATCTTCCGTGCGTTTCGTTTCCTAAGCGTTGCTGAGGCTTTTGACGGCCTATGCGTCTCCCTGAACCAGTGTGGTTTTGGGGCAGGGTTGCTGGCAAGAGCCTTGGTTTTCGGAGTGGCGCATGAGTGGTGAAATAGCGACGGGCGAACGAGAAGTGCAGCAGGATAGTGGCCTAGGGCCCACGGGGAGCGCAAACGCGCTTGATGCCCTGCGGCATCCGCCTCGCGCTCCAGAGGTCGTTGACGATCCGGTTCAGGCCTACCGACGCTCGCTGCCCGCGGCGGTTTTGCAAGGAGAAGGGAAGGGGCAGGGGATACAGCCAGTAGCCGAAGGCGGCAACGCCACCACGTTTGGCGCGACAACCCTGGCGGAATTTACAGGGCTTCAGTGGCGCGACGTCTCCAAGCAGCTCCACCCCGGAGAAGCGGAGTACTTTCGGTACGGCACGCCGATAAGCCGCCGGGTGGAGAGCGCTCTTGCGGAGCTCGATTGCGGCGAGGCGGCGGTTATTTTTCGCAGCGGCATGGCTGCCATATGGACCCTGATCGACACCCTGATGCCACTCTCTCGAGAGGTGGCGCACTTCATCGTCGGGCGAGAGGGATACAAGCAGACCCGAAACATCTTAGACCGCCTCAAGCTACGGGGGCACGTCGAGCTGACCGAGATTCCCATGGACAGCTTCGGCTCACTGGAGCACCTGATTCAGCCCAATACGAAGGCGATCTTCTTTGAGACCCCTTCAAACCCGTTCCTGAAAGTCATCGACGTGGAGCGAGTCGCAGCGCAGGTGAAGTCAGCGCGCTCTGACGCGCTCGTCGTGGTTGACCACACCTTCGCGAATCCGCTCAACCAGAAGCCGCTGCTGCAAGGAGCCGACGTGGTCGTGCCGTCTCTCACCAAGTACATCGGAGGAGACAACCGCACGGCAGCCGGCGCAGTAATAGGCCGTAGTGAGATCGTTGACCGCGTGCGCGAGCTGCGAAGCCAGGTGGGCAACATCGTTGCTGAGGGTGACTGCCTGCGAGTCGAGCAGGGGCTAGAGACCCTCGAGGAGCGCAACAAGCTTTCTAACCGCAATGCTCTCCTAGCGGCGCAGATCCTGGAAGCGCACCCGATGGTGAGGCAGGTGTTTTACCCGGGGCTGCCGTCGCACGCTGACCACGCAGTAGCACTCAGGCAGATGCCCGGTGGTTTCGGAGGGGTGGTGTCGTTTCAGCTCTGCTCACGGGACTTCCACGACGTTGCTGCTTTCATCGACACCTTCCTGAGGGTCGCTCCGAAAGGCTCTTTCATCGGCCCATCCTTCGGTGGTGAGTATCCGCTCATCTCTTCGGTGCCAATAGTTTCTCACTTCCGCCAGACCCCCGAAGAGCGCGCGCAGCGCGGCATTCCAGACGACCTCGTTCGTCTCTCTGTAGGGACAATTCCGCCAGAGTGGCTTGAGGAAGCGCTGCGGGCCGGACTGCTCGCCCTTGCCGACCGCAGGGGTAGCTAATCTGCGAAGGGCTGGAAGGCCTTCTAGAACAGCCCCGGAGCCAACGGCCAATTCTTGAACGGGTAGTGCAGCAGCCGCTTTGTCTCGAGAGTGGGAACGATCTCGGTGTGTGAGATCGCGTCGCCGACTGTTTCAGTGAGGTTCTGCGCGATCGAAAGCGCTTCTTTAGGGTCAGCGACCTCGACTCGGAACTCAAAGTCCCAGGGTCCAAGACAGTGCAGGAAGCTCAAGATGTTTGGGTGTGACTTTGACCAAGAGTATATCTTGTCGCGTACTGACTTGCTGGGCGACTTAATCACAGCGCGAAGCCGATAGGCAGACCGCCCGTACGTCTCGGGATTGACCAGGTACACACAGCGCCTGAGGATGCCGCGATCCTGAAGAGTTTTTAGGCGGTACTGAACTGTCGATTCGGGCCTTCCAACCTCTCGGGCGATCGAAGCGGCGAAGCCAGACTTGCTCGCAGCGAGCGCGCGCAAGACAAGATGGTCAATCTCTTCGAACTCAACGGGCTCCTTGCCAACGCTACCCATCTCCACGGGAAGGGTGCCGCTCGGCAGAGGCGCCAGGTGCTTGACCCCGAAGTAGGTTCTCTCTGCCAGCACCAAGAATGCACGCTCGGAGGCTCGCACCGCAGAGCGCTCCATGACTTCGTCAATGAATGCTACACACTCAGAGATCGAGCGTGCCATAAAGGCGAAGCCGATTGAGTAGTTCCCGCCAACTCGAACAATCCATGTGACCCGCTCTGAAGCCGACAAGGTGTCGATCAGCTTCTTCTCCTCGGCAGGGGTGTTGGCAGCGAGCTTGAGGAAGAGGTAGTACTCAACGAAACCGATTCGGTAGAGATCGACGTACAGAAGACGGGATATGACACCGGCTTCCTCCATCCGAGAGAGGGCGTGTCGAACGGTATGCTCCCGCATGGATAGGGCCTTGGCCAAGACATTGACCGGTGTGTCGGCGTCGAGTTGGGCA
>OMIG01000098.1 GCA_900299035.1 Pseudomonadota bacterium
GGCGGCATGCCCCGCTCGAAGATCGAGAGCTCAGCCTCCGAGCTGCCGCAGGAAAACACCCTGCCGCCGTGAGGACCCCGCACAGCTTCCTCCTCGTGCTCAGCGTGGTGGTCGTGCCCACCGTGCGAGTCGGATGACCTACACGCCACAAGACTGGAGGCGATTGCGACCAGGACCAACGAGATAGCCACAGCAATATGTTTCGTCTTAGCAATCATGCCTACACCTCCTCCCCAATAAGCAGGGACAATTGAATCCTGTTCGTCATCGCCTCAAGCCAAAGCGCGAGCCCCTCAACCTGGGCGTCGTTGTAGCTCCGGAGCGTCTGCCACACCTGAATGACGCTCCCTTTGCCAGCGGCGTAGAGCTGCTCCTGAGAGCCGAGCGCCACCTCGAAAGCCGGCACGGCCTTGGCTGAGAAGATCTCAGCTCGCTCAAGGGATGTGGCTGATGCCGCGCGGAGGATACGAATCTGTGTTTCGAAGCCGCCATTCTTGAGAAACTCCTGCTTTCGCAGCGCTGCCACACGCTCGCCCTGGGACTGCCCCCTGCCACCCTGGTTGCGGTTCCAGGCTGGGAGCTGCAGCGTGAGCGCAGCGCCGAGGAAGTCTCCGCCGTCGTTAGTGTGCTGGTAGATAATTCCGGGGCTGAACTGCGGAAACGCATCCAGGTCTGCCAGCCGGGTCTGCTCCTGCGCGAGGCTTAAGAGCAGATCAGCCCGGGTGTTCTCGTTGAACTGGCTCGCCCGAGCTTTCTCAAGCAGAATCGTTGCAGCAGGCAGGGGAGCGACCTTCGCTTGGTCTTGGACCGTCGGGTAACAGGCGAGCCCCGCGGTGCGGGATAGCTCTCCCTGAAGAACCCGCATCGAAACCTCAACGCCGAGCTTCTGCGACTGGAGCCTGTAGCGCTCTCCCTCAAACAGCTTCTCGTCGCCCTGGGACAGAAGCCCCTTCTCGACGCCCTCACGAATGAGCGTCACCTTCTCGGCAGCACGAGCTTCAGCTTTTACGAGAACCTGGTGCGTGCGCTGCATGACGCTCAATGAGTAAAACTGGAGCGCCAGCTTCTGCATAAACTCCAGGAGCTGCCGACCCTTTTGGTTGTCGCCAGTCTTCCGGATGAGGGACGCAACTCTCTCGCGCGCGCCAAAGTTCGACAATCGTAGCGGCTGCAGGAGCACCACCTGCACCTGTGGGTCTTGCGCGCCCTGGACTGTATTGCTGGTCCATGTGTGGTCCGCTGCTAGCTCGGGGTTCGCCAGCACCTCTGTGTCAAACGCCCGCGCCAACTCGCCTGCAAAGGTGCTGTCAATTTCTGCGACAATTGGGCTGGAGTGCAGGGCGCTGGCGCGCAGCGAGTCCAGCGAGAAGCGCTGAGAGCACGGAACGGCGTCTATAATCTGGCGCTTGCTGGGGGCTGCCTTGGCTTCAAGGACAGCCATGCCGAACAGTGGCAGCAAGGCCAGCCCGACCCGGAGAAACGAAGAAGTGAGGCTCATGTTTTATGTAGTAAAAAGCTGTGGGAATCAGGTTCCTTTCGCGGTGCATCTCAATCGCGAAAAGTCTCGAAAAGGTCTAGGACGCCAGAGCTGGCGGGGCTTGCGGAGCAAGCACGAGTGCCCCAATAAGCGCGGTACATGGGTCGCCTTTGCCTACGTAGGCGAGCAGGCCTGAACCAATACGCGGCACCGTTTGACTGGGAAGCGATCCGCAACAGGAAATCATGCCTAACAGGGCAATTGAGAGAATGATGGAGGCCAGAATCTCAAGCGGCTCAACAACTGCCCTCGATGCTGGCGTATTTTCGTCAGGCGCGGGAACGCCGTGGCTGTGATGATGATGGCCGCCGCTCGCCTGAGTTCCAGCCTGGTCGTGGGCATGGGGCATAGTCTTCCCGATGTGCTGTGCCAACGCCCCGTGGCTTAAGTGCTCCGTCGCCGCGAACGACATTCTAAAGTCGGGAATATTGAGGTTAACCACGAGGAGGTTAGAGGTGACAAACACCAACAGGGCGCAGACAACCCCGAAAGCTCGCTTTGCAGCTCTTCCTAAAGCCATGCCGCAAAGGTAACGGCTATGACACAAAAAGAAAAGGGTCTTCGCTTCATCACACACACCCCCAGAGGCTAGCGATGCTTGTCAGTCCTCGTTCGGAAGCCGCTCCTTACTGCATCTTCGTAGAGCCTCCCGTACGAGTGCACCACCCGCCCAACCGAGTGCTCACGCTCAATAAAATATCGACCCATCACGCCCCGCGAGCGCCGCTGATGCTCAGGCTCCGACATCACCTGAAGCAGTCCGCCGAGCAGTGCTTCCGACGACCTGGGCTTCACTAAAACACCGTGAGTGCCCAACAGGTCGCGGGTGGCTCCCGTGTCCGTCGCAACCACCGGCAGGCCGCAGCAGAGAGCTTCAGCGACTACGTTAGGAAATCCTTCGGCGACGGAAGACGAGCAGTAGAGATCAAAGCCCGGGAAGACCTCAAAGATCTTCTGACGTTCCGGCAACAGGTGCACCCGACGCGACACATCCGAAGCAACCACCGCGTCGAGCATCGCTCCTTCAACCCCTCGGCCGATGCATACCAGACGGGCCCGCGGGTGCCGTGTGGCAAAGGCGCCGAATGCTTCGAAGAGGAATCGGTGGCCCTTGGCTAGATCAAACCGCCCCACCTGACCTACCACAAAGTCCTCGTCGCCGATCCCTAGCTCATCGCGAAATGCCCTCCTGCGCTCCACTGACGGTGCGAAAAGCCTGGTGTCGAACCCATTGCCGAGCACCGTGGCGGCGCTCGACGAGAAGCCCGCCCCCTCATGCTGCTCACGGCTCTGCTCAGAGCAGTAGATGATGCGGCTCGCCCGCGGCGAGACCCAAGCGCTGGCGCGAATTGCCGCCCGAGTTGCAGCCTTGCGCTGTGCGAGGTCGTCGAGTCCTCGCCTGATGTTCCAGACTACAGGAAGCCGCACGCCTCGCGTCTCCTGCGAGAGCAAGGCGAGAATATTCGCGTGGTACATCCAACCCTGGAGCAGGTCGGGCCGGTGAACGTCGAGCGCCTTTCGAAGCTTGAGCACCCCTGGAACGAGGCTGGCCGGCCCCGAGATCCCCAGCGCCACCACCGGCACTCCGAGCGCCTCGAAATCAGGCGCGAGCTGCCCCGGCCCGCCGAGACTTACGACGGTGTTCGATACCCCCTGCCCTTCGAGGCCCTGAACGAGCCGCAGCAGCATGCGCTGAGCGCCGTCGCCCGAGAGTCCTGTGATGCAGTGAAGAATCTTCATGGCTGAACAGCAGAAATAGGGATGAGAGATACCGAGGTTTTCCGATTGCAGGCATGACTAGCCGCAGCTAGGGGCTTAGCCTGGTGAGGATGACTACTTACTATGCCGGTATTCCTGAGTTGCCCCTCTCGCAGAGGGTCAAGGGGCCGCAAAACACTCGAGCAATGCCTCTTACTGCTGGTATTAACGAGGCTCGGCTAGAGATTAACCTGCCCCCTCAATTAGCCCGTCCCGACGCGCCGGGAACATCTTCAGAAGATCGCTGGCGATCATCGGATACTGCTGCTCGATCTGGCGAGCAGACGCCATCTCAAAATCTCGAAAATCAAAGCCTGGGCTCACGGTGCAGCCCACAA
>OMIG01000099.1 GCA_900299035.1 Pseudomonadota bacterium
CAGAGCAGGAAGTTTTGGCCGCGGACACCCCGGGCGCGCTCCGCACCGTGGCGCTCCGCCCTCACCTGATATGGGGCCCAGGCGACACGCATCTCGTGCCTACCATCGTTGAGCGAGCCAAGGCGGGGCGCCTTCGCCGGATCGGCGACGGGAGCAACCTCGTGGATCTTACCTACATCGATGACTGCGTTGCTGCGCACATCTGCGCTATGCGGACGCTGGAGACGGCTCCGAACCAAGCTGGGGGTAGAGCGTACTTCATCAGCCAGGGAGATCCGGTACCGATGTGGGCTTGGATCGATGATGTGTTGCGGGCGCACGGGCTGGAGCCAGTGAATCGCAGCCTTTCGACTAAAGCGGCGATGTTGGCCGCACGAATCATGGAAGCCGTGTCACGCGGTCTGCGCCTCGTTGGGATTCAAACCAAGCCGCTGCTCACGCGTTTTCTGGTCTCAGAGATGGCGACCAGCCACTATTTCTCTATTGAGAACGCCAAGCGAGACCTGGGCTACTTGCCATCGAGGTCGGTTGCTGATGCCCTAAAAGTCGCATTTGCGCGAGCTGCGTAGGCCACAAGTCGAAGCGCTGCGACACCTTGCGCAGCAACTACTCGTCATCAGCTGAAAAACAAAAATCCAAGTTTCTCGCACACAGGCCTTTAGCCGCTGATTTTTCTCTCGATTCCAGCGCTCGCACCGCAAGGCCATGCATGGGCAAGGATGCTTGCCGGCAATTTTTTCCTTTATGCCCGAATCTAAGCGGGCGCAGAATGCCCCTATGGCAATAAGGATGGTTCTCTCGCGCACAGCCCCCGCGTGGGGTTCTTTCTGCTCAGCCCTGAGCAGCTTGGCACTCGCTTGTGTCGTTCTCGGAGCTTTTGCTCCTGCAGACTCCTTCGCTCTTCCGTCCAAGACGGTACGGCGAGGTCAAGAAATCGTTGTTTCGTTCAAGCCTCCCTCGCAGGGTGCTTCGGTGCGAAGCACCCGGCGCGTCGACGCGCTTGCCCTGCCCACAGCCTTTGCGCTGAGGAAGGTCGAGGGCCAAGGCACGATCGGAGTTGTATCACTGTCCGCCGCGACGGTGGCAGGAGAGGGTGACTCAATTTCGGTTAGCGATGCAGACATCGCCCGAGCCTGCGACTCGATCCTAGAGAAGAACAGGGACTTGCCGGTCCTCTGCGAGGCCAATACGCTTTTCGCTGCTAGCGCAGTTCCGAATGACCCCAGCTACTCATCCCTGTACGGAATGACAAAAATCCAGGCGCCTGCGGCATGGGACATATCGACAGGCTCAAGCAATGTAATCGTTGCGGTAATCGACACAGGGGTGCAGTACAACCACCCAGACCTCACGGGAAACATCGCCGTCAATGCGGGTGAAACCCCGAATAATGGAGTGGATGACGACAACAACGGCTACACGGACGACTACTATGGGTACGACTTCATCAGCAACGATGGCAACCCTATGGATGACCACTACCACGGCACTCACTGTGCTGGCACCGTGGGCGCCAAGGGAAACAATGGCGTCGGAGTAGCGGGCGTTGCCTGGACAGTCTCGATACTGCCGGTCAAAGTGCTGGACGCGGGCGGGTCAGGCACGCTGGCCTCTGTGGCAGCAGGCATCAACTACGCTACGCAGCGAGGGGCAAAGGTAATGAGCATGTCACTCGGCGGTAGCTCGACGTCGAGCACCCTCGAAAACTCCATCGCTTCAGCTAAACAGAGTGGCGCAATAGTAATCGCGGCAGCGGGCAATTCCGGAATGAACAACGACACCTATCCGTCGTACCCGGCAAGCTCAACGCACGACAACGTCGTTGCCGTTGCGGCTACTGACTCAACGGACACGAGGGCTTCATGGTCAAACTACGGCCCTGCAAGCGTTGACGTAGCAGCGCCCGGCGTGAGCATCTACAGCACACTGCTGGGAAGCTCGTACGGCTACCTCAGCGGCACGTCGATGGCAACGCCACACGTGGCGGGCATGGCCGCAGTTTTGCGCTCAATCAACCCGGGCCTCTCCTACATGCAGATAAAGAACATCTTGATACAGACGTCCGACCCGGTTTCATCCCTGTCGGGAAAGATCGTTTCTAACGGCCGTGTAAACCTGTACAAGGCGGCGCTTGCGGCGCAGAACGGGGCAACTCCCACGCCGACGCCGACCCCAACCCCAATCGTTTCGCCCACAGGCACGCCAGACCCGTCGCCTACCGAGCCCCCAGCTGACGAGCCCACCCGCGAGATAAGCATTCGCGTGGAGCGAGCTCGACGCAACGCCTACGTTTTCGGAGAGCTAACCGACTTCGAGCAGGAGACTCCGGTAAAGAGCGTGCGAGTGACCCTCGTGTGCAACTCTCGGGCAGTTGGAACTCGGACGACTGATGATGATGGGTACTATGAGTTCGCAATGCGGCGTCCGTCCACAAAAGTTACCTGTTACGTCGAGGATGATCTCGGCAATCGTTCTCGGCGCCTACGCTTTAGGTAAGGCGGGTAGGTAGGACAAGAGCCAACCTAGCTCACAATGTAGCGGACCCCGAGCTTTTGGGGTCTGCTACTCAGCCAGCCCGCCGGAATTGGAATCCCAGGTAAAGACCTTGCCGGAGCCTTTTGGGTGAGAAGATTGGCCGACAAAGCCGGAAGCCGAGGCTTGAACCGAAAGCTGCACACCCTCAGAGAGGCGTTGGATTCCGGGTAGCTGAGAGCATGAGGCGCCGCTACAGCTCATGTACTCCTCTTTGGTCAGGAAGTATGCCTCCTCGGCCATAGCCACCGAGCGCAAGTCGACTTCCGCACGTGCGTCGAATGCGTTTGCGCGGTACGCGGCGTAGCGCGGCAGCGCGATGGCCACCAGAGCGCTCACAATCCCCATCACGACGAGCAGCTCGATCAGGGTAAATCCTCCCTGCTGCCCAGCGACACTGTTATCCACAAGTCCTCCCAGAACAATCTGACTTTTTCTGGGGAGTTCGCGGATGAGCACAAAAAGTTGCCGGGCTCTTCGGCAGCTCAGCTAAAACGAGCCAATAATATCGTCAGAGGGTTGCTTAACTTTTGCGCCGGGGGTTTGGGCCAGCTTTGCGCGCTCTGCGGCCCGTTCTTTCGCTCTCTCTTTAGACCAAACCCGCAGAGCCTGGACGCACTGTGGGGTCTGAAAGCCTTGGCCGAAGCAGGTCGAACCATAGAAAGTCGGCAGGAACTTGCCCGCCTGCTCGATCGCTCCGAAGCAAGAGGGCAGGACTATGCGGCTACGCTGCAAGTCTTTGAATGCCTTAGTTGGGTCGCTGACTTCTGGATTCTCGATGGCTTCAATGAGCGCCACGAGTTCAGCCTTCCCACGCGCATCTCCCGTGTAGCGGGCTAGCTCGTCTTCGGCTTGCTCGCGCATCTGTCGCTGGTAGTCCGCGCGCATGTGGGGAGGCACCTGCTGGAGCTTGCGGCGCGCTTCGGCCACTCTGGGAGGCTCCTGAACCGGCTTGCTCTCGGACTCAAGCCGCCTAAGCCGCAGCGCAGACAATCTGCAAGCCGTCGTCATGAGCTGCTCGTAAATTCCTGTGGCATCTTTTACGAGCTTGGCTTTCTCCTCGTCGGTCTTCGCCTGAGAGTACTGCCGATTCACATTTGAGAGCATCTCCTTCTGAACCTTTATGCGCTCGGTCTCTGCGGCTGACAGCCCTACTTTGAGGGAGGTGTCTGGCAAGTCAGCCAAGAGAGAATTGCTGTCGTAGAATTCAATTACTCGCTGACTGCGGTAGCCAGCGATGCAGGTCGGAGCATCGATGCCATCTCGAAGGCAGATAGCTGCTGGGTTGTCCGGGTTGACGGCAAGCAGCTGATTCATGCGCTCGATACACTGTGGGCCTGTTGGCGGCCCTTCATACTTAAGGGTGGAGAGCATTCCAGAAAAGCATCGGCTGTTTATGAAGTCCTCCAGCGAGGACACCAGCGCGTTTAAGTTTCGGTCGGACTGCACTAGTTTCAGGCGAGCTTCCGCCATCTGGATCTTAATCTCGGCCAGATCTGTGCCTTTGGCAGAAGTCTTGGGCGCCGCGGTAGCCGCAGGAAGAGCTGTTGTAGGCGGTTCGCACCATGCAGGATTTATGGTTGCAGCACGCGCTGCACACGACACGACCACAACGGATAGCAGCGCTCGGCAGATAGAACGAATCATAGGCTCGTACGAAGTGTTATGGCGACTTCTCAGGACCGCTTGCCGTGAAGCTTGAGGCTTCATAGGGCCGCGACACGCCAAGACATTTTCTGTTCTATTGTGCCCCAAAGGTGTTCCGGGCGCATCCCCATTTGCTGTACAGGGCTAACTGTCTGTCTCGAAGGGCAGGAAAGGCCTCACGCCAGGAGGCAACGACGTCGGGCGAAACCTCAGCCGTCACGACATCTTGTTCGTTGCCAAGTAATGCGATCTGCGAGCCGTCTGGGGCAAAAAGGGCAGAGTCTCCTGAGTAGGAGAGACCGCCGCCGTTGCCGACCCGGTTTACCCCGGCCACGTAGCATTGGCACTCAATTGCCCGTGCCCTCAGAAGGGTGAGCCAGTGTTCTCGGCGAGACGAGGGCCAGTTCGCAACGACTATGAAGATATCAGTCTTATGAGCTAGTGCCTGGAAGGGAGCTGCGAAGCGAAGGTCGTAACAGATGAAGATGGAACATCGCAGATCCCCAAGAGAAGCGGTGAAAAGGTTGCTCCCTCCGCTGTAGCGCTGCGTCTCGTCACCGTAGGAGAAGAAGTGAATTTTTCGGTACGATCCGATTACGCCGCTGGGACCGACGGCCCATGCCGTGTTGAAGAGCTTCCCATCCGCCGAGACCTCGGGGAGAGAGCCTATCAGGTACGCTCCTCTAGATGCAGCGGTGCTCTCAAGAAACGCTTTTCCCTCCTGCTCGAACCCTCTGGCCTGCTCGCCGGTTGGCATAGAGAAACCGCACGGGAACATCTCGGGAAACACCAGGAGCTGCCCACCTTGGCTTAGCGCACGGTCGGACAGCGCCGCGCAACCGGCTAGGCTCTCGCTGGAGTTATTCCAAGAGATGTCAGTTTGGATGAGGCTTACTTTCATTCGGTAGGGCCTGGGTTTAGGGGCGCGTTCGTTGCGGCGCGAGGGCCAAAACGCTAAGGTAGTGTGCTACAAATAGGTGGCCGCATCCACACTAAAATGGGCCATAGAGCGGGGATTGAGACATGGACGCACAGAGATTATTTGCGGAACGGATCGGCGGAGCCCAATTCGGCAAGGTTCAGCAGACGTTTAAGTTCACGCTCATTAACAACGCCAAGATGGACTTCATCGCGAAAAACCCATCGGTGAAGGTGATCGACATGGGAGTGGGCGAGCCGGAGGAGCTGCCGTGCTCCCCTATAATTGAGTCGCTCTTCTCGGCGGCGCAGGCCAAGGAGAACCGAATCTACCCGTGTAACGGCATCTTAGAGTTTGCACAGGCAGCCTCGCGTTACCTCAAGCGCGATTTCGGCATCGAGCTCGACCCGAAGAGTGAGATAATGCACTGCGTTGGCACAAAGACCGCCCTTGCGCAGATTCCGCTCGCGTTCCTCAACCCCGGCGAGGCAGTGATAACCACGGTTCCCGGCTACCCAGTGCTGCCCAAGGTGTGCGATTGGCTCGGCGCAAAGCTGATTCCAATGCCTCTAGAGGAGCGAAACGGGTTCCTTCTCGATCTGCGCGAGCTTGAAGACACTATCCGCCGCGAGCGGCCAAAAATTCTGTTGCTGAACTACCCGAACAATCCAACGGGCGCCGTTGCCTCTCTCGACTTCTTCAAGAGAATTGTAGAGCTTGCTCACAAGCACTCGTTTCTGCTCGTGCAAGACGCGGCCTACGCTGACTATGTGTTTCAGGGTGATTTTGCCTCGCCGCTCCACGTCGACGGCGGCAAGGACGTCACGCTCGAGCTGTACTCGCTCTCCAAGAGCTACAACATGCAGGGATACCGGCTGGGCTTCGTTGCGGGTGGTGCGCCGCTCGTCAAGGCGTTTAGCTTGGTCAAGGACAACACCGACAACGGCCAATTCATCGCCATTCAAAAGGCGGGCATCCATGCCTTAGATAGCTGTGCTGACTTTTTGCGCAGCAACCGGGAGAAGTACCAGCGCAGGCTTCGGCGGGTAGCTGAGATACTGAATAGAGCGGGAATCGAGGCTTTGGAGTCTCCAGGCACGTTCTACCTGTACGTGAAGACGCCGCCCGAGTTCCGCGGGGCGGAGCTAAAAACGGCGCAGCAGATGGCTGACCTTCTCATCTCGCGATACGGCCTGATTACGGTTCCATGGGACGAGGCAGGTCCGTACCTTCGATTCTCAATGACGTTTGAGGTTGGGACGCGAGATTTTGCCTCAGAAAACGAGGTTTTTCAGGCCCTTGAGTCACGCTTGGTGCACGACCGCTTAGCTTGATCCGGCGGGAACGCTCTGCTAGCGTGCCCGGCTGTTATGACGTTCACAGTGCTTGTTTCTACATCGAGCTTCATAGATACGCCTGGGGCGCACGTCAAAAAGCTGCTCGACACCGGCTTTGAGGTAGTCAAAGCGCGAGGGCCCCTCAACGAGGAGCAGCTCCTCTCGTACATCGGTGATGGCACAAAGTTCGACGCGTTCCTCTGCGGTGAAGACGATTTTAATGCTCGGGTGCTGCAAGCTGCCCGGCCAAAGGCGAAAGTCATAAGCAAGTACGGCGTTGGGCTAGATAAGATCGATCTGGCCGAGGCTGAGAAGCTAGGAATCAAGGTCACCAATACGCCCGGGGTTAACCACACCACTGTGACAGAGCTGACGTTTGGCCTGCTCTTGAGCCTGACGCGCCTCATCCCAGAGCAGAACGCACTCGTGCACAAAGGCGAGTGGCGCCGCCAGACGGGCAGGGAGCTTGCGGGAAAGACGCTGGGCATCCTTGGCTTCGGGCGTGTCGGCAAAGAAGTTGCGAAGCGGGCTATGGCGTTTGGAATGAACGTTAAGGTGTTCAATACCTCGTGGTCGGGGCAGCACTCGGCTTACCTCGATCACCTCACAAAGGTTTTCTCAGACCCGCTCTTTGCCGAGTATCCTCCGGTCGTTACCCGGGCGCCGAGAGATGAAGACCTCTTCCCTAATGTGGACTTCCTCTCGATACACATGAGCCTCACCAGGGACAACCAGCACTTCATAAGCCGCCGACGCCTCAATATGTGCCGTCGCGGAGTGTACATTGTAAACGTAAGTCGCGGGGCTCTCGTCGATCAGCGCGCAATGGCTGATGCGGTGCGGAGCGGACAAGTCGCCGGCTACGGTGCTGACGTGCTCGACCCAGAGCCGGTGCAGCCTGACAATCCGCTGGTGGGCCTCTCCAACGTGCACCTCACTCCGCACGTGGGCAGCCGCACATACGAGAGCGTCGTCAGGCAGGGCACCGCCGCTGTCTCAAACCTTATTGCGGCGCTGCAGGGCCAGGGGCTTCCTCAAGCCGCGGGCGAGCAGGGTTAGGCCGTCCCGAGCAGCTCGCGATGCGCATCCTCTCGTTTCTCCCAAAATCGTACGTGAGCTGGTTCATTGGGCACCTCGCGCGACTGCCGCTGCCGCGGCCTCTGGCTCGCCTCACGATCTCTCTTTTTGCCCAAGCTTACGGCATCGATCCTCGCCTTGCGACACGCCCTCTTGAGAGCTTCCGCTCGATAGGAGACTTCTTCACGCGGGACCTGCGTCCAGAGCTGCGCCCGATAGGAGATGGCCCTGTGTCTCCGGTCGACGGATCGCTGCGATGCTGTGAGAGCCTTTCGGATTCCGGCGTCGTCACACAAGTGAAGGGAAGAACGATCGCGATCAGCGACCTCCTTGCTGACGAGTCCCTAGCTCACCGATGCTCATCGGGGCAGCTCTGGAACTTCTACCTCTCTCCGCAAGATGCGCACCACATTCACGCGCCGGTGGATGGGAAAATCATTAAGACTATACACGTGCCTGGCAAGCTGTGGCCGGTAAACGACTGGGCCCTCAATTCGGTCGACAATCTCTTCGCTGTGAACGAGCGACTCATTTCGGTAATCGAGAGCCCGCAGGGAATCGTTGCTGTCGTGATGGTTGGGGCAACAAATGTCGGACGCATTAAGCTTGCGTATGCCGACGTCATTACAAACCGGCGCCCCTGGCAGAAAAAGAAAGTTTCCCAGATTGGGCACCCAGAGCCGATCGCTGTTCGCAGAGGGGAGAAGCTAGGAACCTTCATGATGGGCTCAAGTGTCCTGCTAGTCAGTGAGCAGCCGCTTGCAGCGCTAGCGCCGGGATCCTTGCCGCGCAAAGTGTGCTACGGCGTCCCTCTCAGCTGCGTTTAGCCTCGTTGCTGAAACCTCTTCTGAATCCTCGGTCATATTGCAGCTTTCCAGTGAGCGCTGAGGTCTCGAATATGCGGGGCTTTTTGTGGTACTGCGTTGGGAATGAAACTGAGTTGTGGCGGTGGCTAGATGCAGAGCCTAAGTCCTCTTGCCGAACAGGACCGCGAGATCTTGTACCTCGCCCTCATGGACGCCTCGGCGTCAGTGGCTAAGCTCGCGGCTGCAGTTGGCTGCAAGCCGCACGTCGTTCAAGCTGCCCTGACTAAATTTCATTCTACGGGGCTAATCTCTCGCCGAGTTATGGTCGACGCCTTCAGGCTGGGGCTGTCGAGGCACTCGATCTACATATCTCTCTCGAAAGACGGCCAGGAAAAGTGTGGGAAGGTGTCAGAGTTCCTCGTGGACCATCCAGCAACCAGTGTTGTGCTGGAGGTTGCTGGTGACTACGACTTCTTTGTAGCGATCTTGGTGAGAGATTCAGGCGAGCTCGCGCAATTTCAGCTCGCGTTTGCCAGTGCCTTTCCCTCTGCTACCCTGCGGATGGATATCGCCGTTACTATCCGCCACAGCGTTTATGGGGAGAAGTCGCTCTTGTCAGACAAGCGGCTGTACCGCGAGTGCACCTTCGCGATGGGGGGGCGGCAGTTTGAGGCTGATGAGGTCGAACGCCGAATACTCTTCCGGGTTTGTGACTCCGTCTTTCGGGGCTCAGCCCAGCTCTCGCGGCGGCTTGGGATGCCTGCATCCACCGTTGAGTATCGCCTCAAGAAGCTCCGGGAGCGGGGCATCATATGCGGGGACATGTACGAGGTGCGTGGAGAGCTTCTTGGGCTCTCAAACTTCATCGTGCTGGTTCAGATGAAGGGAGTTTCGGACGTGACTCATACAGGCTTCATCTCCTTCGCCCGCCTGCACCCCCACATCACGCACCTCTCGTTTGAGGTGGGCTACTGGGACTATCAGCTGGGAGTCGCCGTGCAGGAGGTAGAACAGCTCAATGCCCTGATTGAAGAGGTCCAGAGTAGGTTTAGCGATCAGCTTGTTATCGCCAGGGCCATTCCTATGTTCAAAGCCCGAAAGGTACGGGACTATCCGTTTGATCCGAGCTACCCCCACTGGTCGTCGCAGCCACAACATGCAGCGAACCTCTAGCAAGCCCCCGGAGAGCTGAGCTGCTTGAGTGCCGGAGTTGGGCGCAAAAAATCTGGGTTAGCCCCGTGGAAGCTAACGATGTAGCCTAGGATCGGCGGTATGGCGATGATTGCCAGTAGACGAGGGAGAAGCCAAGATTATGTCCCTACAGGTGCCGAAATCCGGAATCGAACTCGAGCGACGAGGAGCGGCGGCCCAACGTGGCTCATTCGCCAGTGTATTCTCCGGCTGGCAGGAGGGGCGCGAGTCATTCCTCTTCTTTGCTCCGCATGACGACGATTCAGCCATAAGCGTGGGGCTTCTCATAGGAGAGGCGCGTCGCCAGGGCATACCCGTGCGGATTGCGGTCGTGACCGATGGCCGAAACGGGTATGTCTCTTTGAGCGATCGGTCGGGAATAGTCGCCCGAAGGATAGAGGAGACGTACGTATCGTACTCAGTGCTGGGAGTCGCACGGGAGGAGATTACTTTCTTGAGCTTCCCTGATGGCGACCTGCAGAACTACTACGGACGGCGGTTGGCAGAGCCCGGAGAGCCCACGGATGAGGACGGCTTTACAGGGCTTGAGAACCACTTCGTGCGTGAGCTTCGCAGGAGGGCACTGGTTAAGGGAGCGCTGGTGCCGCCGACTCGCATCTTTGTGCCGAGTCCAGCCGACTACCATCAAGACCACGTGGCAGTGGCCCGAGAGGTGCCGATATCTATCTTTCACGCACTGGGCGGCATCTGGCCTGAGTGCGGCGAAAAGGTGCAGCAAGCGCCGTACCTGTACTGGCACTGCGTGTACTGCAAGCTGCC
>OMIG01000100.1 GCA_900299035.1 Pseudomonadota bacterium
CGCATGTCATCCCACGCGTCTTGGGGCTTGAACTGGAGCGGCTTCGGAGCGTCTTTTGCGTCACCCTTTGGGCATCCCTCCTCAACCCACTTCTTTATGAGGTTGATCTCCCTCTGCGAGTGGCTTATGTCGTTCTTGAGCTTCACTCCGCCGGTGATGGGCCACGGGGGCATCAGGCGGCGCTCTGTGTAGTCCTTGATGTCATCTGCCCAACTGAGCGCATCCTCGTACTTGAGCAGAGAGAAGGGGGCTACATCCTTTGGATGGTGGCACCTCTGACAGTGCTGCTGAAGAATCGGCTCGATATCACGGTGGTACGTGACGGAGCCCGAGGCCTTTGGCTCAGGCTTCTCAGGCGTGAGGGCGCACCCGATCGCCTGGGTGTGGTCAACCTCGAGCTTCTTTCCGGCGATGGCGCTCTTGATCGCATCCGCGACGTAGCTTTTTGCGGCCGAACTGAGGCGAGTCGTGCGGTCGAGGTACTGGTCGTCGATCGCTCCGAAGTACCGCAAGGTGAGGTCCTTATCGAGCACAAACGCCTGCGGAGTCGTGTCGGCTAAGAAGTGGCGCGACACCTTGTGAAGGGGGTCGTACATCATCTTAAAGCCCACGCGAAACTCTCCAACGTGCTTGTCGAGCTCCGCCTGATTCTCCACGTCGCACACAACGCCGATCATCGACACCCCTTGCTTGCCGAAGGTGTCAGCGAGCTGGTTGAGCACCGGCACGTAGCGGTTAGAGACCGGACACTGAAAATTGAGGAACACAACGAGCGTTGCATCCTTGCCGCGCAGGTCGGTTAGGTTAAAGCGCGCGCCCTTAGTATCGACCATCTCCACGTTGCGCATCTCTTTGCCGAGTCGCAAGAGGAGTCCGATGTTGTCACGACCCTGCGCGGAGGCTACCGCTGGAACGGGCTCCTGCGTCTTAAGCTCCGGGAGCGTGAGGCCCCCAAACCCAGAGAGCGCGAAGCCAGCTACAACGCTCTTAAGCCACGACTCTGTCTTTGTTGCTAAGTTCTGGGTTGAAGGTTTGTTCTCGTGAGAGGGGTTGTGGCTCGGTGATGTCATATCGTGTCGTGCTCCGGGCGCCGCCAGCTAGCCAGGAGGTGGCCGGGGGGCTGCCGCTGTAGTTTGCCCTCTTCAACGTATTACTCAACGGCTTTTCCAGGTCGTATCGTAACTATGCTACTGGGCAGGACAGGGAGAGACAGATTCGGGCTGCTGGAGCCCTCCCAGAGAGGGGGGGCGGCAAAAAACAGGTCAGGGAAGGAAGTACACCCAGCAGAGGGTAGTTGTAGGTAGTTTGCTTAGGAGGCCCGACCGCCGGCTCTAGCTCAAGGCGACCGAGCCTCTTTTCGTGGCAGCGCACACGCGAGCCGGAAGCTAGGCTGCCATCAGCATCGCGCTCGGATCAATTGCGCAGAAGGTTAGCTTGCTCTGGTCAAATGGCTCAGCCGTCGATGCTGCGCTCAAAGCGTAGTAGCGGTCGAGAAACTCCATCGGGCTCGTGCGGGGCGCGTCATCGCCAGCAGCGGGGCGAATGTGCTTGGCCCAGTGGCTTGCCGCAATTCCAAACAGGATCTTTCGCCCCACTGCGAAGATCAAGAAATGGTCCTCTTCGCCGAGGTAGCGGTAGTACCCGGCGGGAATTGCATTTGCATTTACGGTAAGCTCAACGATCGATCCTGCTTGAAAGCTCTCCATGCGGCGCTCCTTCTAGTTAAAAGATTCGTCCACAGCCCGTCTCAGTATACGCGCGGACAGGGGCGTAACCTGGAACAATCTTCTCCTTCTGATTTCTGGGAGAGGTTTCTGGCTCGGGAAACAAGATGCTCTTGCCGGAAGTTTACGCCCTGCTGGAGCCCCTCTCCACTCGCGCCCGGCGAATCGCCTCGCCTGCCCCGGCCACGGCCGTCAGGATTAAGAGCGCCTTAACACTGGCGAAGTAGGTAGGGTGGATGTGCGAGATGTAGTACGGCAGAGGAAGAACGAGCAGGGGGGTGGTGAGCAGCCAGGCGGCCTCAACTTCTCTGAGCCAGCCACGGGCCAGCGCGAGGATAGCCAGCACAAGAGGCGTCACGACCACCAGCAGCACCCCCACGTCGCGCAGCTTCTCGAAGAGGCTCTTCTCTGCCCAGCTGCGGTCGCCGTAGACGCCCTCGTGAAACAGGTCAGATAGCCAGAAAAAGGCGGCCCTGAGCAGCGTGCGCTTCGCGGTCTCGCCGGGATTCTGGGTGACGTAGGCGATCGTTTCGCTTCGCGCGCGGGCTTCGTACGCTCTCTCGCCGATCTCACGGTACAGGGCGCGCTCCTGCTCGCTCACGTTGGGATGCAGCGAGTCGAGCCCCTGGATGATAGAGCCGTTTGGGTTGTTGCCCTGCCGAATTTCAACCCAGGTGTTTTGCCGCAGGGGCACGAAGGCGCCGTGTGCGCGGTAGTTTCGCGCTGCCCATGGCAAGAGCATAGTGCCGCACGCCAACACGGCTACACAGGCTCCTGAAGCCGCCCGCCGCTTGTCGCTGGAGCGGACCACAGACTGAAGCAGAAGAGCCGCAAACAGAAGCAGCGGCACCGAGTTGACCAGCAGGGTTGCGCCCGTGACTGCGCCGAAGAGCAGTGACCTCTTTACGCTTGGGCTGCGGTGCCACAGCAGCGCGCACGCCAGCATCAGGGCTACCCCAAGCTTCTGAAGCCCCCAGTACCACGGCCGTGTCAGCGCGACGAAGTGTTCGGGCACGAGAGCAGCCACCAGCACAGCTGCAAGCGGCAAGATGCGGCGCGAGCCGTCGGGCAGCATCGAGCGAAGCAGCCACAGCCACACGCACGCTGTGGCTCCGGCCAGGAGCGACTCAAGCGCGTATATCGCAGCGAGCGAGGCGTCCGAGAAGGCGCCCAGGAGCTTAAATATGGCGGCCCACAAGAGCGGCACTGCCGGCATGAACCACGACGTCGGAGACGAGCCGTCTTCAAACGGCGAGCTCATCCCGCGGCCTTCAAAGAGGTTGGAAGCGACCTGACCGAGCTCAAAGCCGTTCTCAAGGTCGAGCCATCCACGCGGCGGAAACAGCAGTAACAGGCAGGTGGCACGCATTCCTGAGGCAATGAGGAAGGCGAGCAAGTACTGCAGTTTTGCCGAGATTCGCATGCAGAGCGGAATCGTAGCGGGGGAGGCGGCTTGGGACAATCCAATTATCGCGTTGCGGCAGTCGCTTGAGCGTCGTATGAAAATGACTATGGTCGCTCTTGTGAAGACACTTTTGCGCAGCCTGTGGGGCGTTTGCGCCTGCTTGCTGATCGCGTTGGCTGGCTGCGAAGAGGCAGCGCTTGGGCCGCGTGTTGACGCTACGTTCGTCAAAGAGACCGGCGAACGCACAGCTATCCTTCGGCTGGAAGTCGCTGCTACTCCGGAGTCACGGGCGATGGGCCTCTCAAAGCGCGCTCATCCAGGAGTTGGCCGTGGTGTGGTGCTCCTCTACCCGGGACCAAACGAACACCTCGTGTCGAACGACCAGGTGCTCGACCCAGTAGACTTTGTGTTTGTTGCTCCGAATGGAAGGATAGCTGGCATCGTCGCCGATGTTCCGATGAACGACTCGCAGCCCAGAACGGTGGGAGCCCCCAGCTCGGCGGTGCTTATCCTCGCTGCCGGCATGGCTCGGCAGCTCGGAATATCCCGCGGCGACATGGTCCTGATCCAGGGCGCTCTGCCCAAGCCTACCTAGGGCGACTAGAAGACATCCTGAACAGCCTGGACCTCGTCGGTCAGGTTGCAAGACTTAGCCAAGGTGCTAACTCGTTGTGCGCAGTAAGAGTGGAGCACTCCGAGGACTTGGGGTTTTAGCGAGTAACAGCACTGTGCCTGCCGCCCGTGACGTCCTGCGCACTTGTCGTTCTCCAGGCTACCTTGGTCAACACTGTCGAGACATCCCTTGAGGGCTACGCTCTTGACGCCCGAACAGCACAGGTCTCTCATGTTGATCAAGCTGCCGTTGCCCTTCGGCTGGCTCACGCAGGACCCAAACAGCTTCGATGCGCGCGACTCAAGCCCCGCGTCGATCTTCTTTTGGCCGTTGATAATCTCGGAGAAGTATCCCTGCGTTGCTGGTCTCTTTGCGAACAGCCCGCAAGAGCTAAGGTTTGGCCCTGGGATGCTCGGCTGACTCACAACTGGCTGAGTCACAACAGGTTTGGTAACAACCGGCGGCTGCGTGGCTCCGCCGCCGCTGCCTCCGCTCGCGGGTGGATGGCAGTTTCGGCGGCACCGGCCTCCAAGCGCTGAGGCGTCATTTAGCTGAAAGGAGCTAACCGTTAAGACGACGGCAGCGGCGACCAAAAAAAGGGACGGAAACCTTCTCATGAAACCTCAAAAACACAGGTAGACCTTCCCCGTATCGGGAGCGCGAGGGATTTTGATTCTGCGAACAGGAGAGAAAATCAGCAAACACAGGCTGATTCAGCTAGTTATCGCCCCTTAAAAATGACGCCCGGGGGCGACTCAGTCGGCTGGCAATGTAAGAGGGAGGGTAGAGGTTAGGGGGAGAGAGCTTTAAGTCTTTCTCGCTAACCTCGTTAAGGAGTCGAGTTTACGCCGGGTGTATTAGCCCCTCGTCTCTGAACTTATCCAGAATCGCCTCGCACGCCCCTTTGTAGAACGGGCAGTCGAGGGTCTCGCTAAGCCGGAAGTGCTCCGAAAGGTCTCGCCACTCTGGTGAGTTGCAAAGCCTTTCGCCGCGACTCTCGACGTAGAGCGACATCAGCGCCTGTAGCTGCTCGTTGAATGGAATCCTTCCGATGAAGCTAAGGACTCCGATGAAGGATCCTCGCTTCCTGATCGGGTAGGAGAAATTCGACTTCAGGTGCTTCCTGTGCAGCTCTAGCTCAAGCGTGACTTGCCTCGAGCCCACAGACAGCTCCCAGCTTCCATCGGGCAAATCCGGCCGGGCGTTCTTGCCCTTCTCGGTGAGAAGGGCCGGCGGGTTGCTTTCTTTAAGCTCTTTCGTCCAGCGAATGAGGTTTGGGAGTTCGCGCGACGCAAACTCACCAACTTTTCTCTGGAAGAGAATCACGTCGGCCTCAGAAAAAAAACGGCTGGTCGTCATGACAACTGCTCCTTATTGAGAACAAAAAAACCAGCACAGCCAATCTGCGCTCTCCCATCAGCCTGCGCTACAGGCAGACGAGGGAGCGCAGAGAGGAGTGCGGCAGTCCGCGCAGTGCGGCGGCCCAAAACCTCACAAGCTCTCTCCCCTCTAGTTCCTCTCCGCTGCCCGCCGTAGCTGGCACGAGAGAGGATAGCCTGAGGGTGTTTTCCCAGCTTTGGCCAGCGCACAGCGGAGCGGCAGCGCACAGGCGATGTAAAAGAGCTCACGGTGAAAGCGCGAGCCTACAAAAAAACAGCATTTGAATCTAGAAGGACCCACTCTCGCGGGGTCTGATGGGCTTAGTTAGGGGTGATGTAAGTCCCCAGAATCGCCAAGAAAGCGTGGCCAGTACGCAACGAGCACGACATTGTCTGGCGAGCCGCTGGTGACGTGGTGCACCACATTCTGGGGTATCACGGCCGTGTCGCCGGCGTTGAGCGTCTTCTCAAGCGACTCTCCCGAGCCGTGCCAGGAGAGGCGCACCTTAAGCGATCCCTTGGCGACGTGGTACGCCTCCGAGAAGCTCTTGTGGTAGTGCGCGATGTTCCAGGTGAAGCCTTCGATCCTGCGCAGCTCGAGCCCCGGAGATACCTCCGGCGCGAGAGTAATGTAGTGGCCATCGTCCACGCGGCAGGCGTTGAGATCGCTGCTCAAGAGGAGTCCTGAAGCTGGCGGACTGTAGGGTTGGTTGAGATCCTTTGCCATCACGAGCGCTCTCGCGTAGCTGCGATCCATGACTAGCAGTTCGCTGTTCTCGCCTGTTGCCCTGTAGAGCGTGCCCGGCCAGAGCGTCATAGCGTCGAAGCGCCGCAGCTCTATCCTGCGTCGATCTCCCGTCAGCAGCGTAACATCGACGTCAACGGGCCCGCCGGACGCCACCAACGTAGTGACTGACGAAGTGACTCCTTGCCAGGAAGCGACATCCCTGCTGCCAACGCGCAGGAGCTGGATCGAGTCTCCGCCCTCAAGCCTCTCCTTGGGCACAACCGGCGCAGAGCAGAGTGGCGCGAGATTCGGGCGAGAGACGAAGAGCCCATCAAGTGGCGCCCGAGGAGTTGTTCCGTGTTGAACCGGCTGCATTGATCCCTTTTTTTGCTGCTAACACCCCAATCTCCCAAAAGCTTGGAGCGCTTCCGAGAATACCGAGCTTGAGAGTGCTACTCAAGTTGCCCGAAAAAGAGGGGGCGCTACCCTTTTCGTCTCCAGCCCAGCCTAACGAACAGCCCGCGGTGGTCAGAGCCGCCAGCAGTCGAAAGGTTCTCGGCTGAAAGCGGGGCGAGCTCCGGGGAGCAGAAGAGGAAGTCCAGCCGGAGCAGCCAGCGCACGAGGCTGACCGAAGCATTCGGCCAGGTGCCCCCCGCGAATCGGCTAGAGGCGGACCACGAGTCTTGCATCCCTGAGTTGCGCGCTATTCCGTAGATCCTGTTGCGGACCGTCGCGTTGAAATCCCCGCCGAGGATGCGGGCATCCGCCGGCATGGATGCAAGCTCAGCTAGGATGTTCTCTGTGTGTGCCTCGCGAAGCGCAACGGTTTCGGAGAGGGGCGCAAGGAACGACTGCCCCTCCTGCGCTGGTGGCAGCACGTGAGGAGGGTTCGTGTGGACGTTCCCAACGGCGAGTTTTTTTCCGCTCGGGAGCGTCATAGTAACGAGCTGTGGCAGTCCGGCAGCAAAGTACGCTCGGCCGAGATCGCGCGGTTCGCAGGGAAAGCGCGAGTAGACCGCCATCCCCGTTGTTCCGTTCTGCGGATTGAGCACTCGGCACGGGTACCTCGCGGCGAGAAGCGGGGTCAGCCTCTCTGAAACTGCCGGGTTCAGCTCCTGGAGCAGCACGATGTCTGGTTCGCGGCGAACGATCTCGTCTAAGAGATTCTGGCTCACGTTGACGGGCCCAAGCAGGTTTGCGTCCAGCACCGAGAACTCGCCTTCAACTGCCGCCACGCTAGCCGCAGCGAACCCGCCGCGCCGCAGCTCGCCCTGTGCGACTGGGACGAGCAGGGCCGCTAGCAGCGCTGCCTCCGGCGCAGTCAACAGCCGCTGTCGTTTCAGGGGTGCTCTCGGCACCAGCCTTAGGGCCGCTCTTGCAGCGAGAGTCAGCACGAGCAGCGCCGCCAACACGGGCGCGATGACGTTTGCGAGGTACAGGATGAAGTTTCTCTCAAAGCCGACTAGGTTAAGCCCGGCGTAGGTGACCGAGAGAGCGATGGCCAGCGTCTCAAGAGCGCGCCGCACAGAACTAGTGCGGCTCGGGCGCTCGTCATCAATTCGCCGCTCTGCCGCATTGCCGTGCATCTACGGAGCCCTCTGGCGAACGACGAGCAGCGCCACGGTGAGCAGCGCGGCTGTTGGCACAAGGATCGCAAAGCTGCTCAGGTCGGGAGCCGCCTTAATCGTCCAGTGAATCAATAGGTAGGATTGGCTAAGCAAAAAGTACAGCCCGAGCACGATGGTGAGGCTTCTCATCCGAGCATCTCCTGCGGCTGCGGGGCGCATCGCAAGGATAGCCAGGGGCACCAGGCACCACGCGAAGTGGTGAAACCACAGAATCGGCGCAGAGACGATCATGACGATCACCAAAAAGCCCAGAGCCCTCAGCGACGCCAGCCCTGGCTGGCGCCGAATGGCAGCGGTGCCGAGCACTGCTGCGGCTAGGAAAGCTGCTTTGAGAGCAAACCGGGCAGCGGACGAGTCGTCTAGCCCAAGCGGGCCCAGGACGGCCCGAGAGAGCCGCAAGTTGTGCGCGAAATCAGCCAGCTTCTGTTCGTCCGCAGTTGCCAGCACCGAACGGAAAAAGTCAGCAAAGGGCTGTGCGCCTCCGCCGAGGGTGAGCGTGAAGAGAAGCAGGGCAACGCTCACCGCCGCGCACCACCCAACAGCCCGCCACCGGCCGAACATGACTGGCGCCAAGAGCAACAGGATCGGCGAGAGCTTAATCTGAATTGCCAGCGCCAGCGCGCCGCCCACGAGCCAGTCGCTTCCGGTGAGGAGCCCCACTGCGCACAAGCAGATGAGCGACAGCACAAGGGCCGTAACCTGGCCGTCGCCAATCCCGACGTAGAGCGGCTCAAAGCAAAAAGCGAAGAAAGCCACGACGCACACTCGATGCAAGCCCGACAACGACTTTAGCCACGAAGCGGCGAGCACGCGCGAGAGGCAGAGCACCGAGACCCACACCGCAGCGTAGCTCAGGGCGCACCACACAAGCTTGAGCGCATCCCGGCCCAAGAAGGTGACCATCGAGAGGGCTGAAGCGAGAAAGGGAGGGTAGAGGTAAAACAGCTCGACGCTGCGGCCCGCGCGGTCAGTAGTCGTGTAAGGCTGGCTGTAGATGTCATTCCCTGAGAGGAGTCTCTGTGCTGCTTGCAGGTAGACATCGAAGTCGATCAGCGGCCGCGCAGCCGGATCGAGCACGAAGATGTAGAGCGTTACAGCAGCGAGCGCAGCGAGAAAGAGGGCAGCCGAGAGCGGCTTTGAGGCGAGCGAGCCGAGAG
>OMIG01000101.1 GCA_900299035.1 Pseudomonadota bacterium
CAGTTGCTCGCGGAGAAGTTGACATCCTGATTGGCACCCACCGTCTGCTGCAGCATGACGTCCAATTTAAGGACTTGGGGCTTCTCATTATAGACGAAGAGCACCGTTTTGGGGTCAAGCAGAAGGAGCGCTTGCGCTCGTACAGAACGAATGTAGACGTCCTCACCCTCACAGCGACGCCGATTCCGCGCACCCTCCACATGTCCCTGCTCAACATACGGGACATAAGCCTCATTCAAACCCCTCCTGTCGATAGGCGCGCAATTCAGACCTACGTCGCAGAGCGAGACGATGCTCTCGTGCGGGACGCTATCATGCGCGAGTTGCGGCGCGGAGGGCAGGTGTTCTTTCTTCACAACCGCGTCCAGAGCATTGGGCTCGTAACCTCTCACCTAGCCGAGCTAGTTCCTGAGGCGAAATTTGAGCTCGCGCACGGGCAGATGAGCGAGTCCACTCTTGAGAGCATTATGCGCAAGTTCATCGACCGCGAGATCGACGTGCTCGTGTCTACGACCATTATCGAGTCCGGGCTCGATGTGCCGAACGCAAACACGATGATCATAGACCGAGCCGACCACCTCGGCCTCGCGCAGCTTCACCAGCTTCGCGGCCGCGTCGGACGCGCCCGGCGCCAGGCGTACGCCTACCTGATGGTGCCACACCTCAAGTCCCTATCCGGCGAGGCTCACGAGCGCCTCAAGGTTCTTCAGTCGCTCGACTCGCTCGGCGCTGGCTTCAACCTAGCAATTAGAGATCTTGAGATCCGAGGCGCAGGAAACCTGCTCGGGAAAGAGCAGTCAGGCAACGTGCTCTCTGTTGGATTCGACATGTACTGCCGAATACTTCAAGAAGCTGTCGCAGACCTGAAGGGAGAGGAGCCGCTGCTGGAGGACTCCGTCGATCCAGACGTGCGCATCGTCGGCGTTGATGCGTTCATCCCTGAGGCGTACGTGCCAGACATCGGGGAGCGCCTCGTGCTCTACCAGAGGCTGTCCAACCTCCGCAACGACGACGAAGCTTTCGACTTGCAGCGTGAGATTGAGGACCGTTTCGGCCCCACATCAGAGGAGGTCGACAACCTCTTCCTGCTCATGCGCTACCGGGGCCTGCTCCGCTCCTATGGAGTGGTTAAGTCCGAAGTGACCCCTGAGAAGGCCTCCCTCACCTTCAGCCCGCTCGCGCTCTTGCGAGACGGCCATAAGCCCACCCAGAACACTAGAGTGGACGGCCTCAAGGCTCTCGGCCTCGTGCAGCAGCACCCGAGCCTTTACCGATTCGGGCGCGGCAACACCCTCTCAATCCTGCTCAAAGAGCATAAGTCTATGAGCCTGCCGGATCTCATCCGCACCGTTACAGACGTGCTCCAAAAGGTCGCATTTGTGGGAGTGACGTAGCCTTGCCCCTAGGTGGTGGACCTACTAACATCCCCAGCTATGCGCCACTTGGCTCTCGCTGCCATAGCCCTCCTCCCGGTCCTCGTCCCCTGCGGCGCGCTCGCTGCCCCGGAAAAGGGTTCGTTAGAGTCGGCCAAGGTGCCAGGCCAGGAGATTGTCCTTGACGCCATCGTTGCCTCTGTAGACGACAAGCCGATTACCCTCAGCGAGCTGTCGATGCGCCTGTCTCCTCCGGGAAAGCTCTCTTTCAAAGAGGCCTCCAAGGACCAGGAGGCGCTCAAGGTCCTGGACTCAATGATCCTTGAGAAGCTCGTGGAGCTCGAGGCTGCCGCCAAGCGCATCACCATCAGTCCAGAGGAGGTCGAGGACTACATCAACGAGGTTGCGAGCCGCAACTCCCTCTCTCGGCCCGAATTTGAGGTGGCTCTCAAGAAAGAGGGGCAGTCTATCGAAAGCTACAGGAACCAGATCCGGTTCGACATTATTAGGACTAAGCTCATGTCCTCAATGATGCACGGCGGGGTTAGTGTCAGCGACGGCGAAATAGATGAGTACATCGCGGCGCACCCAGAACTCTCCCAATCCGGCACGGCTCTCAAGCTGCTCGTAATTTCAATTGCCGCCGAGGGCCGCAATCAGGAGCAGATTGAGACTAAGATTGCCGAAGTTCTCGCCGCCCTTGACGCAGGCGATCCCTTCCCCGAGGTCGCGAAGAGGCTGTCAGACGGCCCGAACTCGGCCGAAGGGGGCTCGCTCGGGGTCCTGGCGGAGAGCGACCTGAGCCCCCAAATCTTGGAGGCGGTATATCCCCTTGAAGCAGGGCAGCGAACGGCTCCCCTACGAAGCGAACGGGGCGCCCAGATTTTTTTTGTTGAGCAACGCTTTTCGGCGATCGATGATGACGAGGAAGCGCGTGAGGAAGCCGTCCGCAAAGAGGTCAAGGCCTCCCTCCAAAAACAGAAGAGCCAGGAACGGATGTCCTCCTTCTTCATTAATGACCTCTACAAGCACCACTCTGTCGACAAAAAACTTTAGGCTAAGGAGACTGTATGAAAATTAACCCTGTCATCTTTCGTGAGTACGATATTCGCGGCACCGTCGGAACGGAGCTCACCCCCGAGTTCGCGCGCGTCCTGGGCCGTGCCTACGGCACGCTCGCCGTCGAGAACAAGATGAACCGCATCGGCGTTGGCCACGACTGCCGGCTGAGCTCGCCTGAGTATGCCCAGTCTCTCGCCGAAGGGCTTGCCGACGAGGGGCTGGACGTAGTCATGACCGGCATGGGCCCGACGCCCCAGCTCTACTTTTCGGTCTTCTCTCACGACCTGGGCGGCGGCATTCAGGTCACAGGCAGCCACAATCCTCCTGACATGAACGGCTTCAAGATCCTGCTCGGCAAGCAAACGCTCTCAGGCGCCGACATTCAGGACCTTAAAATCCGCTGTGAGCGCGTGCTCAACAAGCCAGTCGCGGCCAAGCGCGGGGCTATCTCAAAGCTCGATGTTCGCCAGGAGTACATCGATGCCCTCATAGAGAACTCTAAGCCTCACATGGGCAGCCGAAAGCTCAAGGTAGTTGTCGATGGCGGAAACGGCGTCGGCGGAATGGTTGGCCCAGCAGTTCTGCGGGGCCTGGGCGTGGAGGTTGTGGAGATCTACTGCGATCCAGACGGCCGATTCCCCAACCACCACCCGGACCCGACCGTGCTTAAAAATATCCAGGCCCTGATTCAGAAAGTGAAGGAGGAAAAAGCCGACTTCGGAATCGGCTGGGACGGCGATGCGGACCGCATCGGTGTTGTCGATGAGCGCGGCGAGGTGGTGTTCGGTGACATGCTCCTGCTCCTGTACGGACGTGCGATCCTCGCCGAGAAGCCAGGCGCAACGATCATCGGGGACGTGAAGTGCTCAAGCCTGCTGTTCAACGACCTCCAGAGCCGCGGCGCGAATGCCATAATGTGGAAAACCGGGCACTCACTCATCAAGAGCAAGCTCAAGGAAACCCACGGCGACCTCGCCGGTGAGATGAGCGGGCACATCTTCTTCAAGCACCGCTACTTCGGTTTCGACGATGCGCTGTACTCGTCCGCGCGCCTCGCAGAGATAGTCAGCAAGCACTCCGGACCTATGTCGTCCCTGCTTTCGGGCCTGCCGCAAATGGTTTCCACGCCTGAGATTCGCGTCGACTGCCCTGAGGAGATCAAGTTCCAGATCGCAAAGGAGGCTCAGTCAGCCTTCCCCGAGCACAAGGTCGACACAATCGACGGCGTTCGGGTGACCTTCGAAAAGGGCTGGGGGCTCGTGAGAGCGTCAAACACGCAGCCGGTGTTGGTGATGCGCTTCGAGGCAGAGTCCCCGGCGCTGCTTGAGACGTACAAGAAAGCTGTCATCGACCGCATTGAGGACATCAAGGCGCGCCTGTCGCGGTAGGGGCAGATGTCTGGCCCCTCAGGCTTACGCTCTGTAGTCACTGAAGCCTTCTCGGCAACTGCATTCTTCCGCGACTGTGCGGCTGGCGAACTCTCTGAGTCATCGGGAGTGCTTCGAACGAGCATCTCCATCCCGCCGCATCAGCAGCTCTCTGGCAAGGCCCCGGAGCCTGGCGGAAGCTTGGTGTGGATTGACGGCCTAGCCCACCACGTTCAGGCCGCACAGGCTGTGGTTGGCACTCTTCGCGAGGGAGCTATTCCGCGGCCCCTGCGGCAGCGGGGGCATATACCCGGAGATCTCCAGGCCCATTTTACTGACGCGGCGCAAATCGCGGACTCAGAAGAAACTTTGCTGGCGCTATTTTCGCGGCAAGACTCCATGGCACAAGCCTTCTGCGGAGCGTCACTGGTCGACTGCCCGTCATGCTCGGCGCCAATCAAGCTCTTCTTACGGCCCCATGACATGTGCTTAGAGCTGCTCGACCGATTCAGGGGCCAAGCTGTAGAGATCTGCGTGCGCAGCGTCAACGAAGAGCTTCTCGAATGGGCAGAGAATATGGGGCTCGAGGCTGCACGGACGACAGTAGAGGAGCTTAGCGTCCGCATCGATGCCGGAGTCGTCGATGAGAAAATGATCAATGCCCTCATGCCGGTGCTGCAGAGTGCTTGGCAGATCCGCGGAGCATGCCTCAATGCGGATTCGGGCAGTGCCCATCTTCGGCTGGCAATTCCCGGCGTATGTCCAGCATGCGGAGCTTCGACCGGAACTGTTAGCGCAAAGAAAGTTCAGTCGCTCGTCTCGCGAGGGGCGCAACTCGCGACTGACTGCCCCCTTGAGTTAGGGCTTCGACTGGGGGCCCTCTCGCTGCGCGAGGCTCTCAGTCTTACCTTCGATGCAGATCCGTTTCCCGTCGAGCTTGAGGCCGCTATTCCGCAGGAGCTCCGAGACCTCCTAAAGCGCCTGGGGCTCGGCCGCTGCCAACTCGGCATACAGGTCCGGAACCTGTCGACTCCTGCCCTCGCTGCTGTAGCAGCTGCGAAATGCCTCCTTCCCAGTAAAGGGCTCGCCCTGATTGACCTCCCTCACGGAGTTATTTCCAAACCGACAGTCGAGGTGCTCGAACGTGCTCTCGCCTCTCGAGCCGCGACGGCTCCGACGGTGCTGGTCGGACACTCCTTGAGTAGCCACTGCCACGTTACGGAACACTGGGGTAGCGACGCCAAAAGGGGCGCGCCAGTAGCGATTGCTCAATTCCTCGGCACGCAGGCAGAGCTGCACCTCGGCGTCACCGCTCTTCCAGCCTACTCAGCCGACACGCTGTCGTCGGTCGCTTTTGGGCTGGGCTCGATCGAGCCGCTTGGGCCTGCCTCTATCTCAGCGATTCGTGTCTTCGATTCTTTCAGCCTAAAACGGAAAACAGTGGCGGAGGAGCTGGGGCTGTACGATCCTCTGGCTCGGCTAGTCGCGTCATCTATCGGCGCCAGAACCCTTGGACGCAGCGCCAAGGCTTTCGCGCTGCGCACTCGCTCGGAGGAAGGGCTAGCTTGCCCTCGCTGTGCTGGTCTCGGGGTGCTGCTTGAATCTGCGCCAGGGCTTGCGCGCCCCTTGGCTTCGCGCTGCGACCAGTGCGAAGGCTCTCGCTTCCGAGGCGAGGCCGTGAAGATCGTGTTTCGCGGCCTCTCGATGGGACAGATTCTAAATTCCACCTTCAGCGCAATGGCAGACGTGCTACGAGCTCTTCCCAAGAGCAGCCGCGTTCTGGAGTTGGTTAATCTGTTGGGCCTTGAGCGCGTGCCTCTCGGCATGCCCCTCTGTCTTCTGAGCTTCTCAGAGCGAAGGAGGATGCAGATTCTCCTGGCAGCGCTCGAGAGCCAGTCATCAAGGAATCCAAGCGTTGTGCTGCTTGAGCTGCCCTATGCGGGCCTGACCGAAACTCACGCCCACGCCGTCGAAAAGCTCCTGTGCGGCCGTCAGTACGCCCCCAATACTGCCTGGGTCGTTTGTACTCACGCCGACCAGGCCGCAACCGCCAGAAATAACTAGCCTGCCTAAATAGCCATTAATATCAGATGGTTACTCGATCTAGTTGCTGTTCGACTAAAGTCACAAACCGACAGGTACCTCCGATAACCTCTTAAAAGCAATACGCGGTCATCGACCCGGCGAGTTACCCTGGGGAGAGTGGCTTTCGTGACACAGGATTTTTAGATGTCGCAGCAACTGATCAGATCTCAATACGCATCAAAGCGCGGCCAAAAGGGCGAGGCCGAGTTCCTTCTGTTTGGGCTCGCTGTGCTCGTGACGGCACTTTTTTCGGGAACGGTTTGGGTGCTCTCTTCCATTCGGGATGCGAAGGACGCGCGAGTAATGGCTCAGAAGGAGCTCCGTTTTGCGCAGCGTAACAAGGGCCCGTTTGTAGCCCGCCCGGATCCCGCTGAGTACTTCGTTCAGTGTGACGGCTCGCTCTCTAATCCGCTTAAAATTAATTACGCCTGCGACGTGCTACCTGAGTCGTACGGAGAGCTGCTCATAGAGCGAGACTCGTTCGAATAGCCTGCTTTCTCCTGTCTAGATTTAGGCAAACAAACACCGTCAATTTTTTGATTTGATTATATTTGGACCTATCTGGCCACGCCGGCTACCAGGCCTGTGCCGGAACGACGGAAGCTTCCCGGACGCTACTTCTTCGGAGGCGGAGACTGGTCAGCCTCGTCAGTTGAGCCAGGCGGTAGAGCTAGTAGCGGGTCCTGCTGGAATGCGCTGCCACTGTCGCTGAGCGACTCATTTCCTGTGATGATGACGACCGGCAAACAGTTTGAGTCGAGCCGGAATGAGCCTGGGTGGCTCTCACAGTAGGTATTGATGAGCCACTGGAAATCTGGGTCAGTGATCTCGTGAGGGAATACAGCTCTAGCCATACAGTGCTCCTCCATGAGTAATGGCAGCGCGGTTCATGCCCCTTATGGGCTCCCATCGGCTGCTTACTGCTGTCGGTACCGCCCCCTTCGTGAATCCTTTCAAGAAGAGGCTCCCAGTCGAACCTGGGATTAACTGCAAAAGGCCTGCAAAACTGCCCACTGAAACCTTCGTCTTCGGGCCTACTGTCTCGGCTCTGCGCCGAACCAAGCCCTTGTAGGAGAGATTCGGAGAAAAGGCGGGATTTCTTGAGCAGTAGTTCAGCCCCATTCGGCCTAGCACAACTTAAGGCCCTGTAATAACGAACTAATTGCGGCAGTGCGCAGGTCAGCGTGCCTAAAACCACGGCTCACAACCGAAACTCCCACGGGCTTTCAGGCTCGGTTTACTTGAGAATTCGGGCTGACCCTCATACACTCAACAGGTATTAGAGTCGCGCCTAAATGTCTTGAATTACTTGATGTCCGAGGACCAGATCAGGACTTCAGGGTGGGGGCGCAGGGATTTGTGTAGTTGTAATGGCCGCATCAGACCGAACAGAAACCGCCACGGCAGAGGAGCACAACGCCGAGTGCGCGGTGTACGAGCCTGACGAGCACCCTATTCGCAAAAGCGAGATCGACGAGGATGCGCGAAAGATCGTGTACCGCCTGCAGCGAGCAGGCTTCAAGGCCTACGTGGTCGGCGGCGGCGTTCGGGACCTCGTGCTCGGCAAGAAACCAAAAGACTTCGACATCTCAACCGACGCAACTCCCAGGGAGATCAAGTCCCTCTTCCGAAACTGCCGAATCATCGGCAGGCGCTTTAAGCTTGCCCACATCTTCTTCGGCCACGGCAAGACGATAGAGGTCTCAACTTTTCGAGATCTCGTTGAGTGGTCTGAGCCTGTGGAAGGAGAACAAGGCCAGGCGCCCCAGCCTTCTCCCGTCACGAGTGACAACATTTACGGCACCGAGAGCACCGACGCGGTGCGCCGCGACATTACCATTAACGGGTTATTCCTCGACGTTGCAACGATGCAGATCATCGACTACGTCGGCGGGATGGAAGACCTCCAGCGTGGCGTGGTACGGGTTATCGGCGTCCCCGAGCTGCGCTTCAAGGAGGACCCTGTACGAATGCTGCGCGTCGTGCGCCATGCCGCGAGAAACGGCTTTAGCATCGAGCCCTCGTGCTGGAGCGCTATTCTTGAGCACTCGTCGTGGCTAACCCAGTGCTCGCAAGTTCGAGTCTTCGATGAGATCAAGAAGGACTTCTGCTCTGGATGCTTCCTGACTATTCTTTCGCTTCTCGGAGACACAGGCCTACTTGAGTACATTCTGCCTGAGCTCCTTGAAAAC
>OMIG01000102.1 GCA_900299035.1 Pseudomonadota bacterium
GTCGTACAAGACGAAGCCGGCGTCGGCAGCTTGTTGGCTTTGGTAGATGCTCACTGTGATCCCGCCAATCGTCTGTATTGCGAGATCTGCCAAGATCCACTCGTAACGAGTTTGGCTCAAGATAGCCACGGGAGTGCCCGGGCCGACGCCGAGCGACTGAAGAAAATGCGATAGCCTGGCAACCTTCGGCATCGCAGACGCGTACGACTCTTCTCTCCACTCTCTTGCGCTCACTGGAGACGAAGAGACTGCCGAGCGAAAAAGGCTCTCATCGGGGAATGCCCGCGCCCGCGCCCAGAATGCGTCTCCCAGAGACTTGCTGAGGGCCACGAAGTAGTGTGGGTTAGAGGAAGAAGCGGTCATTAGAAGCTGAAGGTGCCATGTGGCGAGTCGATCACGACTTCATTCGGGCCTTTGCTGGCGGCTACCCGCCCCACGATCTGCGCGTCGATCCCGAAAGTCGAGGCGAGCCCAATCAGCTCTCCCGCTAAAGTCGCGGGCACGCACGCTTCGAGTCGATGCCCCATGTTGAAGACGGAGTACATTTCGCTCCAAGGAATCTCTCCGCATCGTTGGATCTCCGAGAATATAGGGGGCACCGGGAAGAAAGAGGTCTTTTCAAATCGAACGCCTCTTCCAAATCGCTTAATCTTAGTCTGCCCTCCGCCCGTACAGTGAACCAGGGAGTGAATCCCGTCCCGAAACGAGCGCAACATGGCAAGAATGAGGGGAGCATACGTACGAGTTGGAGACAGCAGCGATTCTCCAACTGTCATGCCAAGCCCTGGGATTTCGTCCGACACTCCATGTGGCCCGCGGTATCCCAGCGAAGCTGGAATCGCCGGGTCAGCCACCTCGGGATACTTTTCGACGAGAGACCGTGTGAGCATTACGTTTCTCGCGAGGGTGAGCCCGTTGCTGCCGATACCCGAGTTTGGCCGAGACTCGTAGCGGCACTGGCCAGTTGAGCTGAAGCCGACAATCACGTCGCCAGGCACAACCTTGAAGGCATCGACAAGCTCATCTTTGCGTATTCGAGCGCTGAGCGTAGAATCAACTACTAGCGTCCGCACAAGGTCTCCAATGTCGGCAGTCTCTCCGCCGCTAAGCTGGATGGAGATGCCCTCGGCCATCAGCAACGCGGCACATTCGCGGTAGCCCTCAATAATCGCCTGAATAGCGCCGTCTGGAATGAGTCCCCGGTTCCTTCCGATGGTGTTGCTCAGCACGAGCCCCGAGAGGCCGCCGGAACAGGCGACGTCGTCCAGATTCATGACCAGGCTGTCAACAGCCAAGGACTTAAACCACGACACGCTGCCCGTCTCGCGGAACATCAGGTAGGCGACGATACTCTTCGTGCCGGCGCCATCAGCATGCAGGAAGAACGCACGGTCGGGGTCACCGAATGGATCTGCGAGAGGAGATGCGAAGTATCTGCTCTCGGCGTGCTCCCCTACCGCTGCAAGGATTCCGGCCTTGGCAGAAGAAGCGCCAAGAGAAGCGTACGACTGGCTTTCGGAGGAATGCTTTGCCACGGGGCCGTTGCCGGAACTACTTTTTGAGAGAGTTGACGAACGCGATGAGGTCCTGGATGTCTTGAGCTTTGAGGTCGGGCTGGGGCGGCATCATGACGCTCAGGCCGACAGCCGCGCCCCCCTTTGCGAGCAGCTCGGCTAGCTTGGCGTCATCGGTCGCATACTTATTTGCGCCCGTAGTGAGGTTTCTTGGCTTCTGGCCTTCTGGAATGGTGGCAGCTACCGGGCCATCCCCGGCGCCCTTTTCACCGTGGCACATTGCGCAGCGGGCCGCGAACAGAGCTTTGCCCTTCTCTAGATCGGCGCCAAAGGCCGGCGAAGCGGCCATCAGAACGCTGGTTACGGACACGAAAAGATAGTTTCTCATGAAGGTCCTCTCGAAGGGTAAAAAGCCGAAACAACGCGCATCGCCAACGCATCTTGTCTTATCGCCAGCGCTGGGAAACTATACTCTTGCAGGCACGGCAAAGAAAAGGAGCATCTTTGAGGCTCTCAGACATTAAAACATCCGCCGTAAAGGTTTGGAACAAGCTCAAAGCTTTTGTCTACTCGCGCAGCGGTGACGAGTGGAAGAGCTATTTCGGCGGTAAAATTCAGTCCGTTCGGGCGTTCGCGCAGGATCAAGGGGAAAAGGCGGCAGCGCTAGGCTTTCTCCTGGGCATCTTGATGGTGTTCTTCTTCAAGCTCATCGTTATCAGCCTGGTTGTGATCGGATTGCTGGTGCTGACTATCATCATAGCGGCTGACTCCCGCCCCGACGACTGGCGCGCATGACAAGGCCCTGGTCGCATAGGAGGGGGCTGGCTCACGCTACGTACAATTCGTACGACCTGCCAGCATTTTCAGTACGTTAGAAAGCCGGATCCTCTCGGGAGCCTCCAAGCATCAATACTATAAGAGCGTAAGAGCTCCCAAGACTAAAGGGATTGGGGCTCTCTGACGATCCCGAAGTCGAGGGGAAAGAGGACTGCTGTGACCAAAGCAACAGTACTGACAGACCGTTTTATTTATGTGGCGCAAGATCTCGAGGTAGCGGGACTCCTTTGGCACCCGGAGGTCGGAGACGAAGTTGCTGACCGAGACGGCCGAAGCCCGATAGCGATTCTCGTCGATCCGCAGGGAATGACCCCGGATGAATTGCGCTCAACCTACATCTGGCTGCCGACCGTAGAGCAGATGATCCTGCAGTTTGAGGCGCGACAGGCAGTGCTCTTTCATGCCGGCCTTGAGTTCAATGACAAGCGAATCTGCTACAAAACAGTGATTCATGTGCAAAATGGCCACATCGAATCCATGGCCGACTCGTTCAGGGCATCACTTGGACTGGCCCTTAGAGATCTTCTGATCTCAGACGCGCCCACGATCGTTAATTAGCCCGCATATACTTCTCCTAGGCAAAATTTCTCCCGCGCTACGCAATCAGTATCAGCTCTGTTGTCCGAAAACTGTACAGCCAGATGGCTGGCGCTGTTGAATCCCTATGCGCGTGCAGATGTGCCGAGAGTGTCAAAATTTTTTACGACGGACCTCGCAACCGACTGAAATGATGGGAAATCTCTGCCTGAAAAGAGATGAGCCCCTTTTGAAAAGTCAAGAATCTAACATTGGAAGCTGGAGATGGTACGGACATTGCCAATTCCGTGACAGCGCGCGACTGAGCCACCGCTCAGCTTTGCGTGACTAAGGAAGGTTGCCGTCAGCCTGAAATAGCGCCCCGCCTAGCAGTTCAGCTTCGGGGCGGCGTTTCAGCCCAGGACTAAGGAAGGTTCATCATATGGTTTACTCAACAGCATTCTCTGCCGAAAGCGATTCTCTGTCCTCGCTAGCGGCCCCCAGGACACCGCGAGCATCAACTGCGACGGCATTCTTAAACATCCTCAGCGGATGCCCTGAGATGCAAAAGATCTTTGGGGTCGTTGAGAAGGTCGCAAAGACTCGCTCAACAGTGCTGATACTCGGAGAGAGCGGTACAGGAAAGGAGCTGGTGGCTCGCGCCCTTCACTCCCTCAGTGGCCGTGGCGGAAAGCTTGTGCCAGTCAACTGCGGAGCGATTCCTGAGGATATTCTTGAGAGCGAGCTGTTCGGGCATGAGAAAGGCGCCTTCACTGGAGCTGTAGCGAGCAGAGTCGGGCGATTCCAGCTTGCTGACGGAGGAACCATCTTCCTCGACGAAATTGGGGAGATGAGCCCAAAGCTGCAGGTAAAGCTGCTCCGCGTGCTCCAAGAGAGGAAGGTAGATCCAGTTGGTTCGACGAAGTCAATCGACGTAGACGTGCGCGTCATTGCCGCCACAAACAAGGACCTCGCCGAAGAAGTGAAAGCAGGACGCTTTCGCGAAGACCTCTTTTACCGTCTCCAGGTTGTTCCGGTCAGCCTGCCTCCCCTCAGGGAGCGGGTAGGTGATATCCAGCTGCTCGCGGAGCATTTTATGAGGCGCCAAGCAGAGGAGCTCGGCAAGCCTGCCCTCCTGTTAGGTGAGGCCACGCTGGAAATCTTCAATAGGTACGCCTGGCCGGGAAATGTGCGAGAGCTTGAGAATCTTATCGAGCGGGTATCGATCTTGAGCGATGACGGCACCATCGATCCAGGCCAGCTGCCCCCTCACATGCATGAGACGCAGCAACGGGGAGTCACGCACATTGTTGAGCTTACCCTCCCGGATGTAGGAGTTGATTTTAATGCCCTCATTGAGGAGTACGAGAATCGCTTGATCTCTACGGCTCTCAATCAGACGGGCGGCAACAAAAAAGCCGCGGCGAAGCTTCTCGGGCTGAACCGCACGACGCTGGTTGAAAAAATAAAGAAGAAGGGCCTTCAGGCACAGATCGAGATGACTGTGATTTCGGATGAAGCGACAGCCTAGGAAAGTAGTTTAGCGAGCGGCATCTCTATGAAAAGCCACCCGATTTGCAGACTAGTGAGGAGATCCGCAGCAGTCGCTGTTGCGCTGCTGTTCGTGCAGGCTCCAGCGGAGGGTCAACACTCTGCGGATGTCCAGCGGCTCGCGGCAGAGGGAGACTTCCTGAAAGCGCTAGCCATGTATGAGCTGCTGCCTCACAGGACCGTCTCGCCGGAGGCGCGAGTGGCCGCCGCGAAAAGCGCCTGGGCTCTGGGGCTGAACCAAAAAGCGGCAGACTCATTTGACTCAATCCTCCGAGATGACAGCCTCTCTGCCGATTTGCGGGCTCGCTTGACGCTTTCACGCGGTGTAATTGAGTTTCAGGAAGAGAAGTACGCTGAAGCTGCCCTGTTTGCAGAGAAGGCGATCTCGCTCCTTCCTTCATCGTCGCCGCTCCGCGGCCGAGCATACCTCTTGTGGGGGCAGGCCCTGGCGCGCGAAGGCTCGCTCAGCACGGCCGCAGAAAAGCTGTCCGCTGCTCTCTCTGATGCAGCAGGCGGTGACAAGCCAGAGATCCACTTTTACCTTGGCACGGTCGAGATGAAGCTTGGACGCTTTTCCGACGCGGAAAAACACCTCAAAGCCATACCAACTGACCATGAGCGTGCTCCAGCCACCGTTCGGCTCTTGGCGACGATCGCTCTTGATACTCACCAAGCAGACCGCGCTAGATTCTGGATAGAGAAGGGCAGAGCTGAGTACCCAGAGGCTTTTGCCGATAGCTGGGGGCACTACGGGCTGCTGCAGGTCGCGCTGTCCAAGGGAGATGTCTCGGCAGCGAGAGATGTGCTCGCGGACACCCAGAAGCAGTACCCTCCCTCTGATCCCTGGCTTGTGCTTATGCAGGCAGCGCTGGAGCAGGCGGAGTGGAAGAAGGACTCGGAGGCGCAGCGGCCATGAGAATGCCTAACCTGAGCCAGCTGAAGTCCCCGAGCGTGCCGCAGCAGGCGCCTCAGCCGCAGTCTGCATCAGCACTCGCCGAGATGATCGAGCGCTTCAATGAAAGCAGCTCACGGCTTGAGATTCAGCATGCATCAATTCTTCAAGAGGTCGAAGATCTCAAGGCGAAGCTGCAGCGCAAAGAAGAAGAGGTGAAGCGCGCTGAACGGCTGTCTATGCTCGGAGAAACAGCAGCAGCGCTCGCGCACGAAGTGCGGAATCCGCTCGGCGCGATAACGCTCTTTCTTTCGATGCTCAAAAGCGACGTCGCCGATAGGCCGGCGGCACTGTCGCTGGCTGAGGAGATAGAGAAGAGTGTCTACAGCTTGAACCACGTTGTCTCTAACGTGCTGCACTTCGCAAAGCACAACAAGCTGAGTCTTGGGCCGATTAACCTGCACTCCGTGCTGCAAGAGGTTAGGCACCACTTTGACAGCCTGTACGGGCCAAAGGCGACCATAACGCTGGAGCTGAGCGGCTCACCATTCATCATCGCTGACGATAATGCCCTACGGCAGTGCCTCTACAACGTGATCACCAACTCCCTTCAGATTACCTCGTTTGCAGGAACGGTCTCTATTCTGGCTTCCGATGACGAGGCAACGGACGGAGTCCGCATCATCCTGTCGGATAACGGCCCAGGAATCTCCGAAGAGGTAATGCCGAGGCTCTTTGAGCCATTTGCGTCCGGCCGCCGCGAAGGCACCGGGCTTGGGCTATCGATTGTAAAGAGAATTATCGAAGGACACGGCGGCACCATCGCGGCTTGCAATAGAGCCGGAGCGGAATTCGCCATCGTCTTGCCGAGAAGAGGAAAAAAGTAAGCAAAGGAGAGTGAGTATGGACCTTAACAACCCTTCCAACGACAAGGCAGAGCGCGCTGCCCAATCTACCCAAGCGCGAATCCTCATCGCAGACGACGATCCACACATGCAGCTTGCTATAAGCACCTGCCTCGCGCGCAAGGAGTACGAGCTCGTTGTTGCCCCGAATGGCGCCGTCGCACTCGAGCAGCTCGAAAAGGGGACTTTCGACCTCGTCCTAACCGACCAGCAGATGCCTGAGATGTCAGGGCTGGAGCTTCTCGCAGCGATGCAGAAGCGTGGCATGGACACTCCAGTAATAATGATTACGGCCTACGGCACCATCAACCAGGCAGTCGAAGCAATGCAGAGTGGGGCCTCGGATTTCATTACGAAGCCGTTTTCATCGCAGGACCTTGAGCGTACGGTTGAGCGTTGTCTCACACCTGAAGCAAAGGACTCTCGGCGACAGCTCGCCCAGCAGCGAGGAGGGCGTCCGATTGTGACTAACGACCCGCTGATGATTCGGGTTCTTGAAGTCGCTGAAGCGGTAGCGAGAAGCGAGGCAACAGTCCTCATTCAGGGCGAGTCAGGCACCGGCAAAGAGCTCATCGCACGCTTCATTCATTCCAGCAGCCCGCGCTCCCAGCAGGCATTTGTGGCTGTGAACTGCGCAGCCCTGCCAGCAAGTCTTCTCGAGAGCGAGCTGTTCGGGCACGAGAAGGGAGCATTTACTGGGGCGCAGACCCGGAAGATCGGGAAGTTTGAGTTGGCGCACGGGGGGACAATACTCCTGGACGAAATCTCCGAGATGGACCTAGCGCTTCAGGCGAAGCTGCTGCGAGTTTTGCAGGAGCGGGAAGTCGACCGCGTTGGAGGAAAAGACCCTGTCGCGATTGACGTTCGCGTGCTCGCTACCACGAACCGAAATCTGGAGGAGAGTGTCCGCGAGGGCAAGTTCCGTTCTGACCTGTACTACCGCCTGAATGTTATTCCGCTCACGCTGCCACCGCTCCGAGAGCGCGCGTCTGACATCAAGCTGCTAACTGAGCATTTTATGCGACAGTACCTCGGCGACAACGCTGGGTTGCTCCCTGAGGATGTGCTGCAATCACTGCTCACTCACTCATGGCCCGGCAACATTCGCGAGCTGCAAAATGCCGTCCAGCGGGCTGCTATCCTGTGTCGAGGAGGGACGCTACGCCAGTCTGACTTTCTGCTCTCCGTGGGCGCAGCAGAGCCTCTCGAGGTGATGACTTCAGAACAGCCAAGGGCACGCAGCATTCATGACATGGTTGAGAAGGTTGTAGAGCGCCCATCGGCGATCTCGTCGAGTGCCTCGGGGCTCCTCATCCGGTCTGGAACGACCGTGCATGACATGGAGAAGGCTCTCATCCTTGAGACCCTGCGCACGACCAACAACAATCGAACCGAAGCCGCGAAGTTGCTCGGCATTAGCATCCGCACCTTGCGCAACAAGCTTCACGAGTATCGAGGAACGAGCCCAGGCGCCGAAGAGTAGCATCGAGGCAGCCGCGCGTCCTCTGTGGGTCTTGCGCGAGGCACGAAGCTGTACGGTGAGCTACTCAAGAAAGGAAGTCTGGTGGCGCTGTAGAGAGAATGTGATACTCCTCCGTGGCGCTGCCTTTGCGGCATGCGGACCGAAACTTGGGGTCGCTCGTGAGAGCCTTCACTCGTAACAGACTTCTCCCTTTCGCTTTCGGCCTCTCTGTGGCTCTCGGCCTTGCAGAGCTGCTCCTTCGCCTTTTCAGCACCATTACTCCCGATGGCGCTGTGTTCCTCTTCGGTGCGCCGTGCCTGCCGCTCAAAGTTCCAGTTGCCCAGGTGGAGGCAGCGATTGGGCGCTACGAGCAGGACCCAAACATGGTGATCCGCTACGATGCGGCCCTGGGCTGGTCGCCGAAGCCCGATAGTGTCTCGGCTGATGGGATGTATCGATACAACGCGGCAGGAGCTCGAATTGGGGAGAGTGAGCCAGAGAGCAGTGGCCACGATGGTGCGGTGGCACTGTTCGGTGACTCGACAATGCACGGCACAGGGGTCCACTGGAGAGACTCAATAGGAGCCCGCCTTCAGGAAAGCTGGTCTGGGAAAAAAGCCGTACAGAACTTTGCGCTCGGCGCATACGGAATGGACCAGGCTCTTCTGCGCTGGCGGGCAGTAAAGGAGCACGCTCGCCCAAGCCTCGTCCTGTTTGGCTTCCAGGCAGAGAATGTAAAGCGAAACGGCTCTATCTTTCGGTCTCTCTACACCTACGAGACCGTGGATATCCCATTCTCAAAGCCCCGGTTTGTGCAAGCTGGAGAGTCACTGGAGCTTGTAAATTCTCCGACA
>OMIG01000103.1 GCA_900299035.1 Pseudomonadota bacterium
GCATCCAGCGCGCGACGACCGGCAAGATCTTGTCGAGCGAGATAGATGACACGTCGATAACAACGAAAGACACCGGCTCCGGCAGCGACTCTAGGTGCCTCGCATTCGTGCGCTCCATCACGACCACTCGCGAGTCAGAACGAATCTTCCAGTCGAGATCACCGTAGCCGACATCAATCGCGAAGACCTTCAATGCTCCCTGCTTGAGGAGCACCTCCGTAAAACCCCCTGTGCAAGCGCCGACATCCGCGCACACGGCTCCTGTGCAATCAATTGAGAACTTAGCAAACGCCTCTTCTAGCTTGAGGGCACCTCGCCCTACATGCAGCCGCTTCCCTTCAGCAGTCACCTGAGCCGAATCTGAAACGGGGGTGCCAGCTTTGTCGACCCGCTCCCCATTTACGCGAACTAGGCCTGCCAGGATCTCGGCTTCAGCGGCCGCTCTGTCTGGAGCCAGCCCATCTGCAACGAGCCGCTCGTGTAGTGGCCTCTTTTTGCCCTTTTTAATCGGCATGTCCGCAGTATCCCACAATTACTCTTTGCGGCACACCAGTCGAGACGCATATGTTTATTGGCTGCCAATCCCTGCTATCCTGCTCCGCGTGGAACCTACTCCTTCCTTTGACAGCCAGCGCCCCCTAGACCTGTCGGACACCCGTCTCCCCTCTGCTAAGGTCGAGCTGGCGCAGGTGAACACCATTCTTTTCATCGTGCCGCAGGGCCGTCTCGAACAGGCGCTTCCAAACGTGATGGCGGTTGCCGCTATTCACCGAGCGGTTGCTCTCGAACGCGGCAGCGCACCCGCCCTCAAGCTGCTTGGCGCAACGCAGCTCGCAAATTGGTGCAACGGCCAAACCACGTTGTCATATTTCGACTCGCTCCGGCCGCACGAGACTACCTTGCTTCTCGCTCCGAGTGCGATGTCTCGCCGCAAGTTCGCTGTTTTGGCAGGAACGTACCTCGTGAATGATGCAGTGCTGGCGGGCAAGCCGGGCCTGACACCTGACTCGCCCCCTCTTGGCCAGCATCCCCTTGCAGCCGCGTCGCTTGCACCCCTAGCACAGACGCTCGCAGGGTCGAAGACCGATCCAACCGTGCAAGACCTCCTGAATAAGGCTCGAGGCACCTGGCCGAGCCCTGCGGATGCTGCGCTCCAAGTTTCGCTCCAGAGCGCCCTCTCCGCCTTACAGACCAAGACCGGCCTATGGGCCCTCAGGGAGAGACGTGAGCCAATCGACCCAAACAAGGTGCTTGAGCACCTGATCGTTGAGCTTTCGGCCGGCTCCCAGGCGCTACAGTTTGTGCAAGAGTACGGAGCGGAGTACTCAGACGCACTCGCTGTTGCGAGCTCCATCTGGGCTGAAGCTCAGGAGCTGCGGCCCGGTGTTTTTCAGCTCCACGGGCCGCCACCTAAAGAGTGGGATGCCCTCGTTCGGCGCTGCCTCATCGACCTCTACAGCTCTGACGATCGTGCGCACTTCATAATCGAGAAGAACCCAGACAGAGGGCCAACTGCCCTATCCTGTAAAGAGGCCACAGCCTTCCTTGAACGAATACGCTTCGGAGAGCCTCCAAGCGACATCTTGGCAGAGGTCGAGGAGATTCTGCACGCGCGGGGAGACACGGCGACCTACCTTCAGATCGAGCTAGCCCGGGACCGAGATCGGAGCCCCCTTTCGATTCTAGAGCCGATCCTGAATAGGTCTCAGTACGTGCCTGATGCCGATGGAGTGTTCACCCTCGTAAAGCATCCTGAGCAGTCTAACCTAGCTGATGCGCTGACAGCGTGTGGAGTCACGATGGTTGATCACCTCACCATGTGGCTGGTCGACCCAAAAACCGGGCGCGCCCAGCGAACAACCATCGCTTTTCAGGCCAGTCAGCTCGAGCGATTCCTCAATTTTGCGCGCTAGCGGGTGCCAGGCACGCCTGTCTTGTGGAAGATGCAGCGTATTGATTGTTGCGGCTTTTTCTCTTCCGCTCTGCTACTATCCCCGCCGTGTTTTCCCTACCCCCAACTCCAGGCCGAACCCCGACGCCCGAACGGCTCGCACCCACGGTAACCCCGACGCTTAACCTGAGTGAGGTGAACCACCTCGTAATCGTGATGACGGGCGGGCGTTTTGAGCCCCTTCTTCCCAGCCTCTTTGCAGCGGCAGCGCTGTACCGCTCGGTTGCGCTTGTGCGAGGCGACGAGCCAATGCTTCACATTGTAGGGGCGCAGGAGCTATCCAGGCCAGTCTCTCGAGGTTTCTCCAAGCCAGAGGCTCCGTCGGCGCAGGGCAACAACGTCTTGCTCGTCTCGCCGCTGCTCGGCAGCTTCTCGTTCCATGGGCCAGTCGCGATTGCGCGCGTCCCGAGCATCGCAGCAGCGCTCGACCGTGCATCGGACGCGGTGTTGCGTCACCCAATTACTTCTCTGGTCAGAAGGGCGCTCTCCTACCAGGGGGACTCGATTGCAAGGGAGCTACTGGCGCTTGCCGACGGAAATCGTGAGCTGCTCAGCCACACCGACCTGCGCCGCCAGATACCGCTATGCCTCTCCGTCCTAAAGGAGCGTTACACCCCTCTTGGCTTAGGGGACCTAATGCAGCTCTCAGACCCGCGCCTACCCCTGCGCCAGCTCGTGGTGGAGCTCGCCTCGGGAAGCAAGTCGCCCTCGTTGTGCTCGGAAATGCGCGAAGAGCACCTCGCTAGCGCCTCGACCGCCGAGGCGATCTGGAACGCAGCGACTCCGCTTTCGGAACGGGTATTTCAAATCGAGAGAGTGGAAGCTCTCCACCAGGATCCCCTGGTCGGACGGTGTCTGGAGAGCCTCTACCTCTCGGACCCTATAGCCGATTATGTGCTGGAAAGACGCGCCGATGTGGCGCCGACCCTGCTGTCCCAACCCGAGGTGGACGAGCTTAAGGTGCGCATGCACGATGGAGAAAGCCCTTCTCGGCTGCTTCTCGAAGCTCGCCAGCTGCTTGAAGCTCGCGGCGATCAGCGAACCCTGGTGGCTATTGAACGGGCGATGCAGCGCGAACAGGGCGACCTACAGACCTTGGCTATACTGCTCCAAGGCGCCTCACACGACCCTGATGCTGACGGAGCGTACACGTTTCTCAAAGCCCCGCCCGAGGCACATATCAGAGACCTCATGGAGCGAGCTAGGATTCCGCTGCTCACGACCGGGGCGAGCAGCCACTTCGGCGCCAGCAGAGGAGCCGTTGGGTCGAGGACCGTTTCCTTTCAGGCTAAGCACCTTCAAGAGGTGCTGGGCTTCTTGACGTAGTCCGGCGAGCGGCTACATCAGGGCTGGCTTGTGGGTGCCA
>OMIG01000104.1 GCA_900299035.1 Pseudomonadota bacterium
AGGCCGCGCTCGTTAATCCGATCAGTCACCCAGCCTGCCGTCTGCGGCGTGTACCCAGCTTCCGGCACGAGACGGATGATCCGTTCTGCGACAACTTCGCGGCCCATCGGGGCGCGCGCCGGATAGAACACAGACTGAAGCTGGTAGGTGTCTCGAACCATGAAGCCGACTCCAACAGCCATGAGCACGAGGACAAGCCGTAACGGCAGAGTTAGTCGAGGGAACCGGTCGGTGATCCAGAGAATTGAGCGACCCATCACGAGCAGCAGCGCTGGAATAATGATTAGCGTGCGGTAGAGCGCAAAAGGAAGCTCAGGAGAGATCTTCCCGCGCATGTTGATGGATGACCAAACAACGGGCAAGCACCACACGATGAGAAAAGCAGGCAGGACTCCTAGGCGCAGAGAGAGCGCAAAGAGCGCAGCCACAAGTGTCGGGTACACGAGCGCCTTCGGCGAGAAGATGACTTTTGACCACGACAGCGTCATGTCGAGAGCCTGCTGGAAGTTCGTCACCATCTCCGAGAAAGGAATTGGGCGCGGCTTAATTGTATTGGTGGTCACAAGCTTTAAGCACACCATGACCACTACGCAGTTGACGAGAACAGCAAGCACCAGGCGCGAGATACCCCGCTCGCCGCGCATCCACGCCCGGACAGCCCAGACGAGGAGCAGGAGCACCAGCAGCGCCACAAGGGCCATGCCCGACGTAAAAGACGCAGCGAGGAGGGACACAGACCATGCTGCAACGATCGCTCCGACAGCCGACGGCCGTGCCGCAAACAGCATTACCGCTGCTATCGCCCAGAGCCCAAAACTAAGGGCAGACACGGCCATCTCGAAGGTGCGGCCGATTGTGAAGAATGTCGGATATGCGAACATCGCGGTGGACATCAGCCCCGCCACTGCAGAAGAGAAGCGGCTTGCAGCGTGGTAGCGGCGGCAGGCCGCGAAGAAGAAGATCGCTCCGAACAGGATCGGCAGCGAAAAGCCAAGACGGTACGCGGTTGGGTTGAGCCCGAGGACGAAGGAGGGCAGGAGGTTCAGCAGCAGCGAGCGGGTCGGATATGAGACCCAAAAGACGCTCGTGTACCCAAGGTCGGCGTTGCGCGACTCTTCGATGGTGTGCTGCAGCTCAGAGAGCGACTCTGTGTTTAGGGCCGCGTAGCTGCTTATTTCAAAGAAGCACATCGGTATCGCTGCAGCCAGGGGCAACAGGCCCCAGAAGGCGCCTTTGCGCGCGTCCTGAGCAAGCGCCAGAAGGTACTCTCGGCACATGACTACGAAGGAACCAATGCCGACAGTAATCCAGAGGTAGCTAGCCACCACAGCAGCGATGCCGCCTACCGTGAAAGAGAAGATCTCAAGCGCTGACATTACGAGCAGTAGGCCGATGGCGAGGCCAGCGCGTGGCATCCCGACTTGACTGCCGACGCACTCGTACGGAAGAGATGGTGCCGTTGCCCGGCGCACAATCGAACTAATACTGAACATACTGCCCTGCCTTACCGAGCCGAAGAACCCTCCTAGCCTGGAGAAGCTTATGCGCTACTACAGGTTCGGGAAGTCTATGTAATCCTGGAAGTACGCGCTGACCGAATCCCAAGAAATTATCGCCACTCCGGCCCACAGTATCGTGTACGGAACCCACTTAAAGCGGTCAGGCAGCCTGCGAGAGACGAAATCGAGCGGAATACAAACGCCGAGCATCGCCATGAACAGGTCCGCTGGCAGGCCAAGCAACATGCGGTTGGCAGTTATGCCGGTAGTGACAAGGAGAGGAACCCAGGCTAGCACCGACCAGATGGGCAACATCAGGTACCGCGGCTTTGAGCGTGCCTGCACCAGGCAGCTCGCCACTCCGAGAAGCATGCACACTACCAACACCTTGTGGATTGGCTGGAGGAGCCCAGTTCGCTCGCGAACGAAGTAGCGGTGATTGAAGAATCTTCGCCCGCCCCAGTAGAACTGCTGAAGCTCGCCGAGGCGCTGAGGGATCATCTCTCCCATCACGCCGCTCAGGCGGTGCTGTGGCTGGATGGATTCCGCCTCGAACCCTTCACCGACCGTTTTGTCGGTGATGAGGAACTGCTCGCCGCGTGCGGATATAAAGACGAGCGCCTCCTCAATCTTGCCCCCCTTTGTAAGGGCCAGTCCGAGGCCGATAATTAATGACATGGTAGCAAGGGCCGGAAGCAGGTTCGCTTTCCTGAACTCCTTACTGAAGAGGAACTTCACGGCGACCGGGATCAGTCCAACGGCGCACAGGTAGCGCACCGTCGAGTAGAAAAAGGGAACCATGAGCAGGAACAGGGTGAATGGAATCCACGATCGTTTGCGACCCTCGAAAGCGACTGAGAAGCCAAACAGCACTATCGCCAGCTCAACCGAGAGCGTGGGCCCAATGTAGCCGCCGGTGCGGCCGAAGGAGAGCGAGTACTGGCTTGCTCCCAGCAAGATGCCAGCAACGAATGCAAGATTCGCGCGGAAGAAACGGCGCACGATCTCAGCCATCAGCACAGGGGCAAAGGCCGTCAACAGTACGCAAGGGAAGCGGTAGCCGAAGAAGGTCTTGTCGAACAGGTACAGGCTAGCCTTCATGAACACGAACCAGATCGGCGCGTTGATCGACTGGTTGCTGTCGTTGGGCCGCATGCTGAGGGCCTGATCGATGATGAATTTCCATTCGCGCTCAAAGTCGGGCAGGTAGAAGTTTGCCCACTCCTCGAACAGCTCAAGCTTTGCCGGTAGCGAGTTGAGCGAGATGCAGTAGATGCAGAAAAAGAGGACGTACAGCACCGAGTTCTCAATCGCGCGACGGTGCCTGGCAAATAAAGTTGGCATGGAGAGAGTCCCTGGGGAGCCAAAGGTTCGGTTGAGAGGAATTTCCGGGCGCGACATTCAAACGGCGGTTTGGCGCCGCTCCGGACAAACCCACAAAAATAAAACACGAACGATAGAGACGGGCAATCCAGTAATCTCAGCTAGTCGAAGCAGAAGTCATCTAGCGCCACCCTTCGACGATCGTAGTCAGACGATTCCATCTCTAGCATGACCGGGAAATTCTGGTTGACGGTGAAGAACTCAAGACGGATTGGGTAGCGGCCCGCCGATGGGAACCGGATCTCGCGCTCGGACGAGACTCTCCATTCGTGCCCTATCCAACGGTTCACGACGGTAAGCCCGCCAATAGTTAGCCGTGAGTTCCCCTGGCCCAGCACGAAGAAGCGGTAACGGCCTTCTTTCGGGATGACAACGAATCCTTCGAACCCCCCGCCGAGACCGTTCGGCGCGCCGCCGGGTGCGACCTGGGCGATCTTTGCAGGATTAAACTCGAGGAACGGGTTCTCTGCTTCTGACGGGCCCGCAGGCTCGGAGAGGTTCCCGTCACGGTAGTAGGTGCGCTTGAGCCCCTTCGTTGCGCAGGCGATTTCCGCGCGCGGCGCGGCTGCTGTAGGCGTGAAGTTCGGCGCCAGAGGAGCTCCGTTAACCAGCACCGCCCAGGCGTTGCCCATGTAGGCGCTGCCGAGCAGTAGCGGCAGGAACACAACCGTTGGAATCTTGCTGCGGCCTACGAGTATGCTGCCCATGAGCAGAAGAGGGCAGACCCCTGATGCCACCAGATCCCAGTCTATGTAGGGGCCGTAGTCGAACTCCCAGAGGAACAGGTACACGACGTCGGCAACGAAATACCCGAGGCACCACACGCTCACAGCAGAGGGCTTTACCCACATGGTGCCTAGGCGAAGCAGCCCCAGGGGCGCAATCAACCCGCCGAATATGAGGAGCGAGCGCACAATCGGCTGCCAGTGCTCTGCGCCGAACATCTGGCCGAGCTCGACGAACATCTGCCGGTTGCCGCCTCCCGTGACGTTGCCGAGGTGCCCGCCGCTAATGTGATTCGGCTCAATGACGAAGACGTACGAGACAAAGGCTGCGATGCATCCGAAGAACACGAGGCTCCCCACGGCTGCGCGGCCTAGGCGCTGCATGAGCGAGCCAGCGGGAATGAGGCAGCCGAAGGCGAGCGCCGGAAAGAGAAACGACGCGCGGCCATGCAAGAGCGCTGCAATCGAGAGCGCTGCAGCGCTTGCTGCCAAATTGCGCATGGTCGGTGACTGCAGGAACGAGAGGGACAAGAGGACCCATAGTTGTTCGGCGGGAAGCGCCAGCGGCGGGTTCTCGATGTAGCCGTAGAAGAGGAAGGCGACGCCTGCCGTCAGGAACACAAGCCTGTGCAGAAGTCGGCGAGATGCAGACAGGTCTGGGTACAGCTTCAGCGATATCTTGGCTACGAATAGCAGGTAGAAGAAGCCAGCTACTCGGCTGGTGAGCCCAACAGCGTCCTTGGCGCCGATGTTGAAGGGACCGTGCAGGAACTTGAAGAACCAGTAGTGGCTCCAGGTCGCGAGCGGCTCGCTCATGTGGTAGCGGGCGTGCACGCCGTCGAGCACCTGGCCAGAGTCACCGAGTGAATCCTGGAATGTGAAGAGGAAGAAAGGGAGCGAGTGGGTCAGGGCGAACACAATCGGCCTGTCCGTGAAGCTCGCCCAGCGCTTCGAGAGGCTTAGCAGGCAGAGGATGAGCAGCGGCAGGCAGGCTAAGGCGAAGCCGGGAGCCCCTGGGGTAGCTAGCTCAAGCCCGCGGGCCACGATGGCAGGGGGCTGTTGCGGGATCCAGTCGTACAGAAACATGCCGAGACCTTACACTAGAGCCAAACTTGCCGCATTTCCAAAAATGAAACGGGTGGTCCTCAAGCCAGCGTTAGCGGAACAGTATCTCCGCAAGCTGTGAGACGAAAAATGTTGCCGCCGGAGCGTTCAGGTGCCCGTCGTCGAACACGACCAAGCCTTTTGGGGTGTCGTCGAGTCGAGTGAGGCAGCTCTTGGCCTCTGGGTCCTCGCAGAAGAAGGTCTGCGGAGAGACGTACGTGGCGCCGAGCGAGCGCGTGATCTGCTCCATGCCGCGATCGGCCTCCCGGAGCTCGCGGTTTACGCTCGAGTCCGGCAGTGGAAGGTACCGGGGAGGCATTGATCCTGTGCGCTCGACGTGCTCGTACAGCACCTTCGCCAGCTGGGGATCCCACCGGAAGATTGGTCCGATTACGATGATTTTAGTCGCCGGCAGGGCAGCGCGCAGGGCCTCAAGCTGGGCCCGCAGGCCGGCCAAGAGCTGCTCATTGGTGCGAGGCACGACGTAGTTCGGGCTGAGCCATGCCGCCGAGAGGATTAAGATCTCCGGCTTCGCCGCGATCACGTCGGCTCGTATCCTGGCGTTAATCTGGAGGCAGTTGCCTCTGACGTTCGATGTTGCGTCTGGCAGGGGCGGACATCCCGCTTGGGTCATCTGAGCGAAACCGAAAGAGTACTTGCTCTGCAGCGCCCGAAACCCTGGGAACAGCGACGCTGCGTGCGAGTCTCCCCACAGAAACACGAGGGGACGGCCAGATTCGATGCACGTCGCCGGATGAGTCCCAGTCTCCCAGTCCTGGATGTGACATGAGCCCGCACGGACCTCTTTGAGCCAGTCTTGAAGCGACGGCGGCTGCGTCAGGAACGGGGCGGTCTTATCCACCGCAGAGCCGCGAACGAACCCGCTGCTCGATTCGGTGACCCAGCCGAGAGCGCCAATCCCAAACACGAAGGCCACGAGGATGCCGGAAGCGAGCCATCCGCGTCGGCGATGGCGCAGCGGCTTTTCCAGGAGCGCGTACGTCAGCCAGGCCAGCACGACGCTCGCAGCAACGATGCACGCACCCGCCAGTGGGGGCACAAACCCCTGCATCTTAATGAACGTAAGAGAGAAGATAGGCCAGTGCCAAAGGTAGAGCGGGTAGCTGACGAGGCCAACTCCGACTAGCAAACGGCGGCTAAGAAAGAGCCGGTTAATTGCTGACTCTGGGTTGCACAAGAGGAGCAGGGCTGTCGCGGCGGCCGGGATGAGCGCATAGGCGCCCGGGAACGGCGTGGTGCGCGAGAACAGAAGGAAGGTGCCTCCTAGTGCGGCGAGGCTTAGCGTTGAGCCTGCCACAGCGCGCGCGCCGCGGAGAGTGAAGCCTGTGCGAACGATATTCCCTATCGATGCCCCCAGCAGCAGCTCCCAAAACCGGCTGAGTGGGTTGTAGAATGCTGCGGTAGGCTCGCCGCCCGTCAGGTAGATACTGAAGCCAAGGCTGGCAAGGCCCAGCGGCACTGCAATCAGGGAAAACGGGCGCCGCAGCCACCACCAGGCGGCGAGCAGCAGCGGCCAGACGATGTAGAACTGCTCCTCGATGCTGAGCGACCAGAGGTGCAGGAGCGGCTTGCGCTCGGAGGCGATGTCAAAGTAGCCGCCCTCCTGCCAAAGAGTGAAATTTGAGAAGAAGAACGCGCCTGAGAGCAGGTGCTTGCCGAGCCGCGCGAATTCGTCCCAGAAGAGGAGCTGAGATCCAGCAATCCAGGAGGCAGCAAGCACCAGTCCTAGCGCCGGGAAGATGCGCAAGATGCGGCGCCGGTAAAAATCAAGGTAGCTAAAGCGCCCTTCGGAGAGCCCGTCCCAGATGATGCGGCTGATGAGGAATCCCGATATGACGAAGAAAACGTCCACTCCCGTGAATCCGCCCGGCAGGATGTCCGGGAAGACGTGGTAGCAAACCACGCTCAGCACAGCTACCGCACGCAAACCATCGACGTCTCGGCGGTACTGTAGCGTCGCGTCCCGGCCTGGCTCGGGGGTGTTTGTTGTGCGCTGAAGAGCGGCGTTGCCGGCAGGGTTTTTGTTCATCTGGTAATCGATGTTACGTCGGTCGAAGTTCTGACTTCAGTATTTGGACAAAACTTTGTCAATGCCAATACATGAGCCGGTTTTGCACAACTTTACGGCTGATGCGATGGGAGGTTTTGGCGTATAGTTTACTGCGAATTGAAGGCAATTCCCTGCCCGCTGGGTGCTTCTATGGATACCATTTTAAAGTCGCTAGGCTCTCGCGCCGTTGTCTGGATCGCCTCCGCATGCCTCCTGCTCGGAGTAGGGGTGCTTGAATCGGCTCCTCGTTCGCCAGGGCTTGGGTACGCCCTCTCACTCTTCGGAGCAGCCCTCTTTGTCTTTCTGCCATCGCGGGTCCGCTGCTCGACGGCTTCACAGTTCGAGTGGAAGATCGGGGCTGTCATCGCCGCAGTCGCGACGGTCTTCCTAATCATCCGCTCTGCTGCGTACGTGCTCTCTGCGCCACGCCCGGGTATGGGCGCATTCCCGCTTCTTTCTTGGTGGCTGGGCGCGACGGTTCTCGTGATAGTTGCCGCGTTCTGTCTCGATCGGAGCAGGAACGTGCGGCTGCCAACGCTGCCGAGGGGGGAGGTGATCTTCTGTCTCGCTCTTTTTGTGGTGGCGATGCTCGTTCGCAGCGTCGGGACTCCTACGCTGGTTGCAGATGAGGCGCTGCATGCTGTCAAGGTGCTCTTCATACCGGAAACGAGAGACCCGGCTTTTCTCGGGGCTCTGAAGGAAGACGGATACCCGCACGCACTCCTGCACGTGTTCTCCTTGCTGCACCAAGCGACCGGCTCGGTGGTGAGCCTCGTGACCCTCTTGAAGTGGGTCTCGTACGCGTGCGGAGCGCTTTCTATCGTCCTCTGGTATGCAGTGGTGAGGCTCTATTCAGGTCGGGTAGTAGCCATTGGATGTGCTGTGCTTTTGGTGCTCTTCGGCTGGCACTGGATCAACACCCGCTTTGCGTACGCCTATCCGATTGACCTCGCTGTTATCGCGTTGGCAGCGCTCTCACTTACAGTTGCATTGCGCACCGGCAGCCTCACGATGGCAGCTCTCTCTGGCGTATCGCTGGCCGTCGGGTTCCTGCTCCAGAAATCCGGGCTGCTGCTCGTGCCGTTCCTTGGCTACATCGGGCTTGAGGCGCTGCTTGCGGCACCGAAGGAGAAGAAGAGGCAAGTGCTGCTGGTGGGAGCGGCTCTGGCGGTCGCCTTCTGTGTGGCCTACGAGCCCGCCATTATCGATCACGCGACAGGCTCATACTCTATGCCACTGCAGGATCGGGCTGTTCGCGAGCGCGCCGAGGTACTGCCCCGCCTGGGCCTCACGCCGACGACAGCGTTGGGCTACATGTTCTACGACGCCTTCCGGCAGTTTCAGGTGTCGATGCACGACTTTCCTCGGCACGCGTTCCGTCCTAATGAGCCGCTCCTCGATCCTGTGTTCTCGGCGCTCTTCGTGGTTGGCTTCGTGTCCTGCATCGCGAGCGTTCGTCGCTCGATGGCAGCGCGGCTGTGCCTGATTGGCCTCGTGCTGTTCATTCTTCCCATGGCGTTTAGCTTCCCGGTTAATGACGACCAGCGCGGCCTAGCTCGCCGCATGTTGGGGACGTCGTTCTTCTTGGCATGGATAGCGGCCCTCGGGGCGGTTGCCGTGGTGAGTCGGTTCTGTGAGAAGCGTTCAGCTGCGATCGGCGCAGTGGCGCTGTGTGCAGCTTCGGCGCTCATCAACGTGTGGCAGTACTTCACCGTGTACTCGTACGCAGCAGGCTTTGATTGGTATTCGTCCGGCATCCGAGGGATTCAGTCGGCCGCGGTGGTGGACTTGGCGCTCGCCGCGGAGCAGCGAGGGTTGCCTACGGTGGTGCTTGAGGGGCCGGAAGCCTCTCTCCTTGGGCTGCCCGACTCTAAAGTTCGAAAGACGGCGAGCTTTCTGAAAGCATCGAGCGTAGCGGACGTTCGCGCGGCGCTGCTCGCTAAGCCAGGCGTGCTTCAGATGGTTATTGTGCCGTGGGATTCAAGAAGCTTCCCGCGAGACTCTCAGGCTGTGGTTCAAGAGCTGTCAGATATCGTGCCTCCGTACCTTTGGATCGCGGGGAGGGCGGATCCAGACGGCATCCCGATGCTCCGGTACGCGTTTGTGCGCGTTAAGTAGCGCTGCCGCTTGCCCTGTCCAGGGCGCCTTCGTCTACATCGCGGTCGGGCGCGACGACGAAGCTCGGCAGATTGGCGCGAAAGAGGTTGCGCAGGAAGTACTCGCCGTAAATGCCCAAGAGGAAGCACTGCACTCCGCCGAAAAACACGATCAGCGCCACCGTGCTCGTCCATCCTGGCTCTACATGGAGCAAGAAGTAGGACGAGACGGCGAAGATGAATAGGAGCGTTCCGACTACCAAGGCGAAGGCTCCGACGTAGAACGCAAGCCGAATTGGAAAATCTGAGTACTTAATCAAGCTGTTGAGCGCCAGCGAGACCATCTTCCGGAATGTAAAGCGTGACTGCCGCCCCTCGATTACTTCCTGCCGGTACCGCACCACAGGGGCTTCTGGGCTGAGCCAGCTCGCAAAGGCGCGAGTCGATCCGCAGGTGTTTAGGTACGCGCGCACCTGGCGTAGCAGCGAGCCGTCCCAAAGCTTGTAGTCTGCCATGCCGTCTAGCATGTGCAGGTGGCCCATGCGGCGCATGAGCGAGTAGTAGAATCGGCTTGAGAGCCCCTTCATCTTTGAGAGGCGCTCGTCGGCGAGGCGGCTAGTGTGAACGATCTTTGCTCCATCGAGCCAGTGAGGGATGAGGTCTTCAATAAGCTCCACTGGGTGCTCGCCATCAGCGTCGAGGGTGATGACGAGGCTGGCACCCTTCGAGACGGCGATGCGCATGCCCGCGAGCAGTGCAGCCTGATGGCCGAAGTTTCTGAGGAGCGATGCGTAGGTGACTGTTACTGCGCCCTGCGAGAGCGACTTTGAGGCCTCCTTGAGGCGCGCCTCGGTCTCGTCGCGCGAGCCGTCATTGACTACCAGCACCGTCCATCGAATCGACGGAAACCGGGTGTCGGTTAGCCCCTGTAGGTAGTGCTGCACGCGCGCCAGGTAAAGCTGGATGCCTTCGGCTTCGTTGAAGGCTGGCATCACGAGGAATGCGCGTATCTCAGGTGCAGATGACATTACGTCTCAGGGTGAACAGTCCTTTGCAGAGGCTCTCTCGCCAACAGATAGATAGAGACCCTAACTACCTAAGAGTGCTTTGAGGCGCC
>OMIG01000105.1 GCA_900299035.1 Pseudomonadota bacterium
CGGCTGCGATGGCCGAGAGAGGGCTCTTAATGTCGTGGGCACCCCCCGCCGCTAGCGCGCCAAGCGTTGCCATCTTGGCCGAATTGAACAGGAGCGCCTGCTGCTCCCGCTCTCGCTTCGCAAACTCCTGTCGCCCAACTTGGTGCTCCACTTGCCGACGCACGAGGTCTAGCAGCTTAATCACTGCCTCAGGGTTATTGAATACTCGCTCGGTGAAAAGCTCGATTACCGCCACTACCTTGTCCTCGACAACGACTGGAATGGCAGCCCCCGTCAGTCGCGGTATCCCCGCCAGCGATTCTCGACGCAGGAAGAGCGGGTCTCGCATTACGTCCTGCAGCCAAGTCACTGTGCGAGATGCTGCGGCCTTGCCTGGCAACCACTCCCCAAAGGCAAACTCAGTGCTCTGTGTGACGGCTCGAAAGCGAGAGAACCTATCGGAGTCCGACAGATAGAAAAGCGTTGACGCCTTCAGCCGAAAGGGGTCCTCGCCAGACGCATGAAAAACCTGTCCAACGTCCCACTTGAGAGTCTTGCAGACCCCCTCGATGGCGACTCGGTACGTGTCCAGTTCGTTATCAAGGCCAAATAGCTGTGAGGGGAGCTGGTGTAAGAAATCCGTTCCGACGTCGCGCCAGGCTAAGCGAGCATTGGCAGCTTCTAGGCTATCGCGCGCCTGCCGAAAAAGCTGCCACAGCAGCATCTGGTCGACAATCGGATCAGCAAGGGCGAAGTCACTAAAATCGAGGCCGAACAGATCGAGATTCCGAGTCTGTCCTACATCCGGCACTAGCGAGAAGAGAAAATGCTGCCTGCAACGAGCGAGGACACACACCTGCCCACGCAGTGGCAGCTGAGCACCCTCCGCTGGGATGAGCTTAATAAATTCCCCCGCAAGAGTGTCAAGGTCGGTGAGAGACGGGCCCTGAAATGGCTGCTCGAGGCGGAAGAGTCCGGTGATATCAGCGCCAACAACTGCGGCAGGGCAGAGCTTTTGGAGTGACCGCCCAATCCACTCGAGGCGACGCGAGCTGTCGACGATGAGGGCGAAAGGCAGAAGCTCGTCGAGGGCCTTAGTATCAAGCGTGAAGTCCATAGTCAGGAGAAGGAGACCACAAACGAGTCGTGCCCGGCAGGAGCTTTTTTCGGCAGAAACTCAACCGCAATCGTCTCATGGTATTTCTCCGCGAGGCCCTCCAGAAGCCCGAGCACTATCGGACCAAGCCCCTGCCTTTCACTAAAGTAATCAACTGTCATGCTCGTTGCCGAACTCTCTCTGACAACAAACCTCGGAGGGCGAAGCTGCGGCATCAGGGCTCCCATGTGAGCGTGCATGCGGTTTAGGTTGGCGAGGCAGGAACGGAAGTCCTTTCCGAACATCCGCATCACCTCGCCGTACCCGTGCTCTCCGGTATAAAAGACCCAGTGCCTGCCGAAGCTTCGAAGGAGCTGGTCAGGCGCGTGGTTTAGCTTCTTCGCTGCGATCTCGACAAGCTTGAATGTCAGAGAGTCGGGATACGGCGTCAGGGCCTCAAACCCTTCGGGGTCGACCCCGGCCTCGCGGCACACCTCAAGCCAGGTGTCTTCCCCGGCCTGATGACACACGAGGTCTTTAACGGCTTGGTTGATCATCCCGTACACGACCAGCACCCCACGAGCCTACGGCCTAACTACCTAGGAAGGGCGGCAGCTTCCTCTCGACACCAGTCCGATCGCTTCCCCCGCGCCCCCGTTACAGACCCCACTACACCAAAAAGGATTCGTTGCTGCTACTCATAGTGCGATGGCAGGGCTTACTGCCGAATCACGCCATGATCGCCATCATGCCCCTGAGGAGTTCTGCACTTTTAGGCCAGTTTGTTCCCGGCGGGCGCATCACTTAGGCACGAAGACTTGCTCTGGCCGCAGGGCGCCCCCTTCTCGCGGAAAGAACACTCCTGGGCTGGTGTTTAGGAGCTGGCCTGGCTTGTAGTGCTCCTTTATAGCCTCAAGATTCCACCCGTCCGACTCTACGATTACGGCTCCAAACCTCTTCTGCGCCAGCGCTGAGGATATCTGTCCCTCAATGAATTCACGATTAGGCCCTCGGTCTTCAAGCCGTAGGTTGTCGATCGCAAGGGTGTGGGCAAACGATCGCTTCCCTGCCATCTCCGCCAGGTAGCCGTGATGGGGCAAAAAGACATCTCCTGGAATCGCCTTCAGCTGCTCCACAATCCGCTCGCCAGCTTGGCGGTCCTCTCGAGTGGGAATGTGCGCAAACGGGTCGTATCGCAGCATCCAGAATTGCGCCAGAACGAGAACCAGCGAGTACGCTGGGACGAGGCGCCACTCTGCGCGCGCTCGGCCATGCCTGAATAACCGCTCTAGTCCGACCCCTGCCAAGATTGAGACCGCGAGGTAAGCCGGAATCAGGTCGTTGACGAACGCCCCAACTCGGGCACGAATCGCCAAGGAGACGCCAACGCCCCCCACCAGGAACGCGCCTAGAATGATCCGGCGGTGTCGGGGGGCATCGCCGTCTCCAGGAAAAAAAGCGAAACATGCCAACAGGCACGAAATGGGCATCGAGGCTATCACATCAAGCCACAAGCTCTCGGCCGCCGAGCCTTGAACCTCGGGGTGCCGAGTAGGCATGTCGATCACGTAGTAATAGAACCAGTTCCCTTCGTAGAGACTAGCGACTGCTACGGTAACAATCGCGGCAACGAGTCCGATCGCCCCACCGAAGTACAAACCTCGACGACGGTGAGCCAACACGACCGCTCCAATGAGGGGCACCGCAATCAGAAAGCCGGACTGTTTTACAAACCCAGCCATCACAAAGAAGAGTCCCGCCACCACGAAACCACCCGCGGAGGGGTAAAATCGAAGCATGAACAGGCCAAGCATGACCAAAAAGAAGAGGAGTGAGTCAACGCGCGCGATGTCGAACCAGCCCCCTACTCTGTCGTACGTGGCGATAAAAAGCCCTACTGCCACTATGGCTGGCACATTGAGGAGAGAGGCTCGTGTGGAAGTCTCGCGCGCCACGAACTGATAAATGAGCGCAAGCACTCCTAATGCACTGAGCAGCGATATGGCCCTAAGGGCGGTGAAATGCGCGCCAAAAACGGAGCACACGACCGCTCCCACGTAGGCATGTAGAGGCGGGTACAGATTGGGAATAAAATCGATGGTTGGCTTGACGTACAGCCCCGAAGGCCCAAGCACTCGCTTGACGTGCTGTAGCGAGAGGCCTTCCAGCCACTCAAGCTCAAAGGGGTACGAGATCCGGCTCAAGGAGACGTATAAGAACATTGCGACAAACAGCAGAGACGCACTCACCGCTGCTAGGGAGAGCGCTCGCGTGATAATGCCTGTAGGCGAAGTCAGGAACGGCACGCGCGGCTCAATCGAAAGCGTTGTCTTAGCGCCTCATCGAATCAACAGCTGTTGGTGACAGCTTCATCAAAAAATGTAGCGCAACTGCTGCAAGACGATAGCTCAACACCGCCTTCGGGTCCACGTGTTAGTGGAGTTCTCAGCTCATAGCAGTGGGGCGTATCAGCTGGCCTGTAGCTGGGTAACGCAGCCAGCCGGAGAGGCTCTCCTCTTCTAGCTCAGAAAGCTCTGGGCGCAGCCCAGAGCATGCGAAAGCCCCGTATGTGTGCTGGCTGCCTCTGGGACCGCATCGGAGAATAGACAACACGTTAATACTCCCCTACCATCGAGCCATGCTTGAAATCCTCCCTCAGCTTCTCGTTAATGCCCTCATTACGGGAAGCATCTACGCGCTGGCAAGCTCTGGCCTCGCCCTTACCTACGGCGTCTTGCGGATCCTCAACTTCGCCCACGGCCACGTGATGATGGTCGGGGCGTACACCTTCTTCTTTTTTACGGTAGAGCGAAGCCTTCCCATCGCGGAGTCTTCCATCCTCGCCAGCCTGGCCATCGCTGTCCTGGGTGTCTTGGTGCTTGCCGTCTTTATCCTGCCCTTCTCGCGCGGCAACTCCCTGCTGCCCCTCGTGACCACAATCGCTCTGGGCTCAATCCTAGAGGCTCTAGTCTCAATGTGGTTCGGAGTCTCTGTGCGTTCCCTGCCCCTGCCTGGGGCTGGCGATAGCCTTGAGTTTGCTGGTGTCTTTATCACTCCGCTTCAAGTCGGGATCATCTTGAGCGCCCTCGTCATCTTCGCCGTCTTGGGGTTTGTGGTGCACTCAAGCCCACTCGGACGCTCGGTGCGGGCTCTGGCCGAACACCCGCAAGCAGCCCAGGGGCTGGGAGTTTCGCGCACGAAGGTACTGCTCGGGGTCTTTACGACAAGCATGCTGCTGGCGGCATACGCTGGCGTTCTCGTCGGGTACGAAACCAACCTTCAGCCGACCATGGGCGGAAGCTATTCGCTCAAGGCGTTTGCGGCGATGATCCTGGGCGGCCTCGGCAACATGTGGGGCACGATTGTGGGCGCCTTGATCCTTGGGCTCCTCGAGAACCTATCAATCGGCCTCGACTTTGGAGGGTACTCGCTCCCTGCAGGGTACAAGGACGCATTCGCGTACGTCATTATCTTGTGCGCGCTCCTGTTTCGCCCGCAGGGGCTATTCGGCACCGGAGAGCGCAGGGCATGAGCGATATCAGCGGCATCATCTTCTCTGAGTACACAATCCACCTGGCTATTCTGGTCGGGCTGTACGCGATATTGGCTCAGAGCCTCAACCTAACCTTCGGGCTGGGCCAGCTGTTTAACCTGGCTCACGTGGCCTCCTACGCCATCGGCGCCTACACGACGGCCCTGCTGTCAACCGAAGCGCAGTGGCAGTTCGTGCCCTGCGTGGCGGCTAGTATCCTGCTGAGCGGAGCCTTTTCGGTTTTCCTCGGAACCATTGCCCTTCGGCTGACGAACGACTACTTCGCTATCGGCACGCTGGCTTTCGGCGCCGTTGTCTCCTCGCTGCTGATCAACTGGCGCAGCGTGACTCACGGCGTGTTGGGCATTCCGGGAATTCCCCGCCCCGAGATCTTAGGCCTCGACATGTACCAGAACTCAAACTTTCTGGCGCTGCTGCTCGTCTTCGTTGTCGCAGTCCAGGCCCTCTATTTCGCCATCAGCCGCGGGCCGTTCGGCAGGTCGTTACGGGCCCTGGCTGAGTACGACCAGGCCGCAGCTGCTCTCGGCATCAACACGCGCTTGGTCAGAAACGTCGCCTTTCTCCTCTCTTCGGCAGCCGCCGGCCTCGCCGGCAGCTTCTTTGCGTACTACCTTAACTACATCGACCCAACCTCGTTTGCTTTTGGAGAGATGATCTTTCTCATGACGATCGTGGTCGTCGGTCGCCCCGGTTCGTTCTTCGGCGTGCTGCTCTCGACGGCCTTCCTGGTGCTGCTGCCCGAGCCGCTTCGCTTCCTTAACCTCGACTCAGCCACGCTGGGCCCGATGCGTCAGCTTCTCTACTCCCTGATTCTCTTCGCAGTCGTTTGGTGGAAACGCAGATCAATTTTTCCGGAACAGCGTGAGGTGTGACGTGACGATGCTCTCAATTTCAGGTCTCGAGGTGAGCTTTCAGGGAAGCCCGGTGCTCAATGGGCTCTCCCTCTCGGTTGTTGCCGGTGAGACGGTGGGCATCATCGGCCCGAACGGCAGCGGCAAGACTACTCTCTTCAACTGCATCTCTGGTTTTGTCACCCAGCGCGGCGGCACTATCGCGCTTAGGGGCGAAGAGATACAGGACCTCCAGCCGAACGCGCGTGCTCTGAGGGGCCTCGGCCGGGTGTTCCAGAACTTCGGGGTGTTTCGTAACATGACAGTGCTTGAGAACCTGTTGCTTGCGCTTGAGTCTCGCAGCGACCAAATGCTCTCAATCCTCCCCTGGTCTTCCGGGCGCGCCCAGCAAAAAGAGCAGGCTCTGGCGCTCCTGCGCGAGGTGCGCCTGGAGGAAAAGGCATCTCTCAAGGCAAGCTCGCTGTCAGGCGGCCAGATGCGGCTGCTCGAGATCATCCGCACGGTTGCCGCCGGCGCTGAGGTGTTTCTGCTCGACGAGCCAACTGCCGGCGTCTCCCCGCGCATGAAGGACGATGTCACCGGGATCATCCGCAGGCTCCAGGAGCTGGGAAAAACCGTGATGATAATCGAGCACGACATTACTTTTATAGAGCGCTTCTGCACCAGAATCGTGGTCGTCAATGAGGGCCGTATTGTCCTCGACGGCACGCCCGAGCAGGTGCGCTCAGATGAGCAGCTCAAAGAGATCTACTTCGGACGGGCGTAGTCGAGACGCCTGGCGGCGATCTTCCGATCCCTGACGGTCTGCCCTCCCGCAAACGAGAATGTTCCTGAGTACCCGGGATACCCATTCGTCGCCGCGACGCAGTCCCTAACCGCCTCAACATCGCGCTTCGTTCGGGCGCATTCGAGGAGAATCGTAGTTTCGTCGTAGGAAACCACGGCGCTCGAGCCCTCTGGCCGAACCCCGAAGGCTTTCTGGTATCGGGCAGAAAATTCGGCGAGCTTATGCTCGTCAAACACAGGAGTTGAGTAGAAGAAGGTAAAGCCGTAACGAGAGATGTCTTCTGGCGGCTCAAGGTACACGATCA
>OMIG01000106.1 GCA_900299035.1 Pseudomonadota bacterium
AATCAGAGGCCGACAGGGCGGAGCTCATGGAAGATCTTGAGCACCTCACCTTGCAGTTTCCCGTGTGGGGCAACTTCCTCCGAGATCCGACGTTTCTCCGAAGCCCCGAGGCGGTCCAAACGCACCGGCTCGTCGAGGAGCTCTTCCCTCAACCAGAGGTGCGCCCCTTCCACATCGACTTCGTCAACGGCGTGCCGCATCGCCTCGTTATCTCTGAGCAGCAGGCCCTCAGGTGGGGCTCTCGCTACCTGCCACACTGTGACCCTCGTGAAATAACCATCAGGTACTCCGCCGACCCCGGAGATTCCTCGTGGAGAATGCTGCGCAGGTACCCCGAGGTTCAGGCGCTCGTGAACCTGCCCATCGCAGAGTTCATTAACTGCGTCGAGTTCGACTGCTTCATGCTCGGAGGCGAGTCCTGCGTGGAGATGTTTGAGCATCAGCTCAAGTTCCTCAAGTCGTACGAAGAGAACGACGCATGGCGCAACAACCTCTACGACCGCCCGATTGAGGTGCTGTTTTCAAACCTCTCGAACAGGGGACCACAAGACTCCCTCGCTCAAATTCTGGACAAGGTGAAGGATCTCAGAACCTACGTAGACGGCCTCTTCGATTACGCAACCCTCAGGGATGATGAGGTCAAGCGAGGCGCGGGCAGCTCTGCGTCCGTTAAGCTCACGTGGATAATCCAAGGCGAGCCAAACTCAGACTAGCGGAAGCGCGATTCGCTGCCGCACTCGTCCAACCTGCAAGCAACAACTCCTCACCAATCATCGAATGGCTCGTGAGCGGTCCGGCTTTGTGCCGCGCCGCTTCCCTCCCCTGCTGCCACGCAGCAAGGACTAACGAGCGCCCGCTCTGTCGCAGCCGGGTAGCAAAACTGTCGGTACGAGACGACCGTGCGACTGCATGTGCGAAAAAAATCGCCCTCCCTAAAGGCTCTCCTGTGGCTGACGCAGGCGCTCGCGCTCATGAGCCGTCACGGCATGCCTCTGCTAGATTCCCTCGATCTCCTCTCGCGACAAGCGCAGGGCTCGGCACTTCACGACCTCATTCAAGGAGCCGCTCTCGACGTGCGAGAGGGCATTCCGCTCTCCGCATCACTTGCGATGCGCTTTCCTTCGCTGCCCTCGTACTACGCCGAGATGCTGCTTGCTGCCGAGGAGAGCGGAGCCTTTGATGAGATCCTGCAAAAGCTTGAGTCGCACCTCGCCCGCGAGATTAGCCTGAGGCGTGAGCTGATCAGCGCGTCGCTCTACCCATGCTTCGTTTCCCTCATCTCGCTCATCACCGGCCTGCTGGTGCTCTCGCTTGTCGTGCCTGCGTTTCGCGACCTGTTCACGGAGATGGGCGCACCGCTGCCCTGGATCACCAGGCTCGCCTTGGCGCTGTCGGATGCTGCGATATGCTCCCTTGTGCCGACGCTCTTTGCAGTGCCGCTCGTCGCGCTCCTGGCGAAAACGAGCAGCGGAAAGCGCTGTATCTTGCGCGCCCTGCGCAGCGTTCCCGTGTACGGAGCCTTCCTGCGCCGCTGTGCTCTCGCTCGGCTTACGGGAACCCTGTCGGCGCTGGTCGGCTCTGGGATGCCGCTCGCGCGCGCCCTCAAGCTTGCTTCGCAGAGCACCGGCGATGAAGCGCAGCGGGCTGAGCTCTTGAGCTTTTCGGATAGGATCTTCGAAGGCGAGCCTCTCTCACGCCTGCTCGCTGCGTCGTCACATTTTCCGCCAGAGCTTGCGGCAGTCGCGCAGCTCGGAGAGAGCAGCGGCGCACTCGATGAGGTGCTGCTGGCCAGCTCCAAGCTGTACGAATCAGAGGCCCGCGAATCGGCCAGCCTACTCAAGGCGAGTGTTGAGCCGCTGCTCGTGGCAACCATCGGCGTTTTTGTGGGCGGCCTGATGCTGGCTGTCTACCTGCCCATTTTTGGGCTCGGTGGGCTCGCTCAATGAGGCCACCAAGTAGCTGATTTTTCGAGGGAAATGCGGCGACTCCAAATGTGCGGCGATTGCGCCTCAAATCGCATCGTAAGAGCTGGAAGGGGGAGCGCCGCTCCCCGTGAGGTTTTTTCTGGAGCATGGGGAGAAAGCTCCTATGGCACCTGCCGCCGGTCACGGCGTTCTCTCGGCAGGGTCTTGCGGTCTCCCCGTGCGCTGAATTCTCCCTAAGGAGAGCGATGGGAAGGCAATCGGGTTTTAGCTTCATTGAGGTGCTGGTCGTCGCGGCGATTATCGGGATTCTTGGCCTGATTGCAGTGCCCCAGTACTCTGCCTACCGAGAGCGTGCCTACAACTCAGCGGCTCTCGACGACCTAAAGAGTTTAGCACGGGCGCAGGAGCGTTTCTTTGAGGGCAACGCTTCGTACAAGGCGATCGAGCACTGTTTCAACGTCGACGCTGAAGGGCGCTGCGCGGTAGATGGCCTGCCCGGCATGCAGTCGCTGTCTAAGGGCGTTTCTGTCTCAGTCACAGCATCGCAGAGCGGCTTCGTTGCGACGGCGAAGCATGTGAAAGGCTCCAAGACCTGCACCTGGGACAGCACCAAAGGCGGACTGGTCGGCTGCTCGTAGCGCTGGCACCTCAAAGATCTGCACCTACCGAGAGCTTGCACAGCGCTGCTCCTCAAAAGCATCCCTTGAGAGCCGCTGGCTGACGCCGTAGAATCGTTGTCAGAACCAAGGATACCCCCCATGAAAACACCCTCGAAAGCTGCCCTAGCCCTGATTTGCGCGACGCTGCTCTCTGCGTGCTCACTCTTCAGCGAGTCCCCCTCCAAGCCAGCGCAAGGCGGCGACGAGTCTCGAATTGACGAGTCGGATCTCCCGGTAGATAGCCGCATTACCTCGGTCACGAGAAAGAAGCTGGTTGATGGCCTGGCCGTTGCCTGGGAGGTTCCTAGCGATCCTACGGACGGATTTGTGATTCGCTACGGCACTAGCCCCTCGATGCTCGACTCTGAGCTATCAGTCTCAGTCTCAGAGCTCCGCCGCGAGGACGATCCGGTGTACGGCCCAATCTACCGCTACATTATCGAGGGGGTGCCGGCTGGGAAGCCGCTCTTCGTCGCCATAGCCGCGAGGCGCGGCGACCTCATTTCAGACTTCACCCCCGCGATGTCGGAGAATCGACAGAGCGCCGTGGAGTACTAGCTCGCGGCTCTCGAGCTACGCAGTCCTAAGAATTCGCGGCTAGTCCATCGGGAACTGGTCCCACTGTAGCTCCGTCGCCAGCGCATCCCGGAACCAGGTCTGCTGCGCCTCTATCAGCCGGAAATTGTAGTCGAGGTCCTCAATCGTGACCCCCTGCGCGCTCATGCTGGCGCTCAGCACGAGGTAGTGGCCGACCAGGCTAACTTTAATCCCCACCAAGCCGTCAGCGATCTCGAGTGCCGCGGTAATAACCTCCTGGGCGCCGCGGATCGGAACCGTGATTATGTTGACCCCCATGTAGATGGTGGTCTCTTGCGGCTTGCGGGCGCTCTCTATCAGGATCTCAAGCTCTTCCTCGTCTTTGATCCGGATCATCCAGCGGGTCTGATCGAGGTCTTTCTCTTTGAGGCACTTGGAAGGCTCAAACCCGCGCCGCTCGATAAAATCCTCGACTACCCTCACGGGATCCTTGCCGCCCACTATTTTTCGGATGTTGAGCTCAGCGAACTTGCGAATCTTTGCCATAACGACGGAGCCTTGTGTTGCTACTTGTGGTACCCAATTCCCTGCTGAATGGTGTAGGCGCGGTAGAGCTGCTCTACCAGCAGAAGCCGCGCGAGCTGGTGCGGGAACGTCAGCGCCGACAACGATAGGATGTAGTTGGCCCGCTGTCTAACTTTTTCGGACAGCCCGTACGCGCCGCCAACGACAAACCAGAGCGCCTTAGTGCCGGCGTTCATCCGCTCTGCGCACAGTGCGCTCAGCTCTTTCGAAGAGATCGCCTTGCCGCGCTCGTCTAGCGCGACGACGAAGTCAGAGGGCTTGAAGCGCTTGAGCAGTTCCTCTCCCTCCCGCTCTTGCGCCTGCTGCGCGCCGAGAGATTCGGGCGCGTCGATGCCAAGCTCCTGCAGCTCGACTTGGAACCCTGCCTTGAGACGCTTGAGGTACTCTTGCTCTCCGTCCTTGATGAACGGCTGGCGGACTCGACCAACGCTAAGCACTACTATCTTCATGGCGGCGGCTACTATCTTGCCTGGCAGTGGCTTTCGCAAGCCTCCCGCCGCTGCACCATAAGTTGCTGCAATAACTCCGTATTTGGGCTTACGAAAAACCGCTAAAGTTGCCCTGAAAAAGAGCCGAATGAGAGAGCAGAAGAAAGGACCATCTTCCTAAGGGAAGCAGCCAAGCCCGATCTCTGGAGCGCATCCAGGGGCTACGCGGCTCGATTTGCTCCCGTCGGCGCCATGGACGGCAGTCAGGGACTGAGGTAGTGAACGCGCTTCATGCGGTGTCGCGTGGAGCCTTTCTGCCATGGACTAGGAACTATGGGAATCTCACGCATCGGCATACTCTTTGCCGCTAACGTTGACTCGCTCAAGAAAGGGCAGCAAGCCCGAGAAAGCGACAATGCATCGGCCCGCGAAGCAGCGGATGCACGCCGCAACGATGACGCTGTGATCGTGTCTCGATCATCTTCGTCCTCGGCTAGCCCGACTCAGGAGGCTGACCGGCTTGCCCGGGTGCAGCAGCTTAAAAATCAGGTGCGCCGGGGGCAGTACAGCGTCAGCGCAGCAAAGATCGCGCTCTCGCTGTACCGCGATATCCTCTAGTGCCCGGCAAGCCGCGCTCGCCCTACGTTCGAGAGGACTCTCTGTCGTTGACACGGTGGTGCTCATCAGCGCGCGAGACGGTGTCGCGTAGGGGGAGAGCACTGCTTTCCGTTCCGCGCTATACTCCTGGCATGAAGCTTATCGTCACTCTTTTCGCTGTTTGCTTCGCTGGATGCTGCTGCCGTTACCCGCCCGAGCAATTTCGGATGCGGCAGCCGCCCGTGTGGACAACCGCATCGACCCAGCCCGCGCGGGGAGTCTTTGTCGTCGTGCACGGCCTAAACCAGAAGCCCTCGGGAATGGACAGCCTGTCGAGCTACCTCGCCTCGCTGGGGTACAACACGCTGCGCCTCTCGCTCGAAGGGCACGATGCCGCAAGCGATGCATCCTTCCCAGCGGAGGCTTGGGTTGAAGATGTTCACAGCGGCCTACGCGCAGCTCGCTCTGCGTATCCCAAGCTGCCCGTCTTTGTGCTCGGCTACTCGATGGGAGGGCTGCTTGCGGTGCGAGCGATAGAGGAGCGGCCAGATGAAGCGCCCGCGAAAGTGGTGCTGGTTGCCCCCGCAATCGGCCTTCGCACCGCTGTGCAGGCTGCTAAGCTTCTTGCCGCAATCCTCCCCGATGGGCTCAGGACTCCCAACCTGGCCCCCGCCAAGCTCCGCCGTTTCGACTCAACCCCGGTCTTTTGGTACTCGAACTTCTCTGAGATCTACGACCTAACGCGTGAGCCAGCGCAGGCAGCGCGGCTGCGCGGCACACCCGCTCTCGTGATACTGAACCCCGGAGATGAGCTGATAAGCGAGGAGTCTGTCGAGGAGTGGATTGCGGCGAACCAGCTTTCGAAGCTGTGGCACGTGGAGCTCGTGCACCCACAAGCGACCGACCCTGACAGCCGCGAGCACGTCATCATCGACCAGGAGTCGCTGGGCAAGGCCGAGTGGCTTCGGATGCAGGAGCTGATTAGGGGCTTCTTGCAGTAGGCCAGGCTCACTCGTCGGCATCGGCGCCAGAATGTCCAAGCTCTCCGCCGTACTCTCGCACCTTGTTGAGGAGAGTCTTGTAGCTGATGCCTAGCAGCTCAGCAGCTCGACTCTTGTTCCCGCCGGTTGACGCTAAGACCCGCTTAATCGCCTCAATCTCTGCCTGACGAGTGGCAGCTGCGGTGATTTCTGGCAGTGTCCTTGCTGCTTCTTCAAGCGCACCGAGGTCAAGGTGCAGCCTGATGCCGAGGTCATCGGGCTTTACGGTGGTGTCTGCCATGAGCACAGCTCGCTCGATGACGTTCTCCAGCTCACGAATGTTCCCCGGCCAGGCGTAGCCCTCAAGGATATCGAGCGACAGCGGATCAAAGCAGAGAGTGTCCTTTCCGAGCAGCAGCGCAAAGTGCTTCAGGAGCCGCTCTGCCATCGGCCGGATATCCTCGCGGCGCTCGCGCAGCGGCGGCATGCAGAGCGTCACCACTGCGATACGGAAGTAGAAGTCCTCACGCATCGCGCCTGTTGAAATAGCATCATCCATCGAGCGATTTGTGGCTGCTATGATGCGCGGAAAGACGCGTATCTGCTTGTTGCCTCCCACGCGCCGGATCTCGTGCTCTTGGAGCGCCCGCAGGAGCTTCACCTGCAACAGTGGCGACATCTCGCCTACTTCGTCGAGAAATACCGTGCCCTCAGAAGCCATCTCGAGCACTCCGGTCCTGCTCTGCGTTGCACCGGTGAAAGCCCCGTGCTCATGCCCGAAGAACTCGCTCTCCAAGAGCTCCGGAGGGATCGCCCCACAGTTGAGGGCGATGAAGGGCTTCTCAGCCCTCGGGCTGTGCTCGTGAATGTAGCGCGCGCACACCTCTTTGCCTGTGCCGCTTTCACCAAGGAGCAGCACAGGGCTGTCAACTCGCGCCACCTGGCGTGCCTGAGCCAGAACCTTCTCCACCGCAGGGGCTGTAGTGAACACACCCTGAAGGGCACGCTTCTTTAGCGTGATCGTGCGGTTGACGATCCGGTTGTGCTCAATCACTTCCTTCAAAATCGGTATGAGGTGGCTGGGCTCGAAAGGCTTGGCGAGGAAATCGCTGGCGCCCGACTTCATCGCTTCAACCGCGATGTCGACAGAACCGTACGCGGTCATGATCAGAAAGGGCAGCTGAGGAAAGTCGATGCGCACCCGCCTGATGAGATCAATTCCGTTCATTCCGCCGAGCTTGAAGTCAGCCAGCACGCAGGTCACCTGCTCTGTGGTGATTAGCTCTAGGCCCTCCTCGGCTGAGGGCACGCTGAACACGCGGTACCCTTCGCCCTCAAGAACGGACGACAGCGCCTGACGCAGCGTTTCGTTGTCTTCGACGACCAGAATGGTGTCCACGCCTGCCTCTTGTAAGCCTTCAAAGCCTCAAGGCTTTTATCGGCTCCGGGCGCAAAAAGGTTTACGCCCGTCGCAGCGGGCGGTTTGGCGATGCAACGTGCCGCTATTACGAGGTTTTTTGCGCTTAAGGAATGACGCCGCAGGCGATCCGGGCTCCGCCACCGCCGAGCGGGGCTGGTGCGTCAGCGTAGTTGTCGCCGCCCTCGTGTATCATGACGCTGCGCCCTGAGACGCCTGCAGTGGTGTAGCCAGCAAGAATGACCACCGTTGTTGCATCCCCATCGCCATCCACGTCGAGGCGCGGCATGTCTCCCTCATGCCCTCCGCCGCGCGGACCAAGGTGCTTGCCAGTCTTGTGAGGGTCGTAGTGGCCGCCGGCGCTGAGGGCCGCAACCATCTTGCCGTCTTTCTCTTTTGGCGCGCAGCTCGGGTTCTCGTGGATGTGGAATCCATGAAGGCCTGGTGTAAGCCCCGACAGGTTCGGAATGACGATCAGTCCGTCTTTCTCGCTGTCGGCAAAGGTGATCGTGCCGATCTCCTCGCCGATGCCGTTGGCATCAACTCTGTGTATCGGCACTGGCACCTCGCGAGTGTATGGCGAGACGAAAGAGCAGCCGGTGACGAATGCTAAGGTGAGCAGAGCGACTTTATTCATGGTTAGTTCCCTTTTGCCAAAAGCTGCCGGAGGACGAACGGCAAGATGCCGCCGTGCTTGTAGTACTCTACTTCTATCGATGTATCGATGCGAAGCCTGAGCCCAATCTCTGACACAGAGCCGTCAGCGCGCTCAACGACGAGCGTCACATCTTGGCCCGGACGTGGCTCCCCGTCTATTCCCTTGAGCGAGAAGGTCTCGCTGCCAGTTATTCCTAGCGAGCCAGCGCTCTGCCCATTCAGGAATTGGCAGGGCAAAACCCCCATGCCGATCAAGTTGCTTCGGTGGATGCGCTCGAAGCTCTCTGCGACCACGACTTTGACGCCAAGCAGGTTTGTGCCCTTGGCGGCCCAGTCGCGCGAGCTTCCCGTGCCGTACTCATTCCCGGCGAACACAAAGAGCGGCGTCTTTGTTTCCGCGTAGCGCACAGAGGCGTCGAAGATGTCCATGCGCTCACCGCTTGGCTGATGCACAGTCACGCCACCTTCAACTCCGGGAACCATCAGGTTCTTGATGCGCACGTTTGCGAAGGTGCCTCTCACCATGACGTCATGGCTGCCGCGCCGCGCGCCGTAGCTGTTGAAGTCCGCGAACTTTACGCCTCTCGCCAGCAGGTAGCGGCCAGCTGGCGAGTCCTTCTTAATCGCTCCGGCTGGGCTGATGTGGTCAGTGGTGACAGAGTCTCCAAAGATTGCCAGCGCCCTTCCCTTCTCAATTTTGCCAAGCGCGCCAGGCGCCTGCTTGAAGCCCTCGAAGTACGGCGGCTCCTGGATGTACGTAGAAGAAGCGTCCCACTCGTACACAACTCCCGTGCTCGAAGGCACTCGGTCCCAGAGCGGGTTCTCGGCAGCCACGTCTCCGTACAGCTTGCGGTACATCTCGGGGTTGAAGGCCTGCGGCATGAGCGCCTGGATCTCTTCGGCTGACGGCCAGATGTCTCGCAGGTAGACCGGCTTGCCGTCTGAGCCCTTGCCAAGCGCCTCGCGCGTCAGGTCGACACGCACGGAGCCTGCCAGAGCGTACGCCACCACGAGCGGCGGGCTCATGAGGAAGTTCGCCTTGATGTTCTGGTGGACGCGCGCCTCGAAGTTGCGGTTTCCTGAGAGCACCGCCGCTCCAACCAAGTCGTTGGCCGTAATGCACTCCTCGATCTTTGGGTCGAGCGGGCCAGAGTTTCCGATGCAGGTCGTGCACCCATACCCCACTACCTGGAAGCCGAGCCTGTCCAGGAATGGCTGAAGCCCAGACTTCGCCAGGTACTCGCTCACTGCACGCGAGCCCGGCGCGAGTGATGTCTTTACGAAAGGCTTTACGGAGAGCCCCTTCTCGACAGCTTTCTTGGCGAGAATGCCAGCGGCCAGCATCACGCTCGGGTTCGACGTGTTCGTGCACGAGGTGATGGCAGCTATGAATACCTCGCCATGCCCAACCCCAACCGGCGCTGCTGCAGGATCCTCGCTGCCGACTCCGTGGGTGGGCACCGTGACAGAGAAGCTCTTCGCTAGATCTCCGTCGCTCTTGCCGAAGCCGCCTTCCGTGATCGGCTTCGTGAAAAGCTCCGAGAAAGTGCCCTGGACGCGCTCCAGCTCAATCTTGTCCTGCGGCCGCTTCGGCCCGGCGACGCTTGGCTTTACGTCGGCGAGGTTGAGCTCTATCACTTGCGAGTAGTCACACTCTCCGCTCTTCGGAATCCCAAAGAGCCCCTGCGCCTTAAAGTAGCTGCGGAAGGTCTCAACCTTCTCGGGCTGGCGGCCCGTGGCGAGCAGGTACTCGCAGGTTCTCTCGTCGACTGGGAAGAAGCCCATCGTCGCGCCGTACTCTGGGGCCATGTTCGCAATCGTCGCCCGGTCGGTGACGGGGACAGAGGCGGCTCCCTCGCCGAAGAACTCAACGAATTTCCCAACAACCTTTGCCTTTCGCAGCACGTTTGTAACGTGCAGCACGAGGTCCGTAGCTGTCACCCCTGGAGCCAGCTTGCCGTGCATGTGGAAGCCGACAACGTCTGGCGTCAGGAAGTACACGGGCTGCCCAAGCATCGCGGATTCAGCCTCAATGCCGCCCACTCCCCAGCCAACTACTCCGAGGCCGTTAATCATCGTCGTGTGCGAGTCCGTGCCAACGAGGGTGTCAGGCATGTAGACGTCCTCTCGCTCCAGCACGCCCTGCGCAAGGTACTCCAGGTTGACCTGGTGACAGATGCCGAAGCCCGGCGGAACCACACTGAACGAGTTGAACGCTTGCTTGCACCACTTGAGGAACTGGTAGCGCGACTCATTGCGGCCGAACTCCTCACGCATGTTGAGCTGCAGGGCGTCGCTGCGGTTTGAGTAGTCAACTTGGACGGAGTGGTCGATCACGAGATCGACCGGGACGAGCGGCTCGATGATGCCTGGATTCTTGCCGATCTCCTTGACCGCTGTTCGCATCGCTGCAAGGTCGACGCCGAGCGGAACGCCCGTAAAATCCTGCAAGAGCACGCGCGCAACAACGAACGGGATCTCTGCCGTTCTCTCTGCGTTGGGCTTCCACTGCGCAAGCTCGCGCACGTTGCGCTCCTCGACCCTTGCGCCGTCTACGTTTCGCAGCACCGACTCAAGCACTATCCGTATCGACACCGGGAGCCGAGAGATCTGGCCAAGGCCGGCCTTCTCTAGGGCGGGCAGCGAGTAAAACTTTGCGCTTTTGCCGGAGCCCGTGCGGAACTCCTGAAGTGAGCTGAAGAGGTTGTGTGTCATACCGTTGCCTTTGCGCGGCCCGCAGCGAGCGGAGGGCCGCTTGATGTTACCAAGTGTAAGAAGTCGCTCGCCGTCCTGAGTCTATGCCGGGCGTGACTATCAGCCCGCATGGTAGACAAAGCCTGCTGCTCCTTGAACGCCGCTGATTCCGCCTTTTCGCCCCAACGCTCGATAGTAAGGCCGGGATGCGCCGCTACGCGACACACCCTCACGATCGCCCTTTGAAATCGTCCTGCGGGCCCGAAAACTCGACGTTCTCAGCGCTCACGCGCCGCAGTTTCATGCAAGACGCGGGCTAGCACAACGATTTTATTCCTCTCAGGTAGAGCCACCTAGACCCCCTCTGGCCGAGAGGGTATTGTCGCCGGTGCCATGGACATCAACCACGTGCTGCTGCTGATCGCCGTGCTCAACCTGCTGGCTGATCTGTACAACATCAGCCGCTTCAGGCAGCACCTCCCCGCTTGGCTCCTGCCCCTCAACCTGCTCGCAATCGGGCTGTGCGGGCTCACGTGGTTCTTCGCGCCCGGTTGGTCGGGTCCCGGGGCGATCGGGATCTTTGTAGTCTACATCGTCATTATAAAGCTCGCCTCACGCAGGCG
>OMIG01000107.1 GCA_900299035.1 Pseudomonadota bacterium
AGTCAGTCACGAAGAGCAGCAATCACCGCTACTCGGTTTCTCGTGGAGTGCGCAGGCTGCGCGAGGCCTTCGCCGACAAGTACCAGTCAAAGTTCGCCGTCTCGCTCGATCCGGAGACGGAGGTGTGCGTGTGCTTGGGCAGCAAGGACGCAACCTTTCATGCCCTGCGCGCAGTCACGCCGCCTGGAACCAGTGTGGTGGTGGCTGCGCCCGCCTACCCAGCGCACCTGTCAGCGGTAGCCCTGGTTGGTGGGGTTGTGGCTGAGTGGCGCGCGGCGCTGGATCCGGCGCTCGCCGCCAAGAGCCTGGCGAAGCTGCTGGATGAAACTGGAGCGCGCACGGTGCTGCTCAACTTTCCCAGCAACCCTTCAGGTATGTCGGTTTCTCGTGAGTGGTGGGTTGAGGTAGCCCGTGTCTGCGCGGCCCGCAGCGTGTGCATCATCAACGACTTCGTGTACGGCGAGATGTGCTTCAGTGGAGAGCCGGCGGTAAGCGCCCTGGCTGTCCGAGAGCAGGGCGGCTGCTGCCTGGAGGTGTACTCTCTGTCTAAGGCGTACAACGTTCCCGGCTGGAGAGTGGGGGCCCTGGTGGGAGACGCGCGGGTAGTTAAGGCGGTTTCTCGCCTCAAGTCCCACGCCGACTACGGGCTCTTCCTGCCGCTTCAGTACGCGGCGGCTTTTGCCCTCTCGTCGAAAGAGGACCTCGTTCGTCCAACCACCAAGGCGTACGAACGCCGCGTGCGAGTGCTAACCCAGGGTCTCGTGAAGCTAGGGTGGGAGTGCTCGGAGCCCGCAGCAGGGGCCTGCGTATGGGCGCGCTTTCCGAAGGCGCTCAATGCTGCTGCCAAAGGCAACAGCGAGTTCGCCTCGGTGCGAGTGGCAGAGCATATCCTTAACGAGACAGGCGTGCTGGTTGCTCCAGGGCTCGTGTTCGGCCAGGGGTTCGACGACTTCGTTCGTTTCTCGGCAGTTGTGAGCGAAGAGAGGATGCGTGATGTGGTCGCGGCGATTGCGGCTCTCAGCCACGCCAATTCTGTGTAGGAGAGGCTCGACTCATGAGTCGCGAGATGAGCGTAAGGGCAGGTTTCCTGAGTCTCTTCTTGTGGGCATTGCTGCCATGCGCGGCAACCAGCGCGAGTGCCGCCGAGCCCCCGTGCTCAGAGGCGGCAACCCTGATCAAGCGCGGCGTTGCAATCGGCGATGGCTCTGAGCAGGAGATGGAGTTTTATCGAAAGGCGGAAGAGCTCTGCCCTAAGATGCCAGAGAGCCACTTTAACCTCGGCATCGCGATGCAGCGCCGTGGCCAGCTAAACGGCGCGGAAGACGAGCTGCGCAAGGCGATCTCTATTAAGGACGAGGACAAGTTTCGAATAGGGCTCGCCTCGGTGCTGCTTCAGAGGGGCGAGGTTTCGGCCTCAAAGGACCAGTACGAGCGCGTGCTCCAGCGTGAGCCGGCAGACGTTGAGGCGCTGCAGGGCTTGGCCCTGGTGCTTGAGAAGCAGGGGAAGATTCACGAGGCAGTCGACTCTCTCCAGAAAGCGCAGCGGCATGCGCCCAACAATCCCACGACCGCGTTCAACTTGGCTGTGCTTCAAGAGAAGCTCAAGCGCGACGACGTAGCGATTGCTGAGTACCGGCGAGTTACGGAGCTACAGCCGAAGCACTTCTTGGCGCACTACTACCTTGGACTTTTGCTGACCAAGACTGGGTCGATAACAGAGGCGCGGCGAGTTTTGGAGCATGCAGCGGAGCTTAAGCCAGAAGACGTGAAGGTTCAGCTTGCGCTTGCGGAGGTGTACGAAAGGTCTGGAGACGAGGAGCAGGCAGGCAGCGCCCTGAAGCGTATCGCTGTGCTAGCTCCGACGAGTGCTGTCGCCCAAGCCAACTTCGGGCTGTTTCTGCTGCACCGTGGAGAGCTTGAGGAATCGGTCTCGCGCCTCACCGTGGCGTCAACGCTCGACCCAAAGAGCTCTCACATCTGGAGCGCCCTAGGGCATGCACAGATTGAGGCGGGGCAGCTTGCCGACGCTGAGCAAAGCTTGCGGCAGGCAGTCTCGCTGGACCCGTCCAACCCTAATGCGCACAACAACTTGGGAGTCCTGCTCGATCGCACCGGGCACCCAGACGAGGCGCGCCAGCAGTTCGCCGAGGCGCTGCAGCTCAACCCGAAGCTCGAGGCTGCGCAGAAGAACTTAGAGGCCACCGAGACCTGGTACCCCCTGACAAGTATTTTTAAGAGCTTACGGTAGGCTGCTCCGAGCTGCCGCCGCATCGGGGACGGCGTTACAAAAAAAATAGGCGTCGCAACGGCCTGCCCTCAATTGGCGGTTACTCAAGTGATCTCGGTGCCTTGAAGATTTTAAGCGGCTTGCACTAACAACTTCGTTTGGCACTTAGTCGGTAGTGCGCCCCAGGGGTGGTCCATATACTGCGCCGTACCTCTGGGGTCTGGCAGCGCTCATGCGGCAGCCAGCCGCCCCATTAGGCCACGCCCGGAAGAGAAGGTTTTTGTGGCTTAAGTCGGGGGAAGTGTGGTGAACTTCTCAAGTTCGGCCCGCAGTTCCCTTGCTATCGAGGCTAGTCGTGTGGTGTGGGTTAGGTGTAGGTCATGTCAGCAGTACTCAAGCTCGTTCAACAGCCGAAGTTTAGCGAACAGGTCGAGGTAGGCCTCGATACCCATTCGCGCCACGGGCACTCACTTCAGACTGCGCTCTCGTACCTGTCGCTCTGGCAGCCGTCGGTCCTTAGTCACGTGATCGAGCGCTTCTCGGCGAAAGGCAACACGGTTCTCGACATGCACTGCTCGGCGGGCTCTGCCGGAGTAGATGTGCTCTCGCTCGGCAGGCACTTCGTTGGCTGTTCAAACGATCACGGCCTCGTAAAGCTCGCGAGGGCCAGAGTCAACCCCGCGGACCTCGCAGAGGTAGTGTTGCGGCTCCAGTTCATAAACCTTAAGCGGCCGGTGGATGTGCGCGGATTCCAGGCGCCATGGCCGGTCTTCTACGATGTCGACACGTACTGTGAGTTGATGAACCTGAAGAGCGCTCTTCGGGGCTCGGCAGATAGGGTTGATGAGTTCCTCTGTTTCCTCGTGGCGGGGATTCTTCACGGTCACACCACTGCGCACCTCACGGGCTACTCATCTCCCGAGGCAGCGCTCTCGCCCGAGGCCCAAGCAGCGCTCAATCGCAAGCGTTCAGAGGTGCCGTCGTACCGCGCAGTGAGCCCGCGCGTGATTAAAAAGGCGGCTTCTGTTCTTCGAGACGGCATCCCATCTGCGCTCCTCGACCGCGCTCTTGAGCGGTCGGTGTTGCATGCGGAGCCCAACAACTTAGGCGGAGTGAAGACGGGCAGTATAGACCTGGCGCTTCTCTGCCCAGAACAGCCAGGTGGTATCGAGCACGGTCTTCGCTCCTGGCTCCGTTCGTGGTGGCTCGGCTTGGAGCTGCCGGGAGAGAGGACTGTTCCCGCCAGCATTGAGGCTTGGCAGGACGGCATGAGCGAGCAGCTGCTCGAGGCGGCGCGCGTTGTGCGGCGCGGCGGAAGAGCGGTGGTTCGCGCGGCAACAGGCCGACTCGGCACAAAGCCCGTCAACTACCGTGAACAGGTAACCCAAGTTTTGCAGTCCTGTGTTCCAGCCTACTGGCAGGTCGAAGGAACGATCGTTGAGCGCTACGCGAAGAGTGGCAGCGCAGTCAGGGGCGCCGCAGGCGCTGCGCGCGATGCAGCGGCTGAGCTTGTAGTTCTTAGGCGCAAGTAGCGCCACGCCTTCTGGGTCCACTTCCAGTACAGCAGTGAGGTGCCTGTGGGGCGCCTTGAATGCCGTGTCGTAAGGCTTTGAAGCCAGCGGTGAGGGAGGGGATTCAGGAGTTTAGTCAGTGGCTTACCGTGGCCTCTCCTGCTTGCGAGGGGCGCCGAGCCGCACACGCTAGGGTTCCGCCCAAAAAGTGCCGATACCCCTTTCGGGGCTTGAGGGGCAGGTAATGTTTTCAGCTAAGATTTCGCGCATCATCTTGTCGGTCGCCTCCGCTGGCGCGGGCAAGTCGGCCATTACGCTCGGCCTGATGGCAGCCCTCCGCAAGCAGGGCTTAAGTGTTTCGTGCTGCTTGAGCGGTGAGTCCTGGAGGCAGGCGCCGCTCTTTACGCGGCTTAGCGGACGCAGCGCCCGGGTATTAGACCAGGCAATTCTCAATCCTGAACACCTGCGTCTCGCGCTCTGCCAAGCTTCTCTTGGCTCAGATGTTGTCATCGTAGAGGGGCACCAGCTTACACAGCAGGAAGGGGAGGGTGCAGCAGGTCAGAGCAGCGACGCGTACCTGGCGGCTCTGACGGGCACTCCGATCGTCCTGGTGGCCGACTTCAGCCTTGAGCCAACACTGGCTTTTGGGCTGGTGGCAGACATGCTCAGCCGTCCAGGGACGCCGCCGATTGCAGGAATCATAGCCAACCGAGTGCCCGATGCCTTCGACGTGGAGCTGCTGCGGAATCGGCTGCGAGACGGCGGATTGCCGCCGCTGCTCGGAGCGGTGCCAGAAGATCCGCGGTTGTCAGGCTTTCCTTCTGCGGAGCTGCCGCAGCGCGCGGGCAGTGTCTCCTTGCCGCCGACGTTCCTCTCAGAGGCTGGCGGTTTGATCGATCACTGCGTTGATCTTGAGGCGCTCTTAGGAGTCGCTTCCAAGGCCGAACAGATTCAAGCGGAGGGAGATGCCCCGCAGACAGCCGGACGTACCTGCCGCTTCGCCGTCAGTGACGACATCTGCTTCAATGTGAGCTACCCCGATAACATCGATCTGCTCAGGCTCGCTGGCGCGTGGATCGTGCCGTTTTCTCCGGTTGCCGATAGCAAGCTGCCGCAGCAGATTGATGGGATTTACCTGACGAACGCTTTTCTGCACGAGTACGGGGCGGACCTGGCGCGCAACGAGCACATGCACCGGGCTATCAGGCAGTTCGTGGACGGCGGTGGTGTGGTGTACTCTGAGGCTGCGGGCTCAGCGTTTCTCTGCCGTTCCTTCCAGCTTGAGCCAGGTGGCGAGAGGTTCCAAGGTGCAGGCGCCATTCCCGCTGAAGCTGTTGCTGCGCAAGATGGCCAGGCGTACTGCTTCTCAGCTGACCTAGTAGACGACTCGGTGCTTGGCATGACAGGAGTGTCGGTGCGTGGCCGGAAGCTCGGTGAGTGGTCGCTCGGTGCGGCGCTCGTGGGAGCCGTGGGCCGCCTACCCACGGCGATGCGCATCCATACCCCATTGGGAGGGGCTTTGCTCGAGGGGTACTCGGCATCGGCGCAGTCGTTCAATACCTTCGAGCTCCTGCACTTCGGAGCATCGCCGGAGGTAGCGAGGGCCCTCGTCGAGGCGGCCCAGGTGGTGCAGCGGGCACGGAATCGCGCAAGCCGCCGCGATTGAGCGAGTGCTGGCGTATCGTTTGCCCCGGCACTCAAAGGGTGTACAGTATAGAACTCTTCAGTCTTTAGTATGTCGAAAGAAGTATCAGGCAACACCAAAGGCCTCGCTCCCTCCGAGCTCAAGGCCGTCCACAAGCTCTTCTCGCGGTCGCTCGGCGCGCAAGAAATCGTGTCGCTCGATGTCGCGCGTGAGATGACGTTGCTCGCCGAGAGGCTGCGGCGCCGAATCGGAATACTAGTCGATCGCCAGGGACACATCGTCGAAGTGGTGCTCGGAACCAAGGACATCCTGTACCTGCCTGACCTCGGCCGTTACCGGCTCGGCCGCGGCCGCTTGAGGACGTTGCGGCTGGTCTTTACCGATCTCTCAAAGGAGAGCGACGACGCAACGATTCCGTACGACATTTACGCCGACTTGGAGCGGCTCCGATTCGACGCGGTGGTGAGCCTGCGTGGCGGGAAGAATCGTGTCTCGATGTCGTACGCCTACCTGGTGCCGGCTAACCGCAGCGAGGGGGCTGCGGTCATGACCGAGCAGGTGCGCGACATCGGTGCGTTTGAGATGGACTTTCGGGAGTTCATCGACTCCGTCGAGCGTAGCCTCGCCTCTGAGGTTGCGCAGCTCGACGCGGGCGACAGCGTGGGTGCCGTCGTGGTGGGAGTCTACGATAAAGACGACGACCCGGAGGCCTCGCTCGCTGAGCTGCGCGAGTTGGCGCGTACTGCTGGAGTAACCATCGTTGACGCGGTTGTGCAGCGCCGCAAGCCAGACCCCAAGACCTTCATTGGCAGCGGAAAGCTTGAAGAGCTCGTCATCCGCTGCATCAGGCTCGGCGCGGACATGCTGATCTTTGACACGGAGCTCAAGCCGTCGCAGTGGCGCGCCATCACCAACTCGACCGAGCTTAAGGTGATCGATCGGAGCATGCTGATTCTCGACATCTTTGCGCAGCGTGCAGGCAGCGCCGACGGACGCCTGCAGGTGGAGCTGGCCCAGCTCAAGTACAACCTTCCCCGCCTGGTGGAGAAGGACGCGGGCCTGTCGCGACTGAGCGGAGGCATCGGTGGCCGGGGTCCGGGAGAAACGAAGCTAGAGATCGGCCGTCGCCGCATCCGTGATCGCATCGCAGATATCGAGCGCAGGCTGGAGAAGGTCAAGGAGTCGCGAGACTTCCGCCGGACCAGGCGCCGAGAAAACAAGGTGCAGCTCGTCTCTATCGTTGGCTACACCAATGTTGGTAAGTCGACCCTCTTCAACGTGCTCACCAATAGCTCTGTCACGGCGGAGAATAAGCTCTTCGCCACGCTTGACCCGAGCCAGCGAAAGCTCTACGTGCCGCCGTCTAAGCCCGAAGCCGACGGTGGCGTGGGCAGGATGGCGATTGTGAGCGACACGGTAGGGTTCATTCGCAAGCTGCCGGTGGAGCTTGAGACCGCTTTCCGCGCAACCCTTGAGGAGCTGTACGAGGCCACGCTTCTTGTGCACGTGGTTGATGCGTCTGACCGCGACGCGCTCGGCAAGTACCGGGCGGTTCGACGCATCTTGGAGCAGATGAGCCTGGCAGATGCGCCTGAGCTCGTCGTGCTCAACAAAGTCGACCGTATTTCGGAGGCTGAGGTGCTCTCTCTCAAGGCTGAGCTTCCCGGTGTCGCTGTGTCAGCAGTCAAGAAGATCGGGCTGGGGGAACTGCTCGCGGAGATCGACGCCCGGCTTCCGCGGGTAACGCCCTATGGCGCCGCGCTGCCGTTGCCCTAGAAAGCGTGATCCTGAGAGAGCCAGCGCATTAGAGCGTCAACGTAAGCCCGTCGTACCCTAGTTCGATGCCCTTAGGCAGGGTGGGGTTTACCTCTTCGTAGTCGACGGAGTGCGTCGTGTGAATGATGTAGGCGCGGCCAGCGCCGATTTTTTGCGCGATTTCTACGGCCTCGTCGATGGTGTTGTGGGTCGGGTGAGGCTCGAACCGGATGCCATCGATAAAGAGGTGCTTCACTCCACGCAGGACCGCTTCCGCTTCTGTCGGCAATCCTTTGAAGTCGGTTAGGTAGGCGACTTCCCCGAGCCGGAAGCCGGTCACGTTCACGTTGCCGTGAGGCAGCGAGAATACCTTCAGGAGGGCTTCCCCGATCTGCAGCTCGCCGTGCGGCTCGAACTCGTGCAGGTCCAGCTGGGGCAGCAGCCCGCCGAGGTAGCCGGATTGAGGCTCGAAGATGTACTTGAAAGAGCGCTTGAGACTCGACAGCGTCTCAGACGTTCCGTAACACAAGATTCGGGAGCGGGAGAGGAAGTTGAAGGAGCGAAGATCGTCAGTGCCAAGGATGTGGTCGGCATGTCCGTGGGTGTAGAGCACGGCGTCTACACGGGTAACTCTGTGAGCGATGCACTGGTGCCGCAGGTCAGGGCCCGCATCGACTAGGATTGTGAACCCGGACGGCAGCTCAATCAGTGCCGCAGTCCGGTTGCGGAAATTGCGTGGGTGTTTCGATGTGCAGACAGCGCACTGGCAGCCGGCGATCGGAACGCCAGTTGAGGTGCCAGAACCGAGCAGAGTGAAACGCATAGGGGGCTTTTTTTCGAGTCGTCGGCACTATAGTAGGAGACGGTGTGCCTGCCAATCCAGGGCAAAACCACCCCTTGAAGTCCGGTGCTGCGGTGCTAGGATACGGGGTCATGAGCAACAGTGAAGACAACGAGGCAAAGAAGACTGTCAACGTGGTAGACCGGCGCCGTTTCGACTCGTCGGGCTCGGAGCGCCAAGAGTCCCCAGAGAGCAAGCCTGAGGAGCAGCCACAGGCCGCCTCTGATGCGGGCTTTAAGTTGGAATCGGGACCTGGCGAGGAGGAGGTTGCGTTCGGCTCATTTATCATGTCGCTCGCTACGCAGGTCCTCGTGCAGATGGGTGAGATGCCGTCTCCCAAGGGGATGAGCATACCAGTAGACCTCGCCGCTGCGCGCCAGACGATCGACATCATCGCTATGCTACAGCGCCGTACCCGCGGCAATCTCTCGGCTGAAGAGTCTCACTTCCTTGAAGAGGTGTTGCACTCGCTTCGCAGCTCGTTCGTAGTTAAGTCGAAAAAGCCTTAATCGCTTCGCAGCTCTCGTAGCGAGCTGTTCCGCGTCTCGCACAAGCTAATTTTGCCTGCTCTCCCACTGCCTGCACGGGCAAGTTCTGCCTCCTTTTTGACACCCGCCCCCAAGAAACTGACACCGCTGTCGCTTTCCAGGACACGTCTGCCTGACCGGATTCGCTAACCTGCTGAATTCGCGGGGCGCATCCTTTTTTGAGCTTCCTGCATCGTGGGGGTTGGCGCGTGGCAAGGTTTTCGCATGGGAGAGGTCGATGCTGCCGAATGTGGAGGCCGCTGTAACGGACTAAGAGAGGTTTTATGCAGATTAGGAAGAAGTCGGATCTGGATCTGATACAGGACTTTCGCAAGGGCGATCAGCAAGCCTTTGAGGAGCTTCTGTCACGCTACAGCAATAAGGTGTTCAGCCTCGCTTCGCGCCTGACTCGCAACAACGAGGACGCAGAAGAGGTGCTGCAAGATGTCTTTATCACGGTGCACCGCAAGATAGCGGGCTTTGAGGGCAAGTCGTCGTTCTCAAGCTGGCTGTACCGCGTCACCGTCAATGCCGCTTTCATGAAGCTGCGCAAGCGACGCCAGGATCCAGCGATTCCGCTCGAGGATGTTGCGCAGAGCTCCGGCCCGATTGCGGCACTCAGGAGCCCTGAGACTGCGTTCGTTGATTCCCAGACGATTCGCCATGAGATGCTAGAGGCCCTTGAGTCGGCGATCAAAAAGCTTCCGGACGACTACCGCCCGGTGTTTGTCCTGCGCGATGTCGATGGCCTTACGAGCCGTGAGGTAGGAAGAATCCTCAATCTCACGGTCCCCGCGGTTAAGTCTCGATTACACCGCAGCCGCCTGATGTTGCGTCGCCGCTTGAGCCGGTTCTTCGAGGAGCCGGGCACTCGTCGCCAGGCCGTAGATTTCGTTGCTGGCACAGGCAAGTAAGCCTTACAAATAGAAAGTCGGGCACGGCTATCTGGCGCAAGTCGCCGATAGTTGTGCCCGCCCTCTTTTTTCTAGGCGGCGGGGCGGTGTAGGCTACCCCCATGCCGATGCCCACTCGCGTCACAGCACCACTCGGAGCGCTCATAGGCGCGGCTATCTTCCTCGCTTGCAGCCCGGTGGAGGCGCCGGTGCCCCCGATACCGGCGACTCCCGAGCTCGCTCTTCAAGGCCAAGTGATTGTGAACGGCCTTGGGGCTTGTGGCCACTGTCACTCGCTTGCTGGGGAACCAGGCGCGCCTCTCTCCGGAGGCCGCAAGTTACGAGACGAGTTCGGGGATATCGACGCGCCGAACATCACGCTCGCCAAAACTGGCCTCGGCTCTTGGAGTGAGGGAGACCTCATCAGAGTCTTCCGCGCGTACGTGAAGCCAGACGGTTCAGAGGTTGCCCCGAGTTTCCACTCGGGTGTTGAGTGGATGTCTGACGTAGACCTCGGAGCTGTAATGACCTACGTGCGCACTCTGCCGCCTGTGGAGAGCGAGATTCAGCCTAGGAGTATCACGTGGCTCGACCGAAACACGGTTGGGTTCTTTGATTCGAAGTCAGAGGTCCGCGGCTTTGTTCCGCAGATTCCAAGGGCTTTCAGGGTGGAGTATGGCCAGTACCTCGTGGATCACGTTGCACACTGTGGAAGCTGCCACTCGGTGCCTGAGGGGATCATCTCGTCGTCTCGTTACATGGCGGGCGGAGAGGATGTCTGGTTTGATGGTGAGGGGAAGGTTGCGCCGAACATCACAGCGAGCCCGGAATCTAGGCTCGCTGGCTGGAGCGAGAGTGACTATCGGACCTTCTTCGCCTCCGGGCGCACCCCCGATGGCCGGCAGATTGACGAGCGTTTCTGTCCGTTGAAGTTCTACCGCCGCGCCCCTGCTGATGAGCTTGAGGCGATGATCGCCTACCTTCGCACTATCCCGGCTCCGTAGGCGAAAAAGCATGAGAGTTCTAGGAATCGAGTCAAGTTGTGACGAGACCGGCCTCGCGGTGCTCGATGTCGAGAGAAGCGGAGAGGCGCGCATCGTAGCCGAGAGCCTCGCCTCGCAGGTTGCTCTGCATGAGAAGTACGGTGGAGTAGTGCCGGAGCTGGCCTCTCGTGAGCACATGAGAAGCCTGCCGCTCCTGCTCGATGAAGTGCTGCAGAAGGGCGGGGTGTCCCTCAAGGATATTGAAGCGATTGGCGTCACGTGCGGCCCGGGCCTCAAGGGCTGTCTGCTTATCGGAGTGACTTTCGCGCAGGGGCTCTCCGCAGCTCACAAGGTCCCGCTCTTTCCGGTCAACCACATCGAAGGGCATATCCTATCGGGGGAATTGCACTCGCCTGGCCTCAAGCCTCCGTACCTCACGCTGGTGGTGTCGGGCGGGCACACCGAGATAGTGCTCGTTGAGGGGCTCGGCCGCTACACCTGCCTGTGCCGAACGCGAGACGATGCTGCGGGAGAGGCCTTTGACAAGTCGGCTAACCTGCTCGGACTAAACTACCCTGGCGGCGCGCGGCTGGCAGCCGCGGCCGACACGGTAGCAGGGCGCCGCTCGCGATTCTCTCTGCCGAGGGTAGGGCGCGAGATGGATGACTTTAGCTTCTCGGGGCTTAAGACTGCGGTGCTGCTCCTCATCAGAAAAAATCAGGAGGCTCTCGCGGCTGACCCGACCGCACTGCCGGAGATCTGCTGGACGATCCAAGATGCGATCGTTGACGCGCTCGTAGTAAAGGTAGAGCGGGAGGTGAAGAAGCGAAAGCTTCCGCTCGTAGTCTGTGGCGGGGTCTCCGCAAACACCGAGCTTCGGCGCAGGCTACAGGAGCGATGCCCGGAAGTGCACGTCCCGCCGCTTCGGCACTGTGTCGACAATGGCGCAATGATCGCATACGTCGCGGGGCGCTACTTGAGCGCAGGGGCTTCAGCCGGACGGCTGGACATTCACAGCCGATGGCCTGTCGAGACTCTGGGGGTCTGCGCATGAGGCACGGCAACCGGCCCAAGAGGCAGAAAGACACCCTCAGGGACCTGCGAGTTCGGCCCACGAAGGAGCGGGGGCAGAACTTTCTGATTCGTCCAGACGTGCCTGAGGCGATCGCCCAGTTCGGAGAGCTGAAGCCTGGAAGGCACGTCGTTGAGATCGGGCCGGGCACTGGAGCCCTTACAGCCTTCCTGGCTCCGCTTGCTGGCTCGCTTACGCTGATTGAGCTTGAGCCGAGCTTCTGTCCGCACCTTCAGCAGGCATTTCCTGCGGCGAAGATCATCAACCAAGATGTGCGCACGGTCGACTTCTCTTCAATCGGCAGCAACCTGTGCGTGTACGGAAATATTCCGTACGTGTTCTCGACAGACATCGTGTTTCAACTCATAAAGAACCGCGCGAGCATCGACCAGGTCGTGCTAATGACGCAGCGAGAATTCGCCGAGCGCCTCGCGGCCGAGCCGGGGGGGCGAGACTACGGCAGCATATCGGTCGCGGTTCAGCTCTTCGCCGACATCGACCTGGGTATGGTCGTGCCCGGGACAGCTTTTCATCCGCCGACCGAGGTGGAGTCGCAGGTGCTCAGGATGCGGCTCCTTCCGAAACCGCGCGTGGAGGTCGGAGAGCCGCAGCACTTCGAGCGAGTGGTCCGTAGTGCGTTTGCCCAACGCCGCAAGAAGCTCATTAACAGCATCGTGTCGCGCGGAATTTGGAGCAAGGAAGTCGCGCTCGAGGCCCTGAACCGTGCCGGAATCTCCCCGGACGTGAGAGCGGAGCAGCTCTCGATTGAGCAGTTTGCGGCCCTCGCGCGGGAGCTGCCCTAACCAGCACGCAGCCTACGGCTCGTCTACAACGCAGTCTCCAACACGCGCCCATCGCATCCTAGAAACCGACCTCGCTTCTAACCCCCCGAATCAACAGCGCTCCCTCTCGGCGCATTCTCAGAGACCGCGCCGCCCACGGACCGCGAAGTCTCTGAGAGTTCGTGGAAGCGGAGTTGACGAACCGGGAAGCTGACGGGTGTCATCCAATGCGGAACTGCCCCTTTCTCACTAGCTGGTAGACGACCGCAAGACCGGGGCGTTGACTGCATCACTGGAACGAGCGTAGCGAAGGGAATAGCACATGACCACTACAGAGCAAGATAAGAACCCGTCCGTGCAAACTCAAACCGAGGCTTCCGCGGGCGCCGAAGGAGACTGGATTATGAAGGCAAGTCCAGGCTCGTTCTGGAAGTTCTTTCTCGGAACGAATTTCTTCAAGCGATGCCAGCTCGATTTTGTTGAGAAGAAAGGGGACACCATTACCGTTGCTGTGCGGAGCGGCAAACGCTGCTGCTTTCGTATCGGTGAATTCTCAGTAAAGTACATGCGGACGAATCAGGGAATTCGAGACTTCATGTTCAAGAGCACTTCGGGACCTACCCAGAAAGTCGTATTTCGTGAAACGATCTTGCAAATGCCAGAGGAATGGTGGGACGAGCTTGAGTCAAAACTTGGCGTATCTGAGAGTGCTATCTCAAGGGTTTTTCACAAGGTGCGCGAAACTGCAGAAGACATTGCAGACACGCTTTCTTGAGGCGTTCGAGCGCCAGTGCTTCGAGTTGCCTAAGAGTTCGCGCCGGGTGTAACGACTGAGACAAGCGGTGTCAGCAGATGCCGCTCCCGATCTTCTTGAGGTGCTCCACCTCGACCCTTCAGCCCTGTGAACGGGAGGCGATATCTGGGGTTTTAGTCGATACGCGATCCTTTGAGATCGATTTGGTAACTACGTCCAGGCCTGGTGCCTCACCTGTCGTTCATTCGACCATACCCTTAACGGACCGAGAAAAAAGTGTCGGCGCGAATGGGAATCAGACCCGGCGCCACTAGCGACTGACTGAAGGACTAGTCCATGTTGCAGGTATTTGTGGTTTTGTGTGCAGCTCGCGCTGCTAAAGAGCAAGGTGTAACCAGGCTTTTTGTGAGCGTGGCTTTGAGCGTGGCCGCGATGCTCGTTCCTCTGTCGTCGGCTTCCGCTGCTCCATCGTCTTTCGGCGGGGGAGCAAATGCTGGAGGCTACCACATGGACAAAAACGACTGCCCTCCCGAAACGATGCAGCCTCCTCGAAACTGCGAAGATGTCCGTCGAATGGCGTACTCGAATGCCCTCCGAAGAGGGTACATGAACAACAACGGGAACGGCATACCTGACGTCATGGAGCGGGCGTACCTGGTCGATTGGAACGACTGCTCGACCGCCAATGCGCACATGGCGTGTATGTTCAATGACCGCTGCACGGAGCAGCATGGAACCCTTATGGGTCTCCGCTCAGCAGCTGCGTGGCACGCCACCACGCTGTACAGAGGCAATGACGGCCGAGAGTTTGAGTGTGATTTTACTCCAGGTAGCTCTGGGATCTTCATCCGCAACAGGCCCGACGCCAGGGTGGGCCCGGCTTTTCCCGATGCGGGTGAGTCCATTGACCCGCAGTACGCAAAAGATGGCTGCGAGACGAACGGGGCCTCCTACTCAGCGCTTAATCCAGGTGGCATGTTTGGAGCAGGGGGCATAAGTGCGATGCAGGGCGCTATGCTGGCCGCTATCAGCAAGCTGCTCAAGGGAGGACAGAATCCTGCCATCGGGCAGCCACCATCAATCGGACAGCAACCGGGCAACGGTAATGGCCCGCAGCCAGGCACCGGGCAGCCCCCAGTAAATCCTGGCATTCGGCCAACGCCAACACCGACCCCTCAACCTGTGCCGACGCTGACTACAGAACCAAAGAATGAGGGCAAAAGCCTGTCGACGGAGATCTCTGACGCGGCTATCGTCTCTCGCGAATCAGCCAGCTCAGAATTCGGAAGCGCAACGAGCGCCGAGGTTTCAGATGGCCGCTCGACAGCAGCGTGGGAAGATAAACGGGCCGGCATGTTTTGATCTTTGGGCAGTCGACGGAACCAAGAGAGAGGGGAAGATATGAGAGCAGCAACGCGATCAAGTGAAATGTGGCGAGTAGTCGTCGCCTTTGTCTCGGTTCTGCTGCTTGCCGCTCATCACGCTGAAGCTCAGAAACCTGTTGATACTGTCGAGGAAAGCAAAGTCGCAGTAGTCCAGGCTTTTTGCGCGGGAGATGGGAAGATAGCGAAGTGCGTTGGTTTGTCAGGAAGTGACTGTCAGGCAGCGATGCGCCCGTTCGTTGACACCTGCTATGAGAAGAAAGATGACCTAAAAGCTAGTCAAAATCCGCACGCGGCTTTTAGCACCTGCTTCTGGGTCGAGTTCAGCAAAAAGTACGGCCAGAGCGTGCAGTACACGGATGAGTGCTTCCCTTCCAGCAAGGATGCCCCGGCAGCGCGACCTATTCCGCGCCATCTTGAAAAAAAGATGGAGATTCTCAACCCTGAGGGCGCGCAGCGCAGCAACGTAGGAGAGCTAGGCTACTGACGCAGTGGTCGCCTGCACGCAGCTCGGGCGCAGCGCAGCGCATGCGTTTAACGCAGTGCAGAAGCTGCGTTAATCCGGCCGCGCCCCGTAACCCCCAAAAACCACTCGCCCCAATTCCCGCAAACTCTCAGAGAACTCGCGGTCCCGCGACCGCGAGTTCTCTGAGAGTTTGCGGGTGCGCTGGTGCTAAAGGGCGTGGCGCGGAGGCTAGCGTAAGAGCTGGTCTATCAGCTCCATTCTCTCGCGGTAGCTGACCGCTTGGGCGTCGAAATCTGCCTCGGGACGGAGACGCCGGAATACGTCTCGCAGCATCGGCAGGTGGTGAATCCCGTGGCCCGGCATCATCTCTAGCTCGAGCCGCCTTCGCATTAGGTCTTCGAGCGTCTCTGCCTGCTCGGTCTGTAGGGCGATCTCGGCTTCGAGCGCGAGCTGCCTATCTGAGCTGGTTGAGGCTAGTTCGCAACAGCTTTCAAGCAGCCGCTTGCCGTACCGAGATGTGAGGCGGAGCTGATCGGAAGCAGAGCTGCCTCTGAGCAGCTCTTGGACTCGCAGCTCCTCATCAGGCGACATGCTGCCGGGCAGCTTTTTGAGCGACTCGTTTGACTGAAGCGCTTCCATGTCGAGCTCGCGGCCCAACAGCCTCGCTGCTTCGTGCAGCCCCTCAACGGCTGTCCACCACGCAGTAGTGTACTTTCCGCCGCTGAGGGAGAGGACTCCATCGCTAGCCAACCAGATGTGTTTGCGAGAGAGGGCCGAGGATTCGGAGCTAGAGCTGCGCAAGGGCAGCGTACGGATCCCTGCGTAGCAGTAGCACGCATTCTCCCGACGAAGACCTGCGTCTGGGATGTCTCGCTCAAGTCGTGAGAGGATCTCATCGATCTCATCTTTCGACGGCAATGGGTCTAGCGGTAATGCATCCACCTCTCGCTCAGTGGTCCCGACCAGCGTGCCAGCAGGATGCGGCCAGACGAAGTAGTAGCGAGCTTTGCCTTCCATCGGCAAAAACAGGCTCGGGCCCGTCCATGGCTTGGCGAAGACAATGTGCGCCCCACGGCTGAAGCGCAGCCGTGGCGGCTGAGCGGCGAGCTGCTGCGCGAGCTCTGAGACCCAAGGGCCGGAGCAATTAACGACCAGACGAGCCTGTAAAGAAATCGATCGGCCGGAGAGCGTGTCTCGCGCCGATACGATTGAGGTGCCATCAAGCGAGCGAACGCGAGACAAGACTTCGCAGTAGTTGAGGCAGCTCGCGCCGAGACGTCTTGCGCCAAGGATGTTCTCGATGACGAGGCGAGTGTCACTCATTATTCCGTCAGTGTAGGCGAAGCAGCCCATCAGGTCTGCGCGCGAGCTGTTGAAGCCCGGGAAGGCAAGCTTTGCTCTCGGAATCCAGCGGTGACGACGGTCCCGACGCTTCAACATCAGGTCGTACAGAAAGAGCCCGAGCGAGAGCTTCCACCTAAAAACATGCCGTCCCGCAGGAACTGGAATCAGAAATTCCTGGGGCTTCACCAGGTGTCCTACGTGCTCAAACAGGTCGTCTCTAGCCTTGATGCCCTCGAATACCTGCTGAAAATCGAGCATCTCGAGGTAGCGAAGGCCGCCGTGGGCCATCTTCGAGCTGCGGCTTGAGGTGGCCCCTCCGAAGTCAGCCCGTTCGAGGAGCGCAACTGAGAAGCCGCTGGCGGCCGCAAGCCGTGCTAGCACAGCGCCGTGAATGCCGCCGCCTACGATTGCGAGGTCGAGAGGTTGGCTGCGGTCGAGCAAAGCGAGCTGGGCGCTGCGAGTCGCACAGTCAGCACTGTCCGCAATTATTTGTGATGGAGAGTGTTCGGCCACGTCAAACAGTTTGGACGGGGCATGGAATTATCGAAAGAGGGGATTGCAAGAACCTTCAAGGGTCACGAAGTGCAAAAAGGCGAAGGGCACATCATCCGTCGGCGGTGCCGGGAAGATGTGCCCTTCGCCTTGATAAGCTACAGCCTGAGAGGACCGTTGCAGCGCAACGGGCTCTTACGAGGCAAGCTTAACGTGGTCGCCAGCGTTGGAAGCCGCTTTCTTGACGCCAGTCTTGGACGGGAAGAAGTCCTCTGGGATGTCGCCAATCAGCTTCTCAACCGACTCGCGCTTAACGCGCCAGTCTGAGCCAAGCTTGAAGCCATCAATCGTTCCCGCCTTGATCAGGTCGTAGACCTTCGGGCGGTGAATACGAAGAAGCTTGGCAACTTCCTTTACAGTGAGCAGAAGGGGCTGCGGTGCATTTGTCATACTCTAGTCCTCTCGATTAACAACCGGCCAAACAACACACTAGCCAGTTGACAAGAGGGTTATGGTAGTAGGCTGTTCGTATGTGACTTTTATTTGCTGCAAAGAGCTAAGATAGTGAGGTTCCAAGCTTTTAGATCCCTTTAGGGTTATCTAAATGTGAGGCATACTTGAAGCCCGTTTTGGCGGTTTTTTGAGCTGTTGTAGGGGTGTCTAGATCGAGCGCTCCTAAGCAGCTGAGATCGCTACTACTATCGACTTCTAATGAGCCGCAAAAGTTACTGTTTTGTTGTGCCCCGCTTCTTTGAGGGGATCGCCGGTGGGGCAGAGACTCTGGTCGGAGGACTAGCGCATGCACTCGCCTCTCGCGGTGATACGGTCGAGATAGTCACCACGTGTGCGCGCGATAATCGCACCTGGGCTAACGAACTTCCGGCTGGTGAGGTCTCAGTAGACGGACTGAAGGTCACGAGATTTCCGGTAGACCCGCGCAACCTCGATGCTTGGGTGCCGATTCAGCTTGCTATCTCCGAGGGCAAGCCAGTCACTGTTGCTGATCAGCTAACATGGATGTCAGAGAGCGTTAGTTCCAAGTCGCTGTACTCATACTTGGTGAACAACTCGGCGCGCTTCGACCTGTCCTTTTTTGGGCCGTACCTGTTTGGCACCACGTTCTGGGGTGCGATGCTAAATCCCGCAAAGAGCGTGCTCATCCCTTGCTTGCATGATGAATCGTATGCATACCTCGACGTGGTAGCCTCGATGTTTCGGCAGGTGAGGGGTTGCTTGTTCAACGCCTTGCCAGAGATGCATCTCGCCCGATCGCTATACGGCGACATCCCAGGTGATGTCGTTGGAATGGGCTTTGAGCCGCCGGACAGAGGCTACGTGGAGCAGCTTCAGCCCTTCTTCTCAGACAACTCGCCGTACATCCTCTACCTGGGACGAAAAGAGACGGGCAAGAACGTACATGCTCTCATCGACTACTTCTGCACCGCAAAAGATGAGGGCTCTCTTCCGAGAGAGGTGAAGCTGGTGATTCTTGGCGGAGGTAGCTTTGAAGATTTACACCGTAGCTCGGCGCTCTCGCGTGGCGACATTCTTGACCTTCCGCATGTAGATGAGCGCGACAAGCAGCGGCTCCTGCGGCACGCTCTCTACCTGTGCCAACCCTCGACCAATGAGTCTTTCTCGATCGTGATCATGGAGGCGTGGATGGTTGGCACTCCAGTCGTTGTTCATGGCAAGTGCCCTGTTACGCGGCATCACGTGGTTGAATCACGCGGAGGCCTCTACTTTAGCTCTTCGGGAGATCTAGGGGCCGTGACATCTTTCTACTTAGAGCACCCGGAGGTTCGGCGCGCACATGCAGACGCTGGACGCAGCTACGTACAGTCTGAGTATTCCTGGAGCGCGACAATCAGGCGATTTGATGCGGCCGTGTCGACGATCCTCCGAGCGAGGCTGGGAGTAGTGCCGGGACTATGAAGCTCGCAGGTGGCCAAGAAATCGAGGCTAACCCCCGCCCGGACCAGCGCCAGGAGTTCATAACCTACCTGCTCCTAATAGCGCTCGTGTTCGCTTTGGGCACGTTTGGCTACGTGTTGATCGAGGGGTGGCCGGTCTTTGACGCCTTCTACATGACAACTATCACCCTCGCCACAATCGGGTACGGCGAGACGCACGAGCTCTCGACAGCCGGCAGGGCATTCACCATCCTGCTCATCTTTCTCGGTGTCGGGATAGGCACAGTGGTCGTTGGCGCAGCGACGAAGCTTGTTATCGAGCGGCAATTCTCGAGAATGTTCGACAGGAGAAGGAAGATGGCGGAAAAAATCGAAGGGCTCTCGGGCCACACGATATTCTGTGGATTTAGCAGGCTAGGCGGCCTTGCAGCTGAAGAGCTGCGCAAGGCAGGAACCACCGTTGTCGTGATTGAGACCAATAGTGTGCGGGCAGATGAAGCCGAGCGCCTTGGCTTCTTCGTAGTGCGTGGTGACGCGACCCTCGATGAGTCCCTCAACAAGGCGGGCGTTGCGCGGGCCGCCAGGCTGGTGTCGCTCTTGCCCCGAGACTCAGATAACCTGTACGTGATCTTGATGGCACGGGAGATCAATCCGTCGCTCTACATCGTCAGCCGCGCCGAAGACGACGTCGGAGAGACGCGCCTCAAGCGAGCCGGGGTAGACAAGCTCATCTCGACCTACCGCCTTGCCGCACGCAAGCTCTCTGATGCGCTCGTGCGCCCCTTCATCACAGACTTCTTTGAGGTAGGCGGCGCAGGGAGTGAGGGGTGGCGTATTGAGGAGATCCGAGTGCCGCCCAGCTCCCCAATCTGCGGGCAGTCGCTCAAAGACCTATCGTTGCGCCAGAGCACCCACGTCGGCATCGCCGCGGTTGTCTCCCCCTCTGGAGACCTCGAGGTGAATCCAGGAGGAGCTACCGTTCTCATGCCGGGCGCAACGCTGATAGCGATTGGCTGGAAGCGAGATATAGAGAAGCTTGAGCACATGGTGCTTGGCTAGAGTTGGCTCTGGATTTGCCCCCGGCCAGCTCTTTTTGGGACACCCGCCGTAATTTTAGGAAATCAGTTGGCGCTTTCTTGCGCGCTACGCTGTGTTCAACGCAGCTTTGGACTGCTGCCCGCAAAATTTGCCAAGCCGAAAGCCCGACTGAAACCCGACACTTACCCCATTCCCTCAAAGCCGCCGCACATCACCCGCCTGCGCGAGTTCTCTGAGACTTTGTGGGGAGTGGTAGGGGGCAACGCTGTGTTTAACGCAGCGTTGGGTACGGGCTGGGCGAGGGTGTTGAGGCTGTAACTCGCGAAAAGAAGGGCGGTTAGCTCATGTGTTAAAGCGCGCCGACATGCCGCCGCTTAGCGCGAAGTCTCTGAGACTTTGGGGGACGCGGTCTCTGAGACGAGGGGGTTATTGGGTGGCTTGGCGGGGATAGGCGAGGAAGCAGGCTAGTCCGACGACGGAGACTCCAATTGCCATCGCTGCCAAGGCGTAGGAGAGCGAGAGGGCATCTGCGAGGTAGCCGAGCAGTGGCGAAAAGGCGGCGAAGAGCAGCGAGGAGAGCATGTTCTTGACTGACAGGACGGTTGCTCGCGTGGCGGACTCGATGCGCGTGTGGATCATGTGGTCGGTTGAAACGAAGAAGATGCCGCTCGCGAAGCTCTGAGAGAGGAGGAACAGGGCTCCAAGTATCCATGGGCAGGAGGCTTCTCCCGCCAGCGTCAGTCCTAGCAACAGGGGCGGGATGAGCAGGATAGACTTTGCGCTAAGCCGCCGCTCGAGCCATGCGACGGCGCTGCCGCCGTACCCGCCCGCCACTCCGGTGAGAGCGTACAGCACGCCGAACCACGCCACGGGGACGCCGATGCTCGTGAGGTATGGCTGCCAGAACCAGAATGCGGTCCCGAAGAAAAGCCAGACCGACACGGCGTACATCACGAAGAAGCGGGCGTGAGAGCGGAAGACCGTCTTGAGGCTCTCTTGCAGGTGGCTGAAGACGGAGTCTGGCCGCGCATGGTTTGCGACCTTGGGTTCAGTGATGAAGAGCGCGCTCACGAAAGCGAGAGCAACCAAGGCTTCCCAGCACCACCAGGCGAGAGAGGGATTAATCGCCCCGAGCGCACCGCCGCCCAGCGACGCCGCTAGGCCGGTGTAGCCGGACCACTTTCGCAGCTTGCCGTTTAGCCGCGTGTACTCATCCTCGCGCTTCATCGCCTTGAGCGAGTCAAAAAAGAGAGCCTCGTCGGCTCCAGAGCGCAGGGCGCCGCTGAGCCCGCCCAAGAAGGAGGCGGAGTACAGCACCCACAGATTGTCGGAAAGGATGAACAGCGGGTTGCAAACGAGCCCGAGGGCGAGGCTCGTCACAATGCTAAACTTTCGCCCTAGACGGTCAGCGAGAATGCCGGTGGGCAGCTCAAGAACCAGGGCCGTGATTGAGCCGACAGACTGAATCACAAAAAACTGGGTGAGCGAGATGCCTTTATTCAGGAAGAGCAGGGTGAACACCACGAGGTGTGGCTGCGTGCTCCACAGGAGCAGGCTCAGGAACAGTGCTCGGAAACCCCGTTCAGAATCTTTATTGGAGAGGGCGTTCATTCCGCTAAGCCTAAACCAGCGCTATGGCTCTGGCACTCCCCAAAAAGAGCGGCCAATTGGCTCGCCGCAGCGTATCGGCAACATTCCGGCCACAGAGCTTGAGTTTTAGCTCGGCCTGCGCTACCTCTTTCGACCAGCAACCCAGGGGAGGCCAGCAGTTTGGCCTGAGACGCTCATGACGGGCGAGACCCTTTGAACCTGAGACGGATAATACCGGCGTAGGGAGAGGAATCATGTTCGGCCTTGCATTTTTCTTTAGGCGCGTGCCGCGCTCGACCGGCTTCTCATTAGCTACTCTCGTGTTTGGACTCCTTTCGCCGCTAGGAGACCAGCCAGCTGCCCAAGAGCTCGACTACTCACAAGACCAGCCAGCCACAGAGCTCTTCATCAACGGCGCGCCATTTCAGGCGCCCCTGATCGATGTGCCAGAGAGCGCGACGGTGGTTCAGGAAGAGCGCATGATCGAGAAGGGAGAGAACAACTTCCAGAACGAGATCGAGGCGATTCCCAACATGATGTACTCCGGAGGAACCTCGCGCCCTCGCTTCTTGCTGATTCGCGGAATAGGAGAAGTTGAGCAGTACGAGGGGGCTCCCAACCCTTCAGTGGCCACCATCATCGATGACATAGATTTTAGCGGCCTCGGCATCGTGGCGCCGATGTTCGACGTCGAGCAGGTGGAAGTCTTGCGCGGTCCGCAGGGCATCCGCTTCGGCTCAAGCGCCCTGGCCGGCGCGCTCAACGTTCGTTCGCACAACCCGACCGAGTTCACGACAGGGCGCCTTGAGGTGATGGGAGGCAACGACGACCTGCTCGCCGGCGGCGTTGCTGCCGGCGGCGCCGTGCCCGGCAGCGACGGCAAGCTACAGCTCCGCATCTCGGCATTCACGACGCAGAGCGACGGCTTTCGGCACAACCTGTACTACGACCGCTACAACACCAACCAGCGCGATGAGTCGATCCTGCGTCTCAAAGCCCGGTACCGGCAGTCAGGCAGGCTCTGGTACGACCTCGCGCTGTGGGGAACACAGGCGAGCAACGGCTTCGACGCATTCGCTATCGACAATTCCCGCAACACGCAGTCCGACCGCCCCGGCCAGGACGCGACCCAGTCACGCGCCGGCTCATTCAAGATAACGTCGCGCCTCTCAAGCGCCACAAAGCTGGAAGCGATCACGACAGCCGCCCGGACGCGCATCAACTACAGCTTCGACGGCGACTGGGGCAACAACCCGTTCTGGGCTCCGTACGACCCGTACGACTACTTCTCCGACTCCAGCAGAGTGAGACGAATGGTGGCGGAAGAGCTGCGCTTCAGCTCCGATGACCCGCTCTACGAGCACGGCGAGAAATGGCGATGGATCGGGGGAGCCTACTTCCAGCGACTGACCGAGGGCACGTCCACCACCGAGTCCTCAAACGGCGAGCCGTACGACTACCTCAAGAGCGACTACGCTGCGAACCAGGGCTCAGTGTTCGGCGATGTGGAGATGCCGCTCGGGGGCGGCGCGAGCCTCTCGACAGGCTTGCGTGTGGAGCAGCGTGGAGCGAGCTACTCAGACACCACCGGGTCCGAGTTCACTCCGAACTACACCATGCTCGGCGGGGCGGTGACCCTGCAGCAAGATGTAACCGAGTCGTTGCGCAGCTACGCCACCGCGTCACGTGGCTACAAGGGCGGTGGCTTCAACGCTGGACCGAGTGTGCCGTCGCAAGATCGACAGTACGACCCTGAGTACCTGTGGAACCTCGAGGTCGGGCTCAAAGGCGTATTCATGCAGCGGCGCCTCGAGACGAACCTCGCAATTTTCCACGACCTGCGCCAAGACACGCAGCTCAAGTTTGCGATCCAGGACAATCCCGATGACCCGCTGTCTTTCACGTACGTGACAGACAGCTCTGGGCGCGGACAGAGCACAGGCCTGGAGCTTGAGAACGCCTTTCATGCCACGCCGTGGCTCGACCTCTTCGCGTCGGGTTCGCTCATGGCTTCTGAGTACACGCAGGTGCCGAGTGCCGCGCAGTACCTTGAGGGGAGGGCGTTTTCGTACGCCCCGCCGTACCAGTACTCCGCCGGCACCCGTATGCTGCTGGGCGGAGGGGCGTTCCTGCGCATCGAAGAGACCGGCAAGGGGAGCTACTACTTCGATGATTCCAACGACCAGAAGAGCAACGCGTACAACCTCTTCAATGCCACCCTCGGGTGGGAGCATGAGGGGCTCAAGGTTCTCCTCTGGAGCAGGAACCTCTTTAACCAGGTGTACGCGGTGCGGGGCTTCTACTTCGGAAACGAGCCACCCGACTACCCCAATAAGCTCTACATCCAGCAGGGTGACCCTCGTGCGTATGGAGCAACGGTGACCTACGTTTTTTAGGGCATTAGGGGCAGGGTTGCAGGTGCAAGATGAAGGGGAGCCGCTGCCTTTGGCTCGGAAAAGTCCCCGTGTGGCAGGTTGAGAGCTTGTTGATGGCGAAATATTCCGGAAGCTGCGCTACAGTGCGGCGGCGATGAAGGGAGTGAGGATAAGAACCGCAGTATGTCACAAGCCTTAGAGATAGCCGGGGCTGTCCTCGGCCTGGCCTACCTCGTGCTCGCCGTAGCGAGGCGCTGGTGGGCCTGGATTCCGTACATCTTGTCATCGGCGATCTATTTGCCAGTTTTCTGGGCGAGCGGCTTCGTGTTCAACGCGCTGCTCCAGCTCTTCTTCGTTGGGATGGGAGTTCACGGACTGTCGCAGTGGAGGCAGGAAGGCGAGGTGGTGGCGCCGGTGCAGTGGCCGGTAGCATGGCACGCCTGGATAGTGACGGTGTCGTTGGCCCTCTCTGCTCTCTTGGGGTGGGTTGCCGCTCCCGAGGGCCTGAACGCAGTCACGTTCGCGGACTCTACGATTACTGTGTGCAGCGTAGTGGCGACCTACCTGACGGTGAAGCGGGTGCTTGAGAACTGGGCGTACTGGCTCCTGATAAATGCCTTGGCAGCGTGCACCTTTGCGGCGCAGGGCCTCACGGTAACGGCATGGCTCTACGGTGCGTACGGGCTGCTCTGCGTCTCAGGACTAATCGCGTGGCGACGAGCAGCACCGACAGTGAATAGGGCAGGCTCCCCCTCGTCGTAGTGCGGTGCCGGGCAGGAGCCTTCGCCGGGCAATGCCTTTGGCGCTGAAAATACTGTAAAAATCGCCAGCACTCCACGCACCCGAGCGCTGTTGGCAGGTGACCGAGATCGCTGGACGAGGCGGTAGAGGCACCCGAAAATGGCTCAATCGACAATTGCGGAGGCCGCGGCTCCGTACCTATACTTTTGTGCTATGACAACTCGCCAAACGATCTGCCTCATCTCGTTACTAACACTCTCTGCAGCGCTCACGGGCTGTGCCAACCTCAACGACCCGTACGGGCAGGGCGGCTACGGCGGATACGGCGCTCCGTACGGAGGTGCCCCGTACGGAAATGCGCCCTACGGCTACAACGCTCCGCCGCCGTACTACGGCGGCCCGGGCTACTACAACGGATACCCAAACTATCAGCAGCAGCAACAGCAGCGTGAGCTCGACCGGGAGCGACGTCAGCTCGAAGAGGAGCGTCGGCGGCTTGAGCGGGAGAGAGACTCGTACCGCGCCCCCAATCCGCCTCCGCCGCCAGCGTCGCGCCCGATTCCTGATCGGTGCCCAGCAGGCTTTAGCCCGAGCGAGAGAAAGTGCTCCCCTCAAGAGCGCAGGAATGGCTGCCGCGACATTCGGCTCTCGAGCGGCTTAGGGTGCGTGTCGCGCTAGCGCGCGTTCTGCGCATGAGCTCCCTCTACCCAGGAACCCGAGCGATTGTGTAGAGTCACGTCTGGCAGGGAGACGAGATGGCTACAAACGCAAAGAGCAAGGGAGCGCTGGCACGAATCGATCAGCTCGTTGATGAGCTAAACGACCACAGCTACCGCTACTACGTGCTCTCGCAGCCATCCATCAGCGACGCCGAGTACGACGAGCTGTTCCGCGAGCTGCAGAACCTTGAGCGCGAGCATCCTGAGCACGTGCGGCCGGACTCCCCAACGCAGCGAGTCGGAGCCAAGCCCCTCGACGGCTTTGCCACCGTCAAACACCGCATTCCGATGCTCTCTCTCGACAACGCCATGAACGAGCAGGAGCTGCTCGACTTTGACGAGCAGGTGCGCCGATTCCTGGAGAAAGACGGCGGAGATCCCAAAGAGATTGAGTACACCGTCGAGTACAAGTTCGACGGCGTCGCTGTGTCTTTAGTGTACGAAGACGGACGCCTCTCTCAGGCCGCCACACGTGGCGACGGGACTACGGGAGAGGATGTGACCCTCAACGCGCGCACCATCAAGGCCATTCCGCTCAAGCTGCGGTCGAAAGAGCTGCCCAAAGGGCTGCTTGAGATTCGCGGGGAGGTGCTCTTTCGCAAGAAGGAATTCGACGCGCTCAACGAAGAGCGCCAGGCGCGAGGCGAGGAGACCTTCGCCAATCCGCGCAACGCGGCTTCGGGGAGCCTCCGGCAGCTTGACCCGCAAGAGACAGCTCGGCGGCCGCTGTGGTTCTTTTCGTACGGCGTCGGGGCCGTCGAGAGCTCAAGCAAGTCGATCTCCAATCTGGCTCGACAGCCCCTCGCTGCTGCTATGGCCGAGGTTGAGTCGCTTGGGTTTTCGATCTCTCCGGGGTACCGCACGGTGAAAGGCGCGGATGCTCTCGTAACCGCATACCGCGAAGCCGAAAATTCCCGGGACACGCTGCCATTCGAGGTTGATGGCATCGTCATAAAGGTCAACGACGTCGAGCTGCAAGAGCGCCTTGGGTTCCGGCAGCGCTCGCCTCGCTGGGCAATAGCCGCCAAGTTTAAGCCAGTCGAGGCGGTCACGAAGCTTGAAGACATCATCATCCAGGTGGGCCGCACCGGCGCGTTGACTCCGGTTGCGGTGCTCAAGCCCGTTCGGGTTGGGGGCGTCATCGTTTCGCGCGCCACACTCCACAACCAGGACGAGATCGAGCGCAAGGGGCTGCTGATCGGCGATTCCGTCGTGGTTCGACGACAGGGAGACGTTATCCCGGCAGTGGTCGCGGCGGTTACCGCCTCTCGCACCGGCGCAGAGAGATCGTTCTCGTTTCCGCGCGAGTGCCCTGAGTGCGGCTCTCTCGCCGAGCGGCCCGAGGGAGAGGCTGTTACTCGCTGCCCAAATCCGCAGTGCCCAGCGAAGCTGCACAACCGCCTTGTGCACTACGCCTCGCGAGATGCCATGGACATCGAGGGGCTCGGCGACAAGATGGTGGAGCTTCTGCTTGAGCACCAGCTTGTGAAGGATCTCCCCGACCTCTACTCGCTCAGGGTCGAGCAGCTCCAAGAGCTGCCGCGCATGGGCGAGATCTCAAGCAAGAACCTAGTGGAGTCGATTGCGGCCAGCAAGGAGCGCCCACTCGACAAGCTCGTGTTCGCGCTCGGCATTCGGCATGTCGGCTCCAAGACTGCCCAGACGCTTGCCAGGCAGAGCGGCACGATAGAGAAGTTCCTCTCGCTAACCAGCGATGACCTGCTGGCGATGGAGGAGGTCGGCCCAGAGACGGCAGCCTCGGTGTCAGAGTTCCTCGCCGACCGCTACTCGCAGAGGCTGGTGCAAGCCCTGCTTGAGGGCGGCGTGACGCCCGCGCCTGTGGCTGTGCGCGCAGCAGCGGGCGGTGCCTTCACTGGCCAGAGCTTCGTTTTGACCGGCACCCTGTCCTCCATGAGCCGCAAAGAGGCCGAAGAGCAGATACTGAGCCGCGGAGGAAAGGTCTCCTCCTCTGTGAGCAAGAAGACCAGCTTTGTAGTGGCGGGAGAGAGTCCAGGCTCAAAGCTCGATACGGCCAAGAAGCTCGGTGTCTCTGTGCTCTCAGAGCAGGAATTCTCGGCGCTATTGGGCTCACATTAGCGGCGATTTAGTCGTCTTGAGGCCTCTCCTAAGTGTTTTGCCAAGGGCCCAGGGCTGTTCTATATTCCAGGCGTTTGTTGGAGGAAAAATCATGACCGAAGTCCGCACCCGTTTCGCGCCGTCTCCGACAGGCTTTCAGCACCTCGGCGGCTTCCGCACAGCCTTCTTCGCGTACCTGCTCGCCAAGAAGCACGGCGGCCAGTTCCTGCTGCGCATTGAGGACACCGATCGCGAGCGGCTCGTGCCGGGGGCAATCCGTTTCATCGTCGAGGAGCTAGGCTGGCTTGGAATCCAGATCGATGAGGGCCCGAGCCGAGAGGAGCTCAAGGCGATCGGCGAACTTTGGGATGGCGCGCCTGAGATTGGCGGACCGTGCGGCCCGTACATTCAGAGCCTCAAGCTCAAGCGCTACAAAGAGGTTGCAGAAGAGCTCATCTCGAAGGGCTTCGCCTACCGCTGTGACTGCACCCCAGAGATGCTTGAGCGGGAGCGCGCTGAGCAGATGGCCCGCCGCGAGCTTCCAGGGTACTCAGGCTACTGCCGCACCCGTGAAGTTTCTGCTGACCGCCCGCACGTCGTGCGCTTCAAGATTCCGCAAAAGCGCGCCCTGACCTTGAACGACGCCGTGCGCGGCCGCGTTCACTGGGATTCTATACCGCTGCGTGACACGGTGCTGCTCAAGAGCGATGGCTTTCCGACCTACCACCTGGCAGCGATGGTTGACGATCACGACATGCGCATCTCTCACGTCTTGCGAGGGGTGGAGTGGCTCTCGTCAGCCCCGGTTCACCTGCTGCTGTACGAGGCTCTGGGCTGGCAGCCGCCGATCTTCGCGCACTTCCCGCTCGTGAACGGGACAGACGGCAAGAAGCTCTCAAAGCGCAGTGGCGCACTCAACGCCCGTCAGGTGCGGGAGATGGGGTACCTGCCTGAGACCGTGCTCAACTTCGTGTCGCTGATCGGCTGGGCGCCAGGAGAGGGGAGCAACCAGGAGATCTTTACTCGCGACGAGCTGATCAAGTCCTTCTCCCTCGAAGGGATCAACCAGGCCAGCGGCGTGTTCGACGCGACCAAGATGGCGTGGATGAATGGACTCTACATTCGCAACCTCTCCGTTGGAGAGTTCATTGAGCGCTGCAAGCCGTACATGGAGCTGGCCGGAGTGCAGGTGCCAGCCGAGCAGTTTGCTGCGCTTGCCCCGCACGTTCAGGAGCGCGTGAAGGCGCTGACTGAGGTTGCTCCAATGCTCGACTTCCTGGCGGATAAGCCGCTCACTCGCGAGATGGACTCTATGTTCCAGAAGGGCATAGACGCCCCTAAGGCGCGTGAAGTGCTCAACCGCTCGCTGGTCGTGCTTGAGGCCCTTCCGGATTTCACGGTGGAGGCTATTGATCAAGCATTGCGAGGGGTTGCGACTGAGCTTGGGCTCAAGGCCGGACCCGCATTCGGGGTGCTGCGCGTTGCCGTGACCGGCAAGACAATAACGCCGCCGCTCTTTGAGTCGTTTGCAGTACTCGGCAAGGATACTGTACTATCCCGCATTCGAGAGACGCTTGATCTCATACCCGCGTAGTAACGGAACAAGACTATGAAAGCGAAAGATGTGCGCCGTGGCACGGTAATCGTGCTCAAGAACAACCTCTACAGCGTGATGGACTTCCATCACCACACCCCGGGCAACCTGCGCGCCATGGTTCACATGAAGCTGCGGAACTTGAGCACCGGCACCCAGATGGAGCAGCGCTTCAGCTCGACAGAAGAGATCGACACGGCTGACGTCTTTAACCAGTCGGCGACCTTCCTGTACGCTGACGCCAACGGCTTCCACTTCATGAACTCAGAGACCTACGAGCAGGTTGCCATCACCCCAGAGATGATCGGCGACGGCAGGTACTACATCCAGGAGGGCATGCAGGTGCAGCTCTCGATGTACGAAGAGAACCCGATCGGCATCCAGCTCCCGCAGACCGTTATCCTCACGATCGCTGAGACGGAGCCGGGCCTCAAGGGCGCAACGCAGACCAACTCTCCCAAGCCGGCAAAGACTGAGACAGGGCTCCAGCTCAACGTTCCTCAGTTCGTCAACATCGGTGACAAGGTGATTATCAACACCGAAACCGGTGAGTACCAGAGCCGCGCGTAACGCAGCACAGGAGAGGGGCCGCTCGCCATGAAACGACCGATGACTCCGCGCGGCTACGCTGCGCTCCGCAACGAACTGACCAAGCTCAAGGCGATGAGGCCTGAGATCGCCCGTGCGATCGAGGTAGCTCGCGGGCACGGTGACCTGTCAGAGAACGGCGACTACGACGCGGCGAAAGAGAAGTCGGGCATGACCGAGGCCAAGATCAGGGACATCGAGGCTCGGCTGGCCATGGCTGAGATTATCGACCCGCGCAAGTTCGGGGAGCTTACCCGAGTTGTGTTCGGCGTTAGCGTAAAGATCGAGGATGTAGACTCGGGCGAGCAGCGCACACTGAGCATTTTTGGCGCAGAGGAGTCTGACGTTGAGCGGGGCTGGATCTCGTTCGAGGCGCCGCTCGGCAAGGCGCTGATCGGCAAAGAGATCGGCGATGTCGCCAAGGTCCCACTGCCAGGCGGCGCGCGAGAGTACGAGATCGTTGAGATCTTCGTGAGCTACGAAGAAGAGTCCACCGAAGGCTAACAGCGGCGCACTCAGCCGCTTTCCCAAAGTTCTGGTAGTTAGCTGGTCCTGTGGCGCCTGGGCGGTTCTCTAGCCGCAAAATCAGGGACGTCTGAACTGCCTTGCCAGCGGTGTCGATCCCTTTTCAGGTTTTGGCCACAACGTGCTACGGTTCACCCGTGATTTCCCAAGAGAGCATAGAGCGGGTCAAGTCTGAAGCCAGCATCGTTGAGGTCGTCTCAGAGACCGTCAAGCTGCGCCGGGCAGGGATGTACTACTCCGGCCTTTGCCCGTTCCACTCCGAGCGCTCTCCGTCCTTCTTCGTTAGGGAGTCGTCCAATTCGTACCACTGCTACGGGTGCAGCGCCTCGGGCAACGTAATCTCGTTCGTGATGGCTTCGCGCGCTATGACCTTTCCCGAGGCAGTCGAGTTCCTTGCAGGCCGCTTCGGGATCGAGCTCAAGCGCGACAACAGCCGCAGAGGGCAGGGGCCGAGCGTCGACCGAGAGAAGCTCTTTGCGGTGTGCGCCACGGCGCAGAACTTTTTTCGCCAGTCGCTCATGCAGGTCAAGAAGGGCGCCGGAGAGTTCGCCAAGGTAGGCGAGTACCTGCGCAAGCGCGGGCTCACCGCTGACGCCATCAATACGTTCGGCATCGGCTACGCCCCCAACCAGCGCGGCGCCTTGGCGGAGACCCTCAAGAAGGCCGGCTTCAGCGAAGAGCTGATCATTCAGTCGGGGCTGGCAAGGCGAGCATCGGGCGGAGAGCTGTACGACTTCTTCCGCGGGCGGCTCATCTTTCCCATCTTCCTCGACGTAAAGCGCATCGCTGGATTTGGCGGCCGCATCGTCCCAGGCGTGAACGACCCGGCTTTTGAGCAGCAGGCGCCGAAGTACCTCAACTCGCCAGAGACGCCGATTTACCAGAAGAATCGCACGCTGTACGGGCTGCCGCAGGCGATGAGCGCCATCCGCGAGGCGGGCGAGGCCTACATCGTCGAGGGGTACATGGACGTCGTTGGGCTTGCGATGCGCGGGGTCAACAACGTGGTTGCCTGCTGCGGCACAGCGATGACCGAGCAGCACCTCAAGCGCTTTTCAGGGCTGTGCAGCCGAGTGCACCTGCTGTTCGACGGTGACACAGCAGGCCGTGGGGCTGCCGCCAAATCGTTCGTGTCCGCGCGCAATGCGGATGTGGACGTGACAGCCTGCTTCCTGCCGGATGACGTTGACCCGGATGACTTCGCGTCGCAGCACGGTGCTGAGACGCCTCACGCCCTGAAGGGCGTGCAGAAGTCTGAGCTCATAGACACCTACATCGATTGGCTCCTGACTCGTGCTGGATGCTCGGTTACCGAGAAGCCAGGAGCCAACCTGCTCGGCAAGCTGAGCGAAGAGGTCGCTAAGGCGCTCAGCGGCGTAGAGCGCGAGGTGGTGCGTTCCACCCTAACGGCCCGAGCAGCGCGCAGGCTCGGCATAGAGACGCCGCAGCTTGAGCGGCTCGTGGCGAAGGGCTCTTCAGGTAGCGCGCAGTCCGCCGGCAAAGAGCCAGCGAAGGCTCGTTCATCAGAGAGCAAGCAAGACTCAGCGGAGGGGATCGCCGCCTCGCCGCAGCAGGCGCGAGGGGCGGCTGAGCTGCCCCGAGTTGACCTCGACATGCTGCGCTCACTCATGGTGCTCAAGGGAGAGGTCATCCCGGACCTGCTGCGGAACCCGGAGATGTGCGAGATCCTCCAGCCCGAAACGGTCAGCTTCGCCATGGACCTCGGGCAAGCCCTGGCCGACCACCCGGACGATGAGCAGGGTCAGAGACAGGCCGCCAAGGAGCTCTTACAAACCCTCGGACCAGACTGGACCAGGCTCTGGAAAGAGGCCTTCAAGATGGTCGAAGCGGGGGTAAGTATGCGGGACCTGTACCGGGAAAGCCTGCTGGCCCTGCGTCGGCAGAAGCTTCGGGGGCTCCTTGATGAGTGCAAGGAGGAGCTGGTTTCGGGAGAGGGGGATTCTCAGAGACAGCTCGAGATTTCTGAGCGGATTCGTATCCTGAAAAATCAGATAGATGGGCTGGCTCGGGGGGTGGACCTGCAAAGCTCAAATAGCTAGTATCCTGAGATTCTTGGGGGCATGTAGCCCCATTCCGTTGCCCCTAGGGTGAGGGCCACTCCTGACAGCAGAGAGTGTGAGGCCCCTATAGGGTGAGAGGAAAAAACGAGGAGCGCAGCGCGCTCACTCGGAGAGTTTTTCGTCGGGCGACCCCCTTGTGGCGGGGTGTCTCCATCGGCAGGTTCAGGGGCGCGCCCCCGCGTTTTTGCTTTTACGTGATCTCAATGTGTGTTGCCTCCGTCTTCTGTGGATGACGAGGGGCGTGTTGATTCGGAGTGGCAGTGGTGTCAAAGGTCTCTAAGAAGGGCGGCTCAGGCAAAGGAAAGATTCTTCGCAAGGTTGGTGCGAAGCTAAAGGCGAAGAGCGCAGGCAGCAAGAAGCAGTCGCACAAAGCCTCCGCGTTGCGCAAAGTTCGGCCCGCTCTCAACAAGAATTCAAAAGCAAAGGTTGCTGCTCGTGAGCGCATGCGTCAAGACGCAGAGCGGTCTCGCGCAGTGAAGGAGAAAGAGGCCGCCGCGCTCAAGAAAGCAAAAGAGCAGGCGAAGGCCGCGCCAGTTGCCGCCGGCAAAAAGGGAGCTGCAGCTCCCGCAGCGCAAGCAGCGCCAGCGCTCACTAAGCCGCTCACCAAGCCTCTCACCAAGGAGCCGCGCAAGGGCCGCGAGAATGTGCCGGGCATGGAGCGCGACATCGGTGTAGGCGACATGGAGGACGGGCTCCAGGAGCTGACTGGATTCGAGGTGGCCGTCGACACAGAGCTCGCTGACATCGACAGCTCAATCGACCTCAAAGAGCGCGGAGATGTCGAGAGCCGCGTAAACCGGCTGCTCGAGATCGGAAAAGAGAAGGGCTACCTCACGATGGACGAGCTCAACGAGGCTCTCGCCGGTGAGGTGATGACCGAGGAGCAGGTTGAGGACGTGGTCGCCATGTTCGGCGAGCACGACATCGACATCATCGAGCAGCCAGCAGAGCCTCAGGAAGAGAGCGGCGAGGCCCCGTCCGGAGCCGAAGCGGCTCCAGAGGTGCTCGATGCCGGCTCGCTCGGCCGCAGCACCGATCCGGTGCGCCAGTACCTGCGCGAGATGGGCAACGTCAGCCTCCTCACGCGCGAAGGCGAAGTCGAAATCGCCAAGCGCATTGAGTCCGGACTCGTGGCCGTTCGCGACCAGCTGCTCAAGCAGCCATTGGCGCTGAGCTACGTTGCGAGCCTGTTCGACCTCGTCAAGGCAGACCAGGTCCGCCTGCGTGACCTCTTCGCTGAGGAAGACACCCAGGCTGAAGGAGAGAAAGAAGAGGAGGAAGAGGAGGAGCAGGAGCCGCAGTTCGACGAGAACGGCGAGGAGATCCCGCAGAAGCCGCCTCCTGCCAACGAGGAAGAGGAGCAGCAGAAGAAAGCCTTCATCGCTAAGGCCACGCCCTACAAGAAAGCTCTGCGCGAGACTCGCGCGCTGTACGAGCAGCTCATGACCCTGCCGGTAGAGAAGCGGCTTGAGTCTGATCGCGAGAAGAAGTTCCAGAAGATGCTGGCACGGAATGCCGTTCGCATCGAGGAGCTCAACCTCAACCAGAAGCAGTTCCACAAGATGATCCAGCTCGTGAAGGAGAGCGACGACGAGCGCCGAGACATCGTCCGCAGCTGTGAAATGGCAGCGAGGAAGCTCGGCACGAACTCCGAAGAGCTAGTCGACTCGCTCGCAGAGCTGCTGGCCACAGACCAGGTGGCGGTGAAGCGCGCTGGTAAGCGCCTCAAGCTCAAGAGCACAGACCTTAAGCACTGGGCAGAGCCGCTGCAGCGCACGCTCGGCCTCGTCAAGGCCCTCGAAGAGAAGGTGATGATGAGCGCCGGCCGGTTCGGCGACAGCGTCCGCATCCTCAAGGACGGAGAGGTGCGCGCGCGACTCGCCAAGGACCAGCTGATCGAAGCCAACCTGCGCCTCGTGGTGTCTATCGCCAAGAAGTACACAAACCGCGGCTTGCAGTTCCTTGACCTGATTCAGGAAGGGAACATCGGCCTGATGAAGGCGGTCGACAAGTTCGAGTACCAGCGCGGCTACAAGTTCTCGACGTACGCCACGTGGTGGATTCGCCAGGCTATTACGCGCGCCATCGCCGACCAGGCCCGCATCATCCGCATCCCGGTGCACATGATCGAGACGATCAACAAGCTCGTGCGCACCTCGCGCCAGCTCGTCCAAGAGCTCGGCCGCGAGCCGACGCCCGAGGAGATCGCCGAGAAGATGGAGATTCCTGTCGACAAGGTTCGCAAGGTGCTCAAGATCGCCAAGGAGCCTATCTCGCTCGAAACTCCTATCGGAGAGGAGGAAGATTCGCACCTCGGAGACTTCATCGAGGACAAGCGTGTCGTGTCGCCGGCAAACGCCGTGGTGAACATGAACCTGCAAGAGCAGACCCGCAAAGTTCTCGCCACGCTCACGCCGCGTGAGGAGAAGGTGCTGCGCATGCGCTTCGGAATCGGCGAGAAGAGCGACCACACCCTTGAAGAGGTGGGACAGAACTTCGACGTTACCCGCGAGCGTATCCGCCAGATTGAGGCCAAAGCCCTGCGCAAGCTCCGGCATCCGAGCCGAAGCAAGCGCCTGCGCGGCTTTATGGACAAGTAGCCGATGGTGCTGCCGATGAGACGAGCCCGAGTCGCCTGGCTGCTGACCATGATAGCGTCCGCGGGCTGCGGCAAGTACCTGCCGCCCATCCCCCCCGAGATGGTGGCTCCCAAGGCGGTTGAGGCTCTTGAAGCGTCAACAACGGCGGAGCAGGTTTCGCTCAAGTGGACCTCGCCGGAGCAGGACCGGCGCGGCAAGGAGCTCCAGGCGATAGACGGTTACACGGTGCAGCGCAAGGAGATCGCCGCGCGCGGTGATGAGACAAACCCTAACGTAGAGTTCGTTGACCTCGGCTTCGTAAAGGACAGTCACGTGCAGGTGCGTGAGCGGCTGCGCAAGGAAGCCAGGGAGCAGGGCAAGATCGGGCGCACCGTCAAGGCGCCAGCAGAGCTGACGCAGTTCGCCTTCGCTGACTCGAAGGTGCAGAACGGGAAGACGTACCTGTACCAGGTAGTTCCGCAGAACCAGGGCGGTGTCGACGGCGTTGTGAATCAGGTCGTGCGTGTGGTCTTTAAGGGCCAGGAAAGCAACGTGGTGATCCTGGCGGCAAAGGACGTCGAAGCATCGCCGGAGCCTGATGCCAACTTGCCGGTCGGGCAGCAGTAGTCACGAGAGTCTCCTCTTCGGGGAGAGCCGTGGTAAGGTCTGATTCAGAGTTTCTCTTTTTGAAAGGAGGATTACCGTGAGCACGCCCCCCCTCGACCTCCGCGGAGTTTTTACCGCACTAGTCACTCCATTCACCAAAGACGGCTCTGCCGTTGACTTCAAGTCACTTGAGAAGCTGATCGATTTTCAGCTCGGAGCAGGAGTACAGGGGTTTGTCGCCTGCGGCTCGACAGGGGAGGCAGCAACGCTATCGCCACAAGAGTACGTTGACGTCGTCCGCTGCGTTCGGGCCCGAACGCGAGGGGTCTGCCCGTGCATCGCCGGGATCTCGGTCAGCGCAACGAAGCTGGCGATAGACACAGCGCGGGCCGTCGAGGAGTTGGGGTGCGATGGCATCCTCCTCGCGGCGCCTCCGTACAACAAGCCCTCTCAGGCCGGGCTCATCGAGCACTTCCGCGCGATCGCCGACTCGGTTGAGACCCCGCTCATTGCCTACAACATCCCTGGCAGAAGCGGCGTCGGATTCTCTCCCGCCACCCTCGGCACGCTCAGCAAAGAGAAGCTGATCGTAGGGATCAAGGAGTCGTCCGGATCGGTTGACGCCTTGGCCGACACCATGAACGCAGTCTCGCCGTCGTGCCAAGTCCTCTCTGGCGAAGACTCGCTGGTGCTCGCGGCGCTTGCCTACGGAGGCACAGGCGTCATCTCAGCGTCCGCTAACGCGCTGCCGAAGGAGTTCGTCGATCTCACCACATCGTTCTTTGACGGCAGAGTGGCGGACGCCCGGCGGGCGCAGCTCGCGATCTTGTCGCGCATACGAACGCTTTTCATTGAGTCCAACCCAGTGCCCGTCAAGACGGTGCTGGCGCTGCAGGGCGTAATATCAGAGCCAACGGTGCGCCTGCCGCTCGTGGCGCTCTCAGCGGCGAGCCTCAAGGCAGTCCGCTCGGAGTTCTCGCTGTGATTCGGGTTGGCGTTGTAGGCGCCTCAGGGCGCACCGGGTCCAAGGTCGTTGAGGCGCTCTCCGTCAGCGATGGCGCGGTGTTGGGGGCGGCTATCGTGTCACAAGGCTCATCTCGGCTAGGAGCGAACGTGCCAGGAACTCAGCTCCAGTACTCGGCAAGCCTGGAGGCCCTCAGAGGCTGCGACGTGGCCATCGAGTTCTCGACTCCGGAGGTTTCGGCTGCTGTAGCCGAGAAGTGCGGCGAGTGGGGCGTGCCGCTGCTCGTTGCTACCACCGGACACTCCCCGGCGCAGGCGGAGCAGATCAACGCGGCAGCTCGCGAGGTTGCGATAGCGGTTGCGCCGAACACGTCCCTGGGGGCGGCCCTCCTGGCGCTCGCCGTGGAGCAGGTAAGAGATGCCGCGCGCGGCGCCTTCGACATCGAGGTTATGGAGATCCACCATCGAATGAAGCGTGACGCCCCCTCGGGAACAGCCCGCGCACTCGTCAACGCCGCAATCGTTCCGGGCCAGGAAGCGGTCTTTGGCCGCGAGGGGCTGCGACGCTCTCACGAGATCGGGGTGAGCGCCCTGCGGGGAGGAGACATCCCAGGCGACCACACCGTGTACTTCCTCGGCGAGGGTGAGAGGCTTGAGCTCACACACCGTGTCCACGACAGGCGGGTTTTCGGAGCGGGGGCGGTAGTGCTCGCTCGCCGGCTGGTTGGCAGGCCTAGTGGGCTCCATTCAGTTCGAGAGCTGCTCCTGACCTAGCTTGGCAGCGTCAATTCAAAGCCGCCGCGAGCGGGTGGTGGCGTCACAGATCCGCGAATTTTCGGGGTGTATTGCGCTTCCCGTTGGGCCCGCGGTTGTGCGCGCTGGCTGCCTATTAAACCCCTGAAAATAGTGCGTTGCGTTTTGGGGATCCCCCTGTTATAAGCCGCGAATAGGGCTATAGAACAGCATTGTGAGTCTGTCGGTCCTCTTTTTTGTGGTTGAGCTTCGGTGCCGAGAAGTTGTTCTGTAGGGCGCGAGCTTGCCGAGCCAGTGGGTCGTTAGCTGCTCGGTTGTAAAGAGAGGTTTGGCTGTCACAAGGGTGGCGCAAGAGCAGTAAGCCGCGGCTGGGTTTGAGGACTAGTTTAAAGGAAGCAGGGGAATTGACTCTATGAAGCGCGAGAAGTCTAACTACATGATTCAATCAGTTTCTCATGCTCTCGACGTCCTTGAGGAGCTGTGCAAGGCGGCCGGAGAGGTTGGAGTAACTGAGCTGTCGAAGCGTCTCAAGCTTCACAAGAATAACGTCTTCCGCCTCCTGGCGACGCTTGAGCTCCGCGGCTACGTCGACCAGAACAAGGACACTGAGGATTACCGTCTCGGGGTAAAGGCTCTCCAGATGGGCCAGTCGTACCTGACGCAGAGCACGCTCGTTGGGCGCGCTACTCCGATTCTGCGCGAGCTTTCGGATGCTATCGGCGAGACTGTCAGCCTCGCTGTTCTGCAGGCCGGACAGGTGCAGTTCCCGGTTAGCATCGAGTCGAAGCGCCCCGTGAAGGCCGCTCCTCGAATCGCGGTTTCTTTCCCTGCCAAGCTGAGTGCCGCTGGACGCCTCCTTACAGCTCAGCTCTCGGATGCTGCCCTGACAGAGGTGCTCGCAGGCAACACAGTGCAGGACGCTGCCATCCGTAGCCAGCTCAACGAGCTGCGCTCGACCGGCCTGATAATCGACCGCGGCGCTATCGAGGCCGACGTTGTATCGATCTGCAAGATCATCCGTGGCAGCAACGGCGATGCCGTTGGCGCAATCGAGGCCCTCGTGCCTCAGTACCGCGCCAAGATCGACTCGCTTACGCCACGCATCGACGAGGCGGCGGCGCTGCTCTCGACGGCGCTCGGCTCTGCAGCGTCAACGCGGGCTCCGCTCACGACTTCGCTTGAGAAGGAGGTCTCCACTCCGGCGCCGACCCAGCCGGGCACGACCCCTCCGACCGGCACAACGACTGCAACAACGCAGCCAACTGCGCGGCTGACGAAGTAGCAAAGCGCGCCCCTTGAGGGCGCGTTTTTTTTCTTGGCGGCTTAGTCCGCGCACCGGTCTGGCCTGGAGGTTCTGTGCACTCTCAATTTGGTCTTACACCTGAGCAGGAGTCTCTTCGTGAGATCGCTCACCGTTTCGCGGCTGATCGTATTCGTCCGGCAGCGCCAGGGCTCGATGAGCGCGCGGAGTTCCCAGCGGCGCTTATCCGTGAGGCGCACTCGCTAGGGCTCATCAACCTTACCATCCCCGTTGAGTTTGGCGGTTCCGGACTCTCGATCTTCGACGGCTGCTTGGTAATCGAGGAGATAGCCTGGGGCTGCTCAGGGTTTGCAACTTCGATGGTGGCAAACGACCTGGCCCTCACGCCAATACGGATAGGCGCAAGCGAAGAGCAGAAGAAGCGGTTCCTTGAGCCGATAACCACGGGCGGCATGCTCGCATCATTCTGCCTCACCGAGCCAGGAGCGGGCTCCGACGCAGCCGGATTGCAGACTACTGTTGAAGATGGCGGGGACTGCTGGATTATCAACGGCGCCAAGCAGTGGATAACCAACGCCGGGCACGCCTCTCAGTACACGGTGTTCGCCTCAATCGACCGCACAAAGAAGCACAAGGGCATCTGCTGCCTTGTGGTGCCGAGATCTTCTCAGGGAATTACGGTCGGGCACCACGAGAACAAGATGGGCCAGCGCTGCTCGGACACGTGCAGCGTCGTGTTCGACAAGGTTCGAGTGCCGAAAGACCACATGATTGGCGCGCCGGGAGAGGGCTTTAAAATCGCCATGCAGACCCTAGACGCTAGCCGTCCGATGACTGCTGCGATAGCCGTAGGGATAGCCCGAGCCGCCACGGAGCACGCCATCGGTTACGCCAAAGAGCGCAAACAGTTCGGCGTTCCAATAAGCAGCTTCCAGGCCATACAGTTTATGTTGGCCGACATGGCCACGGCGACCGAGAGTTCCAGGCTGCTGACCTGGAAGTCGGCCTGGCTGCTCGATCAGGGCAAGCCGGCAAGCATTGAGTCGAGCATGGCTAAGCGCATGAGCGCCGATACGGCCATGAGCGTCTCGACAGACGCAGTCCAGATCTACGGCGGGTACGGCTACACGAAGGATTACCCTGTGGAGAAGCTGATGCGCGACGCAAAGCTGCTCCAGATTTACGAAGGCACGAGCCAGATCCAGCGAGTGGTGATTGCCCGAGAGCTCCTCAAGCAGTAACAGCAGCGCCCAGGCAGGGGCGTGAATGCCGCGCGCGTTGGTGCGGGGCTGCTGCGTGACTAAGTCTAGTTTGCGACCACCGACGAGATCTGCCGCAGGGTCTGAACGCCCTGAGTGGTGATCTGCCAGGTGCGGGAAGTGAAGTCGCCCTCTGGGAACGGGCTAACGAGCTTCTGTCCCTCAAGGATGAACAGGAAGCGCTGAGTCTCTTTCTCGTCGCGCAGGCCGCTGATCTC
>OMIG01000108.1 GCA_900299035.1 Pseudomonadota bacterium
ATTGTCCTGCCTTCATGCCGCTCCACGCCCCGCGCTTAGTCCTTTGCGATGCTGGTAGGCCTTGATTCCCTCTCCGAGGACCGCTATCGCCTTTTCAGTATCATCCCGGTTTAGCACGAACGCAATTCGAATAGTGCTCTTGCCCGCCCCCGGCCGCATGTAGAATCCGGCCGCTGGCGCAACAAACGTAGTTGCACCGTGGTGAGAGAAATCGGTCAGCATAAACGATGCGAAATCCTCGGCATCCTCCACGGGAAGCTTAGCCAAGAGGTAGAAGCCCCCTTGCGGGGTGTAGGTCTCGACCCCTGGCAGGGCTGATAGGGCCCCAACCGCCGCGTCTCGACGCCCGCGGTACTCCTCAATCGCCCCCTGCAAGTACGAGGGCCCGATGGCGTCCAGCATGCTTGCAGCCGCCACCTGGTCGATGCTCGGAGCAGCAAGCCTCGCCTGGGCGATGTGAAAAGCTGCCTGCCGCACCTCCTGGTGCCAGGTCATCATGCAGCCGATTCGTGCTCCACAGAGGCTAAAGCGCTTAGAGAGGCTGTCTACGACGATCATGCGCGGGTCCTTTGGAGCGAGCTCGTAGATGCAGCGCGGAGCAAGCCCGTCGTAGACGAACTCTCTGTAGGTCTCGTCTACGATGAGAAAGAGATCCCGCTCCCGGACCAGGTCAATCAGCATGCGCAGCTCGTCGTCTGTCGCCACGGTGCCTGTTGGGTTATTCGGATTGCAGAGCAGGACTGCGCGCGTGTAGGGCGAGATGTAAGCCTCGATCTGCTCTCGGGCCGGCAGCGCAAACTTCTCTTCAAGCGTGCACGGCAAGGGCACAAGCCTGACCCCTGAGATCGCCGAGAAGCCAATGTAGTTGGCGTACGTCGGATCGAAGATCAGGATCTCGTCACCGGGGTCACAACACACCATGAATGAGAATATCAGCGCCTCACTCGCGCCCATCGTGATGAGCATCTGCTCTGGCGTGATGCCGATGTCGTAGTCTCGGTTAAGAGTCTGGCACCACGAGTCGAGCAGGTGCTGGCTGCCCTGCGAGGCCTCGTAGGCAACAACTTTCTCGTGGTACGAGGCAACGCCTGCCAAGAATTCCGGCGGAGATGAGACGTCTGGCTGCCCGATGTTTAGGCGGTGAACCTTGACGCCTCGCGATGCAGCCTGCTGCGCGAGACCAGCCAGGCGGCGAATCGGCGATGGAGGGGTTTTCCGGGCACGGTGAGAGAGTGATGGGATGTTCATAGGAGACTCAGAGGGGGCTAAATCCAGTGTTTTCGGCGGAAAAACACCACGAGCGAGAGCGCTGTCGCGAGCATTAAGAGAAGCACTATTGGGTACCCCCAGAGCCAGTGCAGCTCCGGCATGTACTCGAAGTTCATTCCGTAGATGCCTGCCACGAACGTGAGAGGAATGAAGATGCTCGACATGACGGTGAGCAGCTTCATGACCTGGTTCATCCTGTTGCTGACACTCGAAAGGTAGACGTCGAGCATGCCCGACACAATGTCACGCATCGTCTCAATTGTGTCGATTGTGTGGATCGTGTGGTCGTAGAGGTCTCGCAAAAAGATCCGAGTCTCGTGGGCAATGAGCGGCGACTCGTCACGAATGAGTGAGTTGGCGATCTCTCGCATCGGCCACACTGAGCGGCGCAGGAAGATGAGCTCTCGCTTCAAGCCGTGAACCGATCTGAGGGTCGACGGCTTTGCGTCGCTTACAACTTCCTCCTCGACCTGCTCGATGTCTTCGCCTACCTGCTCAAGCACCTGGAAGTAGCAGTCGACCACGGCGTCAATCAGCGCGTAGGCCAGGTAGTCGCTGCCTAATCGGCGGATTCGGCCCTTCCCGCTCTGGATTCGGGCCCGAACGGGCTCAAACACGTCCCCTGCGTCCTCTAGAAAGGACAGCACCCACCCCTTGCCGAAGATGACGCTAGAGTGCTCTGCGTCAACCACGCGCCGCTGCTGGTTGTAGGTGATCATCTTGAGCGCCACGAAGAAGTAGTCGTCGAAGAGCTCAAGCTTCGGGCGCTGCGAGGTGTTTGCGATATCCTCTACGACGAGCGGGTGAAGCCTGAAATTCTCGCCGAGCGTGCGCAGGATTTCAACGTCGTGGACTCCGTCGATGGTGTACCACGTGACGCCGCTCGGATTGGCTTCCGGCACGCACTCAGCGGCGCTGACGACCTTTGGCTCCTCGTAGCCGGTCGGGCTGTAGCGAATGCGAGTGATCGTTACGGGGCCGGTGCGCTCCCTTCCGACGTAGGATACGGTGCCGGGGGATGCGCCTACCGGCTTTCGGGAAGGTTTTGCGATTCGGGCCATGGCGTAGCTGCTGTTACAGGCTTGAGAGTAGCCCCTCGGGTGGGTTTCAAAAATACCCTTTTCCGCAGTTTAACGGCCAGGCTCTTGTCTCACTCCCGAGGAGAATATGGTTACTTTTGGCTCCTGCCGCCGCTCGTTGTGCTCTAAGAGGACTGCGCAGGCGCCCGAGTCTTTTTTGATCAGGAGCTTGAGGCTCGATGAGGATTTAGGAATCAAGCGGCACCCGATCATCATGCCGCTCTGCCCAGAGCCGTCCGTGCTCTTGACGCTCCTCAGCTCCTTGCTGATGGAGGGAACAACCTCCAGCCCCCAGCGCCATCCCCAGCTCTGGCCCAGGTGCACCGACTTGCCTGCCTCCTGGTCTCTCAACATAGAAACCAGTCCCTCTGCAAAGGCTTGCCGCGACACGAGCTGCCTATGCACCACGGAGCCTGGGCTCGTCTCGTCTGGAGAGTACACATGCAGTGCTACTGGCCCCTCTGAGAAGACCTGGGCTGTCCCCTGATGAGCCAACACAGACTTCTGGCGGTCGCTCAATATCTCAACGTAAACGTGGCGCTCCCGTCCATAGTCTCCAACGGCAACCAGGCGATGGAGGCAGCGGAACTGCAGCGTCCTTTCATCGAGACCGATGCCGGAGTTTCGAATTGAAGCCAGCACATCGCGCCGCACTCCCTGCTCTATGACACCGAAAACTTTTAGGTCTTCGAACGTAAACTCTCGGCGCCCCTCTAGCAGCCGGTTTTCGCCGCCCAACCCTCCGCGGGCCCACTCGAGGTAGGCTGCGTGGAGCAGGTGCTGCGACATCAGCAACGGGCTATCGCCTGGAGCGAGCAGCCCTGACAGGTCACCGTCTTTCTGTTCGGAGCGGTCTGGCCGATGCGGCTCTGGGGACGGCTGATTCATACGCAAGGGCACCCTGGCTAGGGGCAACAACAAGTGGCCTCTACAACTCTCAGGTGAACCTTACCACCAACTTCGCTCGGCAAGAACAGATTTGTCACTACCGCAGAAGGAATCCAACGCGATCGACGATGCTCGCCAAGAAAGAGCGTCCTGGTGCTCGCGGGTCGGGGACCCGCTCTCCCTCGGGACTGCTGCCTTGGACAGCAGCGAGCAGCCTGTCGGTGATCTCCTTGCTGATCTTTACGACAACTTCGTGGGAATCGCACCGACCCTTAAAGGGCGATGGCAGCACCCATGGTTTTGACCAGGGAAGCCATACAACCGGGATTCCGCTCAACGAAGCGATCTCGGGCAAGGCATGCAGGGCTAGCGGCCCCAAACAGGCAGCAACGCTCAGCGTGCGCAAGCAGTTGTCATCGGAAACTCGCTCGCGTCCGCCGTCTTTGCGGGCCCGCAGTATGTCAGCGATGACGCCACTCACAACCTTGCCGCGATCCTCAAACCATGTCGGCTTAGCGTGAGCCCCGGTGCTCATCGAGTAGCCCATATTCTGCATGACGCACCACTTGCAGAAAGAGCGTGTCAGCCTGTCTGAAGCGAGGATGTGGGTGAGCAGCTCTCCCTGTGCCGTTGCAACCTCGCCATTCGGCGTATGCGTCAAAACATCCCAAAGCACCTGGGCAGATCGGCTAGACCAGTCGACTTCTGCCACGTAAGGAGCAAGCTCCTGAACTACACGCGCACGGCTGACAGTGGGAAGGAGCTGAACAGCCTCCAGAAACTCGGAGAGCATCTCGCCCTTTATGGCTCTTGGAGTTCGCTCTGACCTGCACATGAAACTGAGCTTCAGGGTGTCAAGGTAGTCGGACAGCAAGCTCTCCGGAGCTCCATTAGCCAATTCAGCCTGGATTCGCGAAAGGATAGCAGGCGCACACAACAGGTGCTCCTCGCCTGGACCCCTGCACAGCTTCGCTATCTCCTCCCGAGAAAACTGGGAAACCAACGGGAAGATGGTGCCCCGCAGATCTCGGCACCTCTGGAGGGTTATAGGATCGGGAGACTCAGGAAGCTCCTTCATCGCTCGGGAGAAGCTATGGATGAACGTGTCAAAAGATGCACTCGGTGCCTTGCAGTACGAGCCTATCTGCTCAAGGTACTGAAGCGAATTGATGGCTCCTGCCCTGAAGAGCTTATGAGCCAGCTTCGGCAGAATATCAGCTGTGTTGTGACGCAGCAGGTGAAACGAATCCCCGAGGAACTCGGCCACTGTCCGAGCGTCTCGCAGAATATGAGGATCCATCTGAGAAGAGAGATCCGCTAGGTAACGGTGACCCTCCTCGTGCAGCTCTCGGGCCACTGCGGGGGCCAGGTTCTGATTGCTCTCCGTGTCACGAATCACATCGGCGAGGTCTCCCCACGTATGAGGTGAACGCCGGAAGGAAAACCAGGCATCTAACACCTCTCTCTGGACAGCTTGCGACTCTTTTCGGAATGAGCCGGATTCCTCGATTCGCTCTAAGTCGATGCAGAAGTCTGTAAGGATTCCCCGCAACACCTCGGCTCGCGGCTCATCATGCGCGGATCTCTCAAGCCCTTTTAGGGCGCAGACCATATTCTCTGCCGCATCTACCGAAGGACGACGCGACTGGTCGGGCCGAAAGGCGACCTTGCGCCAAATCTCGGTCCAGGAATTCTGGAGGGCTGGAAGCTGCGCAGCTCCGAGAGCTTCGGTGGAGGACTTAGGATCAGGTCCGGGATGTGCGTTTTTTGGGCCGAACATACTGCTTTCTTACGCCAGGCATTCGAGCCTACCACACCGAGTTTTCTTAAGAGAGCTGGCCGCCTCATCTTTTAACCACTCAGGATTAGGGCTCAAGAAGGTTTTTTAGGCAATTTCTGGCGTTTTAGGGACGGCCCTTGCTGCCTCCTGTGGCAACGCCCTGATGGTCCGCCGGAGCCCGGGGGCACCAGTTGATTGGGAGCTTGGCTGGGTTCGGCTTGGCTCGGCGCGAGGCTCCTGGGCTCTTTTGTCGTGGGGCGTCGACGAGGTTGCCCCTCTGCCGTGTCAAGGGTGATGGCGCGCATGCAGGAGTTGACGCTCTGCCAAACCGATCAGAGAGCGGCGCGCAATCCGTTGTTTTGCAAACACTTACCTTTCCTGCTTTGAAAGCCCCTGTTCTCTCGTGGTACCCTTGAGGGTTAGCTGTTCCCCCTTTCCCCGGAGAATCCATGGGCACCTTTTCGCTTGAAGCACACGGCATCTCGGTCAAGACGATCCACCGAAACTTGGCTCCTTGCCGCCTGTACGAAGAGGCGATCCTAAACGAGCCGGGCACCCGCATCGCCTCATCGGGAGCGCTCGTAGCGTACTCTGGGGCCAAGACCGGCCGCTCACCGAAGGACAAGCGCATCGTGAAGGCCGCCCCGTCCGCGCAGGACATCTGGTGGGGCTCGGTCAATGTCGCCCTTGAGCCGAACATCTTCGACATAAACCGCGAGCGGGCAGTCGACTACCTCAACACCCGAGACACCCTCTACTGCTTCGACGGCTTTGCGGGCTGGGATCCATCAACTCAGATCAAGGTGCGGGTTATCTGCTCCCGCCCGTACCACGCGCTCTTCATGCACACCATGCTCATCCGCCCAACGCACGAGCAGCTAGAGTCATTTGGAACGCCGGATTTTGTCATCATCAATGCGGGCCAGTTCCCAGCGAACAGGCACACGCCTGGAATGACCTCCAAGACATCGATCGACCTGAGCTTTGAGCGTGGCGAGCTGGTGATCCTCGGCACCGAGTACGCCGGTGAAATGAAGAAGGGCGTGTTCACGGTGATGAACTACCTGATGCCGAAGCGCGGGATCCTCTCGATGCACTGCTCAGCAACAGCCGACAAGTCTTCGGGCCGCTCCAGTGTCCTCTTCGGGCTCTCCGGAACAGGCAAAACGACCCTGTCAGCTGATCCTAAGCGGCTGCTCGTGGGCGACGACGAGCACTGCTGGTCAAACTCCGGCATCTTCAACATCGAAGGCGGCTGCTACGCGAAAGCGATCGACCTCACGCCGGAGTCTGAGCCTGACATCTTCCAGGCACTCCGTTTCGGCGCGGTGCTCGAGAACGTCGTGCTCGACGACGAGAACCGTGACGTGCAGTTCCACAACAAGTCGATCACCGAGAATACGCGCGGCGCTTACCCGATCGAGTTCATCCGAAACGCGAAGATCCCGTGTGTGGCTGGGCATCCATCTGACATCATCTTCCTCACCTGTGACGCCTTCGGCGTGCTCCCGCCCGTCAGCAAGCTCTCGGCTGGCCATGCGATGTACCACTTCATCAGCGGCTACACCGCCAAGGTAGCCGGCACAGAGGTCGGCGTGACTGAGCCGACCGCAACGTTCTCGCCCTGCTTCGGCGGGCCATTCCTCGTCTGGCACCCGGCGAAGTACGCCGAGCTACTCGCTAAGCGCATGCACGAGCACGCAGCTAACGTGTGGCTGGTTAATACAGGCTGGTCAGGCGGCGGATACGGCTCCGGGGCGCGCATGAAGCTCAGCCTCACCCGCAAGATCATAGACGCCATTCACAACGGCACGCTCGCCAAGGCTCCTACTCAGAAGGATCCAGTGTTCGGTTTTGAGGTCGTTACCGCCTGTCCAGAGGTTCCATCCGAGGTCCTCATTCCGAGAAACACGTGGAAGGACAAGGCCGCCTACGATGCCGCAGCTGCCAAGCTGGCGACCCTCTTCAACAACAACTTCAAGGCGTACGCGGACGGAGTCTCTGCAGAGGTTAGGGCCGCTTCGCCGGTTGCTCCTACGCTGTAGCCCGTCCAATTCTAGGCCGCTCCGAGGCGAGCGCGCACAGCCGGGGTTGCAGCCCCTGAAAAGGCTGGGATCTCCTTGCCCCCGCCGTTTGGCGTGGCTATTCTGCCCGGCATGCGAGCATCGAGTGCGGCAGCGCGCCTAAAAGAGATCGTCAGCCAGAAGAGCTGTCCAGCCTGCCTCGTGCTCACCGCACCCGACCGAACTCGGCGCGAGCGCGCCCTGGGGTACCTTCTCGACAACTTCATCGGCAAGCGGGCATCCCTCCCCGTTTTTTCATTCGCCGAGCAGGGCCGCGGCTCGATTAGCCACTTTCTCGCCGATGCGGCTGCGCCGTCGCTCTTTGAGCCACAGCGATTCGTGCTGCTGAGCTCAGTCGAGAAGGCAAAGGCCGCTGAACTGGAGCCCGTGTCGGCCCTGATCGCCAAGAAGCTGCCTGGAGTTCACGTCATCATCCTGGGAGAGGGGCTTCCTAACAGCGCCAACTTCAAGAAGGCGGTCGAGAAGCATGCCACACACATCGCTTTTGAGGAGCTCAAGGGCGCCGAGCTCAGCCGCTGGGTTGAGAAGGAGCTCAAGGGTGCCGGAGTCTCTCAGCCGCCCGATGAGGTGGTTGGCCTCATTCTATCCCTGGCAAGCGACGATGCTGACGCGATCTCGCGGCTCGTCGAGAAGCTCTCGCTCTACCTGGATGGTGCTGCTCCAACTGTCGGCGCGCTACGAGAGCTGGAGCCGGGGCGATCGCTGGCGAGCGACTTTGACCTCGCAGAGGCGCTGCTGAGCTCGAAGCGCGCTGGAACAGAAACGCTCATCCAGCAGCTCCTCGCCCAAGGATCGAGCCCGTTCATGCTGATGGGGCTCCTGACCAAGACCTTCTCAACCCTCTACAGGATTAGGGCTGCGCTCGATCGTGGCCAGTCTCAGGGAGATCTGAAGAACGACCTCGGCCTCTCTCCGTGGCTGCTCTCGAAGTACATTCCTCTCGCTCGGCAGCTCTCCCTTCCCCAGATATCGTCGATTCTTGAGGCCCTGCTTGAGGCGGACTTTAGGCTCAAAGATCGCTCAATCGGGCCAGCAGCAACCCTCAGCTCCGTGGCAGCCCTTAGCGCTTCCACGAGGAGCCTGTAGCCGATGGCTAGAAGCTCCTCTCTGATCGGCTTCGCCGGGGCAGTGTGGCTTTCAACGGCAGTCTCGCTTTCGATAGCAGTCTGTCTTTCGATAGCCCTGAGCGCAGCGCCTCACGATGCGGAGTGCCAGGAGAACACCCCTCCCGCGACGGCATCGCCGCCGGCATCATCGACTGCAGCTCAAGCTGCAAAGCCCAAGAAGCGCGACACAGCTCCGCGCAAGCCCGAAGCACAGCCTGTGTCCCTGTCGCGCTACCGTGGCTGGGACTACCTCGTTGGCAGGCTGAGGGAGCGCGGCGTGGAAGAGCGAGACCTCGTGGTCATTTACCAGAGCCCCAAGATGCCGCGCTTCTCGCTGATCCAGTTTAACCTGGCTCCACGGGAAAACCCGCACCTCTACCGGCACTTTTCCAAGCCCTCATTCAGCCTGCTCGGAGCGCAGTTCGCGAGAGACAATCAGCCCATGTTCGATGACATCGAATCCTCGCTGAAGGTGCCGCGCGAAGTCGTCTCTGCGATCTTGGTGATAGAGTCAGGCATCGGGAAGAATACCGGCAAGGAGCTAGTCGTGCATCGTCTCTCTCGGCTGGCTTCCGTCTGCGACCCCGACAACCTTCGGCACAACTACATCGTGCAAAAGAAGAAAGACCCGACGGTCACCTTTGAGATGGTTCGAGACCGGTGCATCTACCTTGAGACTACGTTTTTGCCGGAGATTCCAGCCCTCATCGAGATTGGGAAGCGAACCAAGACCTCGCCGCTCAAAATTCGCGGCTCGAGCGCGGGAGCATTCGGGCTGCCGCAATTTCTCCCGTCGGCTTTCATACGCTTCGGAATGGACGGAGACCGAAACGGCGCAGTCTCTCTCTACCATCCATCTGACGCAGCGTGGTCCGCCGCCAACTACCTGAGCAGCTTCGGGTATCGCGACGATATACCGGTTGAAGAGAAGCGCGCAGTGATCTGGCGCTACAACAAAAGCGACGCGTACATCGACGCTGTCCTAGGGTTGAGCGTTGCGATCCGGGCCGAGCTGGACGCCGCACAGGAAGCCGCACAGGAAGCCGCCGTAACCCCTTCGGCGGACGAGACCCCCGACGCCTAAGCCGCCACTCCGAGCCGCCTTTGCCCAGTCAGGCCGCCCCTGCCGTCCCATTTTGCGCTAACTCGTAAGGCCCCGGCGCCTTCATATTCAGTATTGAGCGGCAGCCACCCTTTGGGCTAAATCTCTCATTAGGCTCTTTTTTGATGAGGCTCCCTTGAAGAAAATCCTCCTTCTCGCAATTGCGCTGGCAACTCCGGCGGTGTGCGCAGCCGAATTCTCGCACCACGTCGTAAGCACCAAGGAGCTAGCAGAGTCTTGCAAGCTCATGACCGACCCCGAGCATAAGGCCTTCTGTGTTGGGTACTTCTCAGGCACGTATGAGACGTACCTCGTAACTCGCCACCCCGAGGTCTCCAAGCCGTTCATCTGCCCGAAGGGCCAGGCCCCGAAGCGAGACGAGCTAATCGCTGAATTCACCCAGTGGTCAGACTCGCATGCGGCTTACCAAAGTGGGCCTGCCGCGGACAACGTGCTGCGCTTCCTCGCCGGCCGCTACCCTTGCGCGAAAAGCTAAATTTTTGTCTTAACGAAGGTGCATATGAAAAAGATCCTGTGCCTCACCCTCTTGATTCCTCTCTCCCTCTCAAGCTGCTCAAACCTGACCACGTCGCAGCAGCGCGAACTCTCTGGCTCCGGTATCGGCGCAGCCGTCGGAGCAGTAGGAGCCGCTATCTTCCACGGTAACCCCCTCTGGGGCGCAGTAGGCGGAGCAGCCGTAGGCGCAGCCTCGGGCTACGTGTACGACCAGTACGAGAAGAACAAGCAGACCGCCTACGACAAGGGCTACGCCGCCGGACAGAAGTCTTCGACCCCGAAATCGAGCTAACGCTCTTAAGGGGCGTTCTTCACTACAAGGTCTCAGAGACCTTGTAGTGACAGAGGCGGAAAAAGTATTGCAACAACAGCAAGTTGTGCTCTTGGCCTGCACTTTTACAACGGTTCATTAGGCATCAGAGGGCTACCCTGATTGATCACCCTTGGGGTGCCTGCTAAGCGATTTTCTAACTATTTAGAAACGTGGTTTTGGAGTACATCAGGTTCGTTGCTCGATGTCTCCGTCCATGATTAGCCAACGAACCGCGCACAGATCCAATTCAGTCGACCTGTCTCAGAATCAGGTCCAGGCCGGCTGGCGGAGCCAATCGATACAGGCACGTTTTGAAAAAGCGCAGCTCGCGTACGCTTCAGGTTCTGGCATTCGCCCTCTTCCGCCGCGAGACGCGCTCTCGCTGCTCGTCGATTGCAGGTACGAGGAGGTCGTGCGGGGATTGGGCTTCATCCTGAACGGCGCGGAGCTTCGTGCTGCGGTTCAAAAATTAAATCCCTCTGCGGCACGAACCTTTAACGACTCCCTCACCGAGCTGGCCGGAGCTAACGGCAACGCGGAGCTGAGTCCAGCCCAGCTCTGTGTTGCACGAATGGTGCATGCGCTGCGAGTTCTGGGCCTAGACTCCGCAACGCACGCTGGCGACCGCGCTATCAGCCTAGTCGAGCCCTACGCGCATCTTCTGGAGCACGGGCTGAGCGCAGAGCTCCAGCGCTCTGCTGGAGCATTAAGTCACCGGGTCGTGGGGGCTGCCAGCCTTATCGCCGCACAGGCGCACAGAGACCCTGCAGCGCAGCCCTGTGGGGTGCAGATAGTTCGCGCAGCGCGCGAGCGCGGATTGCCGTGCATTATGGTCTCCTCGCACCATGCGCTCGGCGGAGATGCCGTGCCGCTGGTAGCTGAACACTGCGCTCGCGAAGGGCTGCTCAACGGCGAAATATCCAGCCAGCGGCTCGGATTGACCGCTCAAGACGCCCACATTTTCTGGTTCTTTAAGCAGGACCCGCTCAATTGGCAGGAGTGCTTCCATCAGCTTGGGACCATGGCTGAACGCAACGCGGGCCACGTGCTTGTGGTACAAGACACCCTTAGCTCACTCTCCGACGACCTCCTACCCTTCCCGATTGAGGCTCTCATCCGCGAAGCTCATGCCAAGTGCAATGCACTCAGCTCAAAGCCCCTCATCATCGTCCCGGACAAGGAGCAGGCGATGGAAGCGCTCGACTCGATGCCTATAGCTGCGGTCGCCACCGACCTGTTCGTCCCAACGAAGCTCGGCAGCTTGGACAAGTCGTGTGGCGAAGCAACCGTGCGGGAGGTTCTGGCGCCGTTCTTGGATGAGAGCCAGATCGAAAACCTACTGCGCGACGCGCAGTCTGTTGAAGACGAAGTCGCAACCGTCATGAGCCAGGAAATCGCAGCTCTTCTGTTGATGGAGTAGGTAGGCTCGCACGTAGCTGTTTGAGCTTTCCCGTACCTCTTCCACTTTGGGGATCTCTTGTTGTGAGAACGGTTGCTCCTTTTTTGGTTACGTTCACCAGCGAAAGGGGGCTGGATGTCGCCTGCTCCCTCTCAATCGCTTTACGTGAACGTGCTCCTGCACGTGAACGTGAACGTTCACCTTTGCGTACTCGTTAACACGAGAAAGGGGGTGGATGTCGCCTGCTCGCTCTCAATCGCTTTACGTGAACGTGCTCCTGCACGTGAACGTGAACGTTCACCTTTGCGTACTCGTTAACACGAGAAAGGGGCTGGATGTCGCCTGCTCCCTCTCAATCGCTTTACGTGAACGTGCTCCTGCACGTGAACGTGAACGTACCCGAAGAACAGGAAAGTTTACGCCTCCGTAAGGCATACCCAGGCCCCGGTGCTGTGTTAGCGATGCCATGAGGTTGGGGGGTGTACGTTCACGTTTACGTGCACGAGCACGTTCACGTCATGTGTTGAGTCACAGGGATGTTTTAAAAAGGCTCTAGGGAGCTAGATAGCCATGATAAGGACGGCTATCGAGAAGTACAGTATAAGTCCTGCCACATCCACGATGGTCGCCACGAAGGGCGCAGAAGACGTCGCGGGGTCAAGCTTAAAGCTTTTGAGAACAAAAGGCAGCATCGCTCCCGCCAGGCTGCCGAGAGCGACGACCCCGGTGAGCGAGAAGAGCACGGTGAAGGCGAGTGCCATCCAGTGGTCGCCGTAGATGTCAGAGAACTGCGACCAGATCACCACTCTCAGGAACCCAATCATTCCCAAAAGGAGCCCCAGCACTCCGCCCGTGATGAGCTCGCGGCGGAAGACGTTTACCCAGTCCTTGATGCCTATCTCTCCGACTGCGAGGGCTCGAATGATGATCGTCGAGGCCTGGCTTCCCGAGTTTCCGCCGCTAGAAATAATGAGCGGCACGAACAGCGCAAGCACCACCGCGCGCTGGATTTCGTCCTCGAAGCTCGCCATGGCCGATGCCGTGAGCATCTCTCCGAGAAACAGCAGCACCAGCCAGTGAGCCCGCTTGCGGATGAGCGTGAGCACCGGCGTCTTGACGTACGGGTCTTCGAGGGCCTCGGAGCCTCCGAGCTTTTGGATGTCCTCGGTGATCTCTTCTTCTTGCACGTCGAGGATGTCATCGACGGTCACGATGCCGAGCAGCACCCCTTCAGAGTCGACCACTGGCAGAGTCGGGCGGTCGTACTTCCGAAAAAGCTCTACCGCTAGCTCTTGGTCTGAGTGTGCGTCGAGCGAGTCGAACTTAAAGTTCATCAGCGATGCGACTTCCTCGTCGAGCGAAGCCAAAAGGAGCTGCCTAGTTGAGATCTCGTCGACAAGCTTTCCCTTCGCGTCTACGACGTACAGCGTGTCGAGCGAGGCGCTCTCCTGGCCATTCGCCCGGATGTGGTCGAGGGCCTCACGCACCTTCCAGTCTGCATGAACCGTCAGGTAGTCAGGAGACATGAGGCGGCCGACGCTTCCCTCTGGGTACCCCAGCAGGGTGAGCGCGACGTCGCGCTCGTCCTTCGACAGCAGGGTCAAGAGCTGGCGGGCAGCTTCGGCGGGGATCTCTTCGAGCAGCGCGGTTCGGTCGTCGGCCGCCATCTCGTCGAGCAGCCTCGCCGTGTGCCGGTCGCCCAGGCTTGAGAGGAGCGTTTTCTGGACATCGACATCCAGCTCGGCAAAGATCTCCGCAGCTTTTTTGCGCGGCAGGATGCGGAAGATGAGCACCCGCTCCTCGTCTGACAGCCCAGCGAAGAGCTCCGCGATTTCGACTGGAGCAACATCAACAAGCAGGTCGCGCACCGCGTGAAGGTCGCGCTCCTGAATGTGCCGCTGCACTGTTTGAGTCGAAATCATAAAGCGTCAAAACCCTCTAGAATGGGCTCCAGTCTATCAACGATCATAAAGTGTCCGCCACCTTCAACCGTGTGGAAAGAGCTGCCCGGGATCGCTTGGGCCAAAATTCCTGCCATTCCGATCGGAACGTAGGTGTCAGCGTCTCCGTGCCAAATGGAGGTTTGCACCGTAACACGGCTGAGCAGGGCGCTCCAGTCAGAGAGAAGCAGCATGTACTCACTCACTGCGCCTCGCACGCCCTGCCTGAGCGCTTCCCGCATGTTTCGGGCGAGCACCACTGCCACCTCGGGCCTCTTGACGATCGCAAGGTCAGGCTTCGGAAGCAGGGCCCCAAACCACAGCGACACCGTCGACGGCATCGCCTTCCAGATTGCTGCCACAGCGGTGATTGAAAGCCGCCCCAGGGTCTTCGAGCTCTGCCCCAGCTTGATGAGAATCCGATTAGCCCAGTTCATGCCCCGTAGCGCTCCCGGTTGCGCCATCGGCGAAACGCCGCTGACTATGGTGAGGCAAGCGACTCGCTCGCCCAGGACTCCGGCCGCCGCCACGGCCGTCGGCGTCCCTCCAGATACTCCTAGGATGCCGAAGCGCTGCACCCCTGTTCTCTCGGCGACGAGGGCGACGTCATCAGCCCAGTCAACGAACTGCCTGTCCGGGTACCACTCAGAGCCGCCAAAGCCTGGCCGGTCGATGGCGATGATTGTGAGGCCCTTCTTGAGCGCCAGCCCATGGGCCACCGTGGCCTCAAGCCTGCTCGCCGGGAACCCGTGGCTGTAGAAGATTACTCGCTTGAAGTCTCTCGCCCCAAAGGTGCTGGCCAGCACCGCCCGGCCTGAGGGATGCCGCACGAGCAGCTCGTGGTGTCTCGTCTCTGCATCGCTCACGCAAACCGCTCGTAGGCAATCATTCGGTACTGGTCAACCATGCGGTGCGTGTTGAAGAACGAGCCGTTAATCGAGATTGCGTTGCGCATCACCTCGGCCCACTGCCCTGGGTGCCCAAAGAAGCACGGCAACACGTGATGCTCAAGCTGCTCGTACAGGGCGTGCGCGTCGGCATCATCTTGCTCGATCGCTCCGGTGCCGCCCTCGTTGAGTGGGCTGCGCACGACCCAGCCGGTCACGCCCTGAACGCCGCCCTCAAGCCACCAGCCGTCGGCGATGCTTAGGCTCGGCACGCCGTTGAGCGCGCACTTCATGCCGCTGGTTCCCGAAGCCTCAAGCGGGGCTCGCGGCGTGTTGAGCCAGAGGTCAACTCCAGACACGAGAGAGGCAGCAAGCTGCACGTCGTAGTTCGGGAGCACTGCAATGCGGATAAGGTCGCCCGCCCTGGGAATGATCTCATGAACCTGCTTGAGCAGGTGCTTCCCCCAGTCGTCGTGCGGGTGAGCCTTGCCAGCAAAGAGGATATTGATTGGGCCGAACCGTTCCGCCAGTGCCTGCAGCCGGGCAAGGTCGCGGAACACCAGCATAGGGCGCTTGTACTCAGTTGAGCGGCGCGCAAACCCGATCAGGATGCCGGAGCCTCCGAAAGGCATGCCGTAGCGGGTCTGTATCAGGTGCAGCAGGTGCTCGCGCGCCTCTCTGTGAGCCTGCTCGATGTCTTCAGTCGGAATGAGCGCTGCTTGGCGCAGCTGCTCACTCTGCTGGCGCCAGCCTGGAATGTGGCGGTCGAAGAGCTTGGCGAAAGGCGCCGACGTCCAGCGAGTCGCGTGCACGCCGTTGGTAATCGCCAGCACATCTGCGTCTGGGAACATGCGCTTGGTGACCTCCATGTGCTTTCGCGCCACGGCGTTGATGGCGCCTGAGAATCGCATCGCCAGTCGCGTCATGTTGAGCGCCCCGTTCTCAAGAACAGGAGCAGCCTTAGCCATGTGCTCATCGCTCAAGTGCGCCTCTAGCATCTGCGCTGAGAACACGTCGTGCCCCGCAGCCACTGGAGTGTGGGTCGTAAAGACAGCGTGGTGCCGCACCCGCTCAAGCTCTTCCGCCGGGAGGTCTTGCCACTTGGAGGGCAGAAGCTCTAGCAGCAAGAACGCTGCATGCCCCTCGTTCATGTGAAAAATCGTGTTGGCGGGATAGCCGAGAGCCCGCACCATGCGCGCTCCGCCGATGCCCAACACCAGCTCTTGAAGAACCCGCATGTTCTGGTCGCCGCCGTACAGCGAGTCGGTTATGCGCCGGTCAGGCTCGGCGTTCTCGCTCACGTCCGTGTCGAGAAAGAGAACCGGCACCTCGTGGCCATGGACGCCAACCTCAAGCCGCTTCCAAGCCTGCACACGGATGAGTCGGCCCTTCACCGGGATCTCAACGATCGGCTGGCAGCGCGTCAGGAGCCGCTCGGGCTCCCAATGCTCTGGCGCTTCCATCTGCCACCCTTCAGCGCTGAAGCTTTGGCGCACGTACCCTTTGCGGTGCAAGAGCGTCACGCCTACCATCGGCACCCCGAGGTCGGCTGCCGCCTTTATGGTGTCACCGGCGAGAACTCCGAGCCCGCCTGAGTAGGTAGGGATCGCCGGGTCGAGCGCGATCTCCATCGAAAAGTACGCTACATGCTTCGTCATACTGACATCCTGTTCTGCGGCAATAGCAGCCCCTACAGGGGCACCCGCAAACACTCGAATCCTAGCAGCCCGGGGGCTGAGCCGAAACCGATCATTCTCTGCTAGGAATGAGACAGCATTAGATTATTTCGCCATGCGCCGCAGCTAAACGCTCACGCGCATCCCCGCCGAGAGAAGCGCTAGCGTAGCTGCGCTCAGATCTCTTGGGTCGGGAGTCCAGACTTCACCAAGGCAGCGATGACCTCTTGGCCGTGGTCACGATCCCGAACCTCCATCAGCACGGTGATCTCGACGTGACCGGGGATCTTTGCGTAGCTGCGGTCGTGCGTTACCTGCAAGATGTTTGCGCCCTGCTGAGCGATGATGCCAGAGATGGTGTGCAGCATGCCCGGCCTATCCGGCAAGCTGATGGCGACCCGCAGGAGCCTCCCTTTTTCAGCCATGTCGTGCTCGATCAGCCGCGAGAGCAGGTTCGTGTCGATGTTGCTGCCGCAGATCATCACCACCGTTTTCTTGCATTGCTCCGGCAGGAAGCCGCTTAGAATGCCGGCAAGCCCCGCAGCGCCCGCGCCCTCGACCACCACGTGCTCGTGCTCCAGGAGCTTTATAATCGCTCGCGCTATCGACCACTCGTTTACCGCAACGATCTGGTCAACTCTGCGGTCTAGTATCGGCCCTGTGACCTTGCCTATCGTCTTTACCGCTATGCCGTCAGCGATAGTCATCGGCGCGACGGCGCCGTGGTGGCCACTCGAGTCACGCCGTGCGTTGAGAGCCCACTCCGAGCAGACTCCCAGAATAAAAACCCCCGGGCGCTTCGCTTTGATCGCCGAGGCAACGCCTGCGGCGTACCCTCCTCCCCCGACGGGGATCACGACCGAGTCGAAGTCGGCGAGCTGATCAACCAGCTCAAGGCCCGCGACTCCCTGCCCGTGCACAATCCACTCGTGATCGAACGGAGGAACGTAGGTGTAGCCGTGCTCCTGGGCTAGTCGCTGCGCAAACTCAACGCAATCAGAGAAGGTGGGCTGAAACAGCACCTCGGCGCCAAAGGCCCGGCAGGACTGGCTCTTAACTATCGGCGCCGTCGATGGCATTACGATATGGCACGGAACGCCGAGACGCTGCGAGTGAAAACTCAGCCCCAAGGCATGGTTTCCCGCGCTGGCTGTGCACACGCCCCGCGAGAGCGCCGCTTTATCCATGCTTAAGAGGAAATTGAGCGCCCCACGCTCCTTGAAGGAGCCGGTGCGAAGCTTGTTGTCCCACTTGAGGAATATGTCACGCTGCAGCTCCTCAGAGAGCGATAGCGCACGGGTCACCGGAGTGGGCTCAAGGTGCGGCGCGAGCCGGGCGCGAGCGGCCTCGAACGCCGGAAGCTGGGGGAGTGAGGACATACCTTTCTTATTCTACACGCTCCTTGCTGCATTTGCTCCAGGCAAAGTTTCGCAATCGGAGGCGCGGGTTATAACCTCAAACAAGACGCAGATACGCAGCCTAAAGCTATAACCAGGGGCGCCGCGGGGGTGGGCTCAACAGCGTAATGTGCGCTATACCTAGCGCGTGGATCCTTTTGACTTAATCATTCTTGGCGGAGGCATCTCGGGCCTCGGTGTGGCGCGTGAAGCCTCGCGCCGCAAGCTGCGAACGGCGCTGCTTGAGTCCGGCAGGTGCGCGAGCGCCACCTCCGACAACACCCTGCGCATCATCCACGGCGGCTTCAGGTACCTACAGAACTTTGATTTCCCTCGAGTGATAAAGTCTCTGGGCGACCAGAAAGCGGTGCTGCGCGACGCGCCAGACGCCGTCGCTCCGCTGCCCTGCGTGATGCCGCTACAGCGATTTGGGCTCAAGAGCCGCCTACCGGTCACCTGCGCCGCGCTCCTGTACCGCTGCATTATGAGGCTGTGCGGCTCACCTCTGCCGCGCCCGAGGGTCATGAGCGCCAGCGAAGTGCACAGAGAGATTCCGCTCCTGCGAGGATTGGCGCCACACGGAGCGCTACTGTGGCACGACGCGGTGATGCTTGAGCCGAGCAAAGTCACCGAGTCTCTGTTGAGAGAGATCGCTCAGGGGCCAGTCACTATCCTTGAGGGGGTAAAGGCAGCAAGCGTCGCAGTCGCTGACGGCCTCTACGAGGTGCGGGCCCAAGACGGGAGAGCTTTCCAGGCCCGATCTGTAGTGAGCACGCTTGGGCCGTTCATGAGCTCGGTTGCAGTTCCAGAGCAGCTCGCCGGGGCCCGGCCGCTGTGGTGCAAGGGCTTCAACATCACCCTCTCCCGACAGCTTGAGGCTCGATACGGGGTCGGAATTGAGGGCGGGACAGGGCGACTGTTCTTCGTTGTTCCCCGCGGTTCAGGGTCAGCAATCGGCACCTGGTACACCGCCCACCCAAACGACGGCTCACCGGTCATCCCCTTCGACGAAGAGGTGGAGGCGCTCATCTCGGAGTTCAACGCGGCCCTGCCAGGCGCCAACGTGCATCGCTCAGAGGTCACCGGATTTGACGCTGGCCTGCTCCCCATGGAAGGTGAGTCTGCGAGCGGGCCCGCACTCGTGGCAAACACCCAGATTCACGCGGTCGGACGCTACGTGGAGGTCTTGAGCACCAAGTACACAACTTTTCGCTCCCAGGCTCGTCAGGCGCTCGCCAAGGCCTCTAAGGGGCTGGTCTAAGCGTGAAAAGCCTGCGATACCTGTACCGAACTGAGAGGCGGGCTCGCCTCTCACGAACGCAGCTCGAAAGCACCATGCGCACACGCCCTCTCGCCCTCATCCTCGTTTCGCTCTTCTCGCTTGCCAGCGTAGCCTGTGACTACGAGTTCAAAGACGAGCCGCCTCCGAGTGCGGAGGAACAAGAAGTACCGCCAGAAGGCGAAGTCGCCCCTGAGGAAGAAGAGGAGGAGGCAAAGCCAGACCCATCCGGCGATCGCCCTGAACTTGCCCCCGGCAAGCTCGTTGCCTCAAACGAGTCTGTGCCGAAAGACTTTAAGCGGGTGAACGTGCTCGACCTCGTGGCCGCCGGCAAAGCTACGATTGACAGCTCCTCGGTCGGAGGCGACAAGCACGAGTTCTTTGACGGCAGCGACGAGAGCCTCATGCGCTCCGATGGCATCAACCCCCTCAAGATCACCATCTCATTCACCGAGCCGATTAAGCTTCGTGGCGCTCGGGTGCTCTCAACGTACTCGGACTACAACTGGTCGATGACCCCTGAAGGCGGTGAGAGGCTCGTGATTGAGTCCATACCAGAGGGAGTTTCATCGGTGCTGATCCTCCCGGCTCCCGTGCCCACCAAGAAGATCAGCTTCGAGGTGCTCCGCAAGACGCGGGACAACTTCGTGCACCTGAATGAAATTGAGGTCTTTGAGTAGCAGCTAGCGCGCTCACTACGCGTCAGGCAGCATCTGCCAACGGGCCCGCAGGGCCTCAACCTCATTTCTCATCTTAGCGGCTTCGGGATGCTTGGCAGTCATCAGAAACGCCCCGATGATTCTCAACTCTTCATTGGCCTGCTGCTTATTCATCGCTCCAAAGGGACGGTGAGACCAGAATGGATCCTTCTTTTGCTGCAACGCTCGCTCAACACTCGAAGCCCAAGCTTCAGATTCGATGATCAGGCGCCCTCGTTCCGGGCTGACTAGCCGAACTGCTCTTTTCTCCCTGCTCGCAGCAATTATCGCCGTGACTTGCATGCCCGACACAAACTTCTCAAGGGACTTCTGCGTAATCCCCTGGCTTTCAAGAACAGTCAGGTAACGGAGCGTCTCCGAGTATCGCTCTGTCCCGCCTTCCTTCACCGCTTTTTCGTAAGCAGCAATGAAGGATCGGAGCGTGCCCTGCATCTGCTTGGCGCCCTGCGTCTCTAACGCCGGAACAGCGCCCTTCCACCCCCCTGCTTCAAGCAAGTCTCTCAGGCTTCGCATCTCCAGGCCGAATTTCGCCTGCAGCTCTTCTGCATTGAGCCGATGTCCGAAGCTGTAAAAATACTGCAGCTTCATTACCTCAGAAGATCTGGCTGCCTCCTGCACGCTGTCCGCAAAGGTCTTTATTCGCTCCGGCGCCAGATCTCCGCGTGAGATCTCCGCAATGAAATCACTAAAGAGCCTCCTCTCTCTGCTCGGCGGCAGATTTTCGAGAGCAACCTTGTACGCAGCTAGCTGCTTTTTAGGCTCAAGCCCACGGCCAGGCGTTGGCTCGCCGTGCGTCTCAAGGAAGTCGCCAATTCTGCCCAAGGCGACACCGAGCCGCATCCGGTCTTGCTCGCTTAGGAAACCCGCACTAGCCAGCGCCTCTAAATCCGGCCGAACCAGGGACATCGTCTTGGCGAATCGCGAGATCGTATCCCGGTTGACTCCGTGGTCTTTGAGGGAGCGCAGAGCTTCCTCAGCTATCGCCACCGGCTTTTTATCGCCTGGGACCGCCTGAACCGCTGCCATGAATCTCCCAACCGTCGCTTGCATCTCCCTTGACGAAGCCGCACGCAGCTCCGGCACCTGCATCTTCGCTGCCTTGAGGAACTCCGCCAGTGACCGAAACTGCTCCTGGAAGAGCTGGTTGACAGACTGGACCTTGCCCCGGAGCTCTCCACCTTTGCCCGTCACTGCCGAGGTAGCTGCCGAGCTGACTCCCGGCACAAATCCGGGCGCATCATCGAGGGCCAGCTTCACGGCAGACTCAAACTGCGCGATCTCCTTCGGGCTAGAAGGCTTAATGAGCAGCGCATTGCACGCTGCAATGATCGCTCTTTTTGTGCCCGAGCTTGGCTCAAGCCTGGATACCGCCTCTCTCACTTGCACAATCGAAACGATTCGACCCTGCTCTGAGGAGACATAAGCTGGCTGAGACGGCTCACCGCAGAAGTCAAGGAAGCCTCGAATCGCCTGAAACGACTTAGAGAGCTTCTCAAGGTCCTGAGCTGTGGCACGCTCCGGTGCGGGCGCAGCCACAACGGGCTCTTTGGGGATCTCCGGTGCCTTGATGGCAGCAGCTGGCGCTGGCACCGAGGGCAGCGGTATCGCCGCAGGTGTTGGTTTGCTGGCTGCCTGAGCTGTCGGCTGCTCCGCTTTCGGGCGCGCCGTATCCTGATCTGCCTTTCCCTTCGGCGGCAAAGCAGTAATTCCTACCGCAACCTCAGGACTCCCGGCGCGCTGGGGCTCAGACACAGCAGGCTGCGGTTCCCTACTCGGCTTCGCTGCTACTTCAGTTTGTGCACGCTCCGGTTTTTGAGCCGTCTCTGGCGGGGCTGCCTTCTCCTGAGTGTGCTGTGCTGGCTCATCTCCCTTCTTCACGAGAGCTGGCACCGGAGGCATCTTTGTAGCCTCCGCCTCATCTTCCGGGCGGCTTAAGCCACACCCTGGAGGAACAAGCACGCCGAGCAGCGTGCCCCCGATAGCAGCTAGGGCTGCCGAACAGAGAAATTTCGGGTCTAGTTTCGCCTTTTGGTTAGGAGCATTTTGATGCATCTTTGGCCTTCTGCATGTCGGTATAAGGCAACCCAGCCGATCCCTCCGGAGGTAGCCAGGACAACCCGAGTAGCTGAGGGGGCTCAGCACATCTCTGGCTTTTCTGAAGATTCCTTATCGCCTCACCTGAAAGCAAGGAAATTGGCCAGTTCGGAAATCGCATCTGAATCGTCCGGTTGCCAGACTGGAGTTTGCTACCCAGATGCGCGTTCAACCCGCCCCCTTTAGGGCGGTCGCCACAGAGGCAGCCCGCGGGCTCATCCTTCGGGTAAAAAGCCAGCGCGACTAAAGCAGATCAGGCATCGAGCCAAAACGTACTCAAACGCACCCGTCCCCACCCGACATTCTCGACTTTTCTGTGGAAATGCCCTCGAAACGGGTTCTATACTGCCCGCTTCATTGCCTGGTTTCAGAAGTTGTCTCAGAAATGTCCCTCGACCCAAATCCCGAGAACTCGCCCAAGATAGAACCCTCACAGGACCTAAACTCGCTGTCGCACCCAAAGCAGGATACCTCAACCGCGCGCAACGCGCTGCGGGACAGCTCTCTCCTCACAATCCAGGTGCATGACATCTCTCCGGAGCTCTTCGAGCGGGTGATGCAGAGCTTCGTCCCAGAGATCTCCTCAACTCTCGCAGAGCACCTGCACCAAGCTGCTGCCGCACGCCAATCTCTTGTGGCAGCCGACATCTTTGCAGCCTACTTCAACGACCACCCGATCGAGATTCGCCAGTCCAAGAGCTGCCTCTTTGGCTCGGGGAGCCTCTCTAAATCAGACGACGCGCTCACTATCGTGCGTCACGACGAGGATGATGTAATCCCGCTCGAGCTGACCTCTTCAGCACGTGCGCCCGGAGTGACGTTGCGCATCCTGCTTTCACTCGTCGATGGCGAGAGACGTTACGGCCTCGTGGAGCAGATCGGCGAGGTTCTCGGCCGTAGAGATCTCCCCGATCTGATCGCCAAACTCTCGCCTCCTCCACAGGGTGAGAACGACAGTGGCCTCGCCACGGTCCCGCTCTCGCCGAGCATCTCCGTCGTGCTGTCGGAAAACGGCGCTTCGCAGCGCTCCGACACCGACTCCGACCTTCTCTCTCAGTCACGCTGGGCGCCACGGCGGGTGCAGTGCGCAAGCCCACTCTACAGCGAGCGCAACAAGATTCTCTCGATGGTTGCCCCACAAACTGCCCGAGAGCTTATCGATTCGGGGCTACTGAACACCGCCGAGAACTTCGCCGAAAATCACTCCTCTCTCAACGAGTCCAGGCTGACTCGCATCTCCTCAAAGCTGTCGATGCCGATCGAGGTTGAGTTCTCCCGCTGGATCTGCCTGGGAGAGCCGGGCGAAGGCGCAGAGGCCGAACCTCACGATGGCTTCGGCGGCGGGGAGCACGCCGAGGGCGCTCAAGATCCGGAAGGCGAGTTCAGCGATTCCGCACAACAAGAAGAGATCGTCGATGAGCTGTTCGGCGAGCCTACGAGCTCTGACATGCTCGGGCTTCCATCCGAAGACGGCTCCTGGCAGGAAGACTCAGAGCTGAGCGAAGATGGTGATGCAGAGATCAGCGAGCCTTCCGAGTTCGAGCCCGAGGGACAACAGCCAGAGAGTGTCGAAGTGCCCGACGAGGCGCTCGATTCCGAGGTAATAATCCGTGGCATGCCTTCCGCTATCGGCGACTGGAAGCTCACCTACCGCTCTCATGCTGCTGTGCACGGAGTTACGCACCTCGTGTACGATGATTCCTTCGACTTCAACTCGACCACCATGGAGATTGAGTTTGAGGAGGGCGGGCGAGAGCTGTCGAGGAAGGCCTCCAAGAGCCGCTGGCAGCTCGTCAAGCGCCTGGGGGACATCTTAAACTCCCCAGTCGACACCGCCTCCATCCGCAGCAACCTCTCGAGCTTCAACGACGAGCCAGAGTCATGCCAGTTTGGAATCGACCTTACGACGGGGCGGTTGGCGATATTTATTAGGAAGTAGGGCGGCTGCTCTATCCTCAATAGGTCACGACCTTATTCGTCGATGTGTAGAGCCAGCTCCATTGGCCGCCCGCTGTGGGCTCCAAGCTGGCTTCCTGCACCACGCTTCCGTTGCCACCCGAATGAAGATGTCACTCTACGAAGGACTAGAAGCCCAACACCGATAACAACTGGCTTATCGACTCGCCGGTCGCCCAACAGTAAGCGCCTGTCGTGAACGCCACCCCCGAGGCAGCCATGGTAGCTCCGTGAAGAAGGTTAGGAACCGTACTCCAACGCTTGGTCATTTGCGTCAGTTGCTCCTTTGCCTCGGTGACCAACGAGTCTAACTCGGCCGGCCCACGTTGCATGTCCAGCTTATCGCGCAAGTAAGCTTGAGCTGCATACTTTCCTGCCTTTAGGATTTTATCTTGAAGATTATCAAGGCTATCTGCTGACCTACGGGGATCTAGCCTAACCTTTGAGAGCCACCGGGCGCTCTCATTTCGGACAGCTCTGCCACACGAAAGAAACCAGTCGCCGTAAGCACCTAACGTCAATACCTTAATAGGGAGGCCGAAAGAAGTGATGGTTAGCCCAACAACTCCCGCGACAGCTGCCAGAGGCGTTGCGACCACCCCGCTAAGGTGATACGCGCACCTTCCAAACACCCCTTTTGGAGTCAGATTGGTTAGCTGAGGAAAGAGCACTGAACGGAGCTTCCACTTCTCCGTAAGGCAGTACAGCTCTCCAAACTTAATACAGCTTTTTCCGTAATTCCCCGACCTTGCTAGCGCATGCGCCTCGTCGATTAACTTTGTGAGTTTCGTCTCCGACTGGCTGTTGCTCCAATCTTTTACCTTACCCGAGAGGCCTATCCCCATCAATGCCACTGCACAGGTGAAGAAACCCATCACGTTGGGCGTGAGCAAGTTGCTTGACATGATGTACGACAGACACGTTGCTCCGAATCCTACTGCCCCGACCTGTGCACACAAACCCGAAATGAATCGCGACTCCTTATTAAATCGGGAGGGGGATCGCTCACAGCCTTCAAAAGATTTTAAAGCCTGCGCGCGTCGCTGCGCAGGCAACACTGCTGTTTCTTTGGAGTGCTCTGCCGCGAAGTCAGCAAATGCATCTGGCAGACTCAGCCATCCATGCATGAATGGCACCCACCCGGAGCCAAATATGCCCCTAAATTCTGCTGGTGTTTTAGCCAGCCAGGGAGCTATTCGGTTGAGGTGCCCGTCTACGATGAGACCCTGCTCTATTGGCCCGGGATTTGGTCCAGCTGGGGGGACCGGCGGCGGATTTGGTGTTGCAGGTACTGGTGGAGGGGGTTGCGGGGTCTGTCTTGCCAACTGCTGCCTAAGCGCATCTACGGTGTCCCGTAGGTCCTGTGCTTGCTGGTGCAATTGTCGAATCTGGTTGAGCGATGCTCGGTTCTCCGCTCGTCGAGTGTCGTCGAGCCGAGCCAGCTCCTGCTGGCCATCGCTTAGGCGGTCACGTAAGGCTTGGACTTCGGTCTGCAGCCGCCCGTTTTCGGTGCCTTGATCCGTAAATCTCTGCTCAAGTGCCTGGAATCGCCCTTGCAGGTTCTGATTCTGGGTTTGAAGAGTGTTCACCGTATTCTGCCAATCGGTCTCACGCTGTTGGGCCTGCTCACGGAGGGTCTGCTGTTGCGCCTCTCCTGCCCGAAGCGCGTCCTGAAGTTCCGTTCTTTCGCTCGCTAAATCTTGTACCTGCGTGGCCAAGGTTTCTCTGTCCCCTCTTTCGCTGGCCACCTGAGTTTGCAACTGCTCATTTTCAGCTCTTAGCGAGTCAATCGCGCCCTGCATGGTTGCGATTCGAGTCTCCCACTGTTGGTTCGTGCTTTCTACCGCCTGGTTGACCAGAGCGACAATATTCGCTGGTACATCTTCAACCCGCCGGTCTAAGTCGCCCACCGCATCTGCCGTGGCAGACACGTTCGACGAAGCATCCGCAACCTGATCTCTTACCTCGGGGGGCGCATCGCGCAGGTCTGGCACCTCGGGCAACTGCGTCGCATGGGAGTCGATCCCCTGCGTGTTGAGGCTTTCACCTTGGGATGTGGCCCCAGACTCTTCTCTCCTGCCAGTGGACGCGCTTGCGTCGCTTGCAGCGGAATCGCTCACGAGCGTCGGCACTGGATGTGTTGTCGAACTCCCTGCCGCAACGTTAACAGTAAAGGTCTGCAGGGGATCATTTATCCGTTGATTCGGATCGTTCGGCTCGTTTCCTTCGGGATTTGTTCCATTCGGCATCATAGGCTCACCTTCAACAAACTAAAACCGGGCCTAACCATTTGATAGATTCTCGCTCTCAGCGACTTTCACTTTCTCACCTTGGTCCAGCAGATTGGGATCTACCCTACTGCTGCTCTTGGGGAGCTCCTCCTCAACCTTTCTTCCGCTGACGACAGGGTTGCTGGCTGTGCGCTCGGCCTTGTTGCTGCCGAGATCAGCGACATTGTCGGCCTTCTGTTCGGGGCTCTCTGTCTTCTTTTTCATCCCTTCCGTCGCGGAAGAGGGCCGTTGTCCGCCGAGGATGAGTAGAGCATCCCTAATCGCCGCCACAAGGGTCTCGCTGCGCTCTCTTTCTTCATCTTTTGTGGCAGCGGAATCCGTCTTTGACGAAACTTGGGGGTCAGCCTTTTCGGCCGAATCGGGTTTCGGCTGATCCGCTGCGTTGGCGTTTCGGATCTCGGAAACTGTCTTGCTGAGCTTATCCACCACCTCTCGCAAGACCTGCTCAGCCGCTGCTTGGGCCTCAAGACGCTCGGTGAACACGTGCTCCTGTTCTTCAAGCTGCGAAACCCGCTCGGTGAGCGTTCGCTCCCGTTCTTCGAGCTGCACAGACCGCTCGGTGAGCGTTCGCTCCCGTTCTTCGAGCTGCACAGACCGCTCAGTGAGCGTTCGCTCCCCTTCTTCGAGCTGCGTAGACCGCTCGGTGAACGTTCGCTCCCGTTCTTCGAGCTGCACAGACCGCTCGGTGAGCATTCGCTCCCGTTCTTCGAGCTGCGTAGCTGTGAGGCCAGGCCGATGAGCCTGCTCATCAGGCTGTTTAGTCTGCGCCCGCTCTGCCGCCGAATCGCTCACGAGCGTCGGCTCCGGATGCTTTGTGGAAACCCCCGCCGCAGCGTAAGCAGTAAAGGACTGCAGCGCATCATCTACCCGTCGCTCGGATGGCGGCTCGACCCTCACCACGCCCGTCGGAGCTACCGCAGTAGCGTAGATCGTCATGCTCTTAAACATCTCTGCCCTGCTGCCATTAGCGGTGAAGGAGCTGTTCTCTAGCGTGCTCGCTTCTTGGCTCGCTGTCGGGGCTGCACTCGGGCTCTCAACCGCGGCGCCCTTTCGGAATTCGTTTAACTGCATACATTCCTCGCTGATGTTACTGATGTTACTCCGGTACCTGTGATGCTCTTGCCTGTAGAGGGTTTGTTACTCCATTAGGGCTTCTTTGGCTGGGCCGGGTGCATTAGGAAGCCGGCATTTTCATCGACTGTATTCCTCGCCGCCTGGTCCAAGACTGCGATTCCCTGCTGTAAAGCCGAAGACGTGCTCTTGAACAAGAAAGCCCCTGTTTCTTTTCCCTTCACGGCTGATGTGCGAGCCGTCTCGGCCATCGTTGCCGTTGGAGTAAAGCCGCCCTGCCAGAAGCTGCTCACGTAGCTTGAGCCGTAGTTCATTCGGCCCTGAGTTCGCATAGCACCGACTTGGTCAAGGAATGAGTTCCCAGAGTAGTGCGCCGCATCGCGCGCCTGGCTTCCGAGCGAGCCCGTGAGGGCCATGCCCATTCTGTCGCTTGGCTTCGCGCCCGGGGCCAAGGATCCGGCGTTTACGCCGTAGACGCCCGCCATACCGGCATTGCTAGCGAAGCTATTCTTTGCTTCCCACGCAGCCGTCTCAGCTTCGAAGCTAGCCATGTCAGAGAGGCTACGCGCGTAAGAATTGAGTCCGCTCTGGCTCTGGTTTGCAGCCGCGCTGTCCCAGCTGAGGTCGGCTGAGCGAGCAGCGGATCTGGCTGACGCACCGTAAGCTGTCTGCGCCATTTCATTCCCGGTAATCCTCATGGCGTAATCACCGCCTCGAGCAAAGCCCCTAAGGAAACCAGCGGCATGGCCCCCGAATCCTTTGCCCTTGCCGTCTTTTTCATTTCCCTTTCCATCAGGCAGCATTTGCCCCGCTAGGTTAAAGCCTCCACGGACTACTTCTGACGCCGACCCAAACGATTTACCGCGCAGGTCTGCCGCTGATGCCGCCTGGCCGAGCGCCTTATCTATGCCTCCAAGCTGTGCGCCTAAACGGCCCTTGTCGAGGGCGCGGTTCGAGGTATCGAGGCTCTGCAAGAACGAATTCGCGGGCGAGCGCAGCGCTTTTCCGAGAGCTGCCTGGTTGAGGCTTTCTCTGTTTGTGACGATCTGGTTCGTCTTCTCGCCCTGGATACCGCTCTTCGCAGCACCGGAGATATCTCGAGCACCATCAGAGAGGGCATTTGTGAGCAGCCCGCCGAGGCCTGCCTTTGCTCCGAGGACGAGCTGTCCCGTCACAGCCGGCACGGCGAAGTAGAGGGCCGCCATGATGTAGAGGTAGTAGCCGTTGGATATGTCGAGGTCTAGGGCCGCACCTAGCAGGAGCGCCTTGTCGAAGTAGAAGAAAGCCTCTGCCTCCTGCTGGTCGCTACCACCAGTGGTGGGGCCATCGAATGTGCCATCTCCGCTTGTCACATCCGGGACGGCGCACTCGTCCATGACGTCCAGGCCATTGTCTCCACCGCCACACCTGACACTCACGCCCTGTGTGCGCGCTGCTGTCTGAATCAGCATGTTCGCCACGCGCGCCATGTTGCTGTGGTTGCCCATCATCGCCCAAACGCTGCGCTCTAGCACCTGAACCACCGCGAACCCAACGTCCCACAGCTTTATCCAGGCAAAGAACGTGACCCACGTAAAGAAGCCCTTCCAGTGGCCCGGCATAATCATCGCCATCGCGGCGAATGGGTACCCGACGATGATGACGTAGAGCAGAATCCCCTGAATGTGCGGCATCATGACTGCCCAGTTGTAGAGCTCTGAGCTCTTGGTAACCGCTCCAATGCTCCCTACGTAGGCTTGCGTATACCCAATAGTCTTCTCCGAAGGCGCAAACTTCTGCTCTGTCGACGTAATCTGCGGCGCGAACATCAGCTCGTTCTTGAGCAGGTAGGTGAAGATCAGGTTTTGCGTAAACCACGTGATCTCATCCTCGCCGGCATACTCGCCATTTCCGTCGCGACGAATGTCCCACCCGTAGAACAGCGTGAAGAGGACCTGCTCTTGGCTCTGAAACCCTCGTGGCGCGCTGCGGATTAGCTGCCAGTAGGCATGTCCCATCTCGTGGCGCATCCCTTGAATCAGGGTCCATAGGTACGCCGAGCAGTTCACCTGCTCCGAGTAGAGCTTCTTCATCGGGCTGGCGCCGCCATTCGAGCTGCTGAAGGCGGGAGAGAATTTTCCAAAGCTGCCTGGAACGTCGCTCGGCTCGCCTAGGAAGCGAAGCAAGGAACGTGGAGTTGGCATCTCGGTGGCGTTGAGCGTAAATCGCGAGTCGTTGTAATTGCTCATGGTGAGAGCGCTTCCCTGTGAGAAGTCGTTTCTCCCGTCTATTGGATCTATCATCACCGTCATCGGGATGACGCTTCCTCGGGCCATCGAAGCGGCATTGTACGAGCCAGAGTTGACGCCTGCCTTGAGCGCTTCGCCGCACTCAGAGGCGAGGAAGGTGACCAGCGCATCTCGCAGCTGCGGGTTTCGAATGTGGGCGCTAACGATGTTCTCAACCATCGGGGCCTTGAGGGTAGACATCAGGTACCAGGGGCCTTCTCCCACCCTTCCAGCCCCGCCACCCGCGTTGCCAGCCAGATTTTGGGCTCTGGCCAAGTTCGAGTCAGCACCGCCTTCTCCCAGCTGATTGTAGAGGCCTGTCCACTTTACAAGCAGGTTGCTGGTGGCGCTAAAGAGCTCATCCAGGAAGAGCATCGGCATCGCCACAGGATACTCAGCGCTTGGCCCATTCACCTTGTCGACGTCTATCTGGGAGTATCGCGCATCTTCTATCTGCAGAAGCGGCGAGTTGCGCATGCCTGTCTCCGCATCGCGCCACACCTCTCGCATGTCTTGCGGCTCTCCTGCGACAACCCAGTCAACGCCCTGCACGTCTTGGGTAGCTCCGACTAGGAACCCGTAGATCGCTGGCCCCAGGATAAACCAGGTGTAGTTGCGGGGCGGAGAATTGATTGCCACTGCCACCAGGGCGCCTATCGCCGCTATAGCGTACAGCATCGCGGCCCAGGCGCCGAATCCCGTGAAGTTGATGTAGTACAGCAGCGCCGAGTGCGTCATGTAGGCGATGTTCGCCCAAGCTGCCGCTACGAGCGTGCTCTCGGCGCCAGGGCAGTTCTCACACACACCCTGGACTGCAAACTGGAGCGCGCTTGCGTTTGCAACGGCGGAGACCGCTGCCATCAGGGAAGAGATTATGCTCAGCAAGCCAGTGCTCATGCTCCCCCCTAGCCGCCGTTTCTCTCGCCCCTTCCAGCGTGCTGGTTAGGGATAGCGTTGTTTGACTCCGGCCGGAAGTTAGCGCCGCCGCCCTGGAGACCCTGGAGGTACTTGGCGAGCGTTAGAGTGAGCTTTAGCCAGTCATCTCGGTTCTGGTCGATGAGGATGCCGATCTCGCCTTCCCCAAGAACCTCCGCGAAGATCTTCTTGTGAATCTTTAATGTGTCTTCATCGAGGGCGAACCTCTGAGAGATGCGATCGAGTGCATCATAGGTGTGCAGCGCACGCGACGTGCCGATGATAATCGCCATCTTGTTGACCACGATGTAGCGATTGCAGGGCCTAGGCTCA
>OMIG01000109.1 GCA_900299035.1 Pseudomonadota bacterium
GAAGACGATTGAGGCGGGCAATACCTGCTGCACAAACTGGGAGGTCTTCTCGCTTCGGGTCGGGGGTGCGCTTAGGGCCGAAAAAGTGGCTCCCGAAGCCTGTAGGCCTTGGACAGGGGGCTGAATGTTCATAGTTCCTCCTCAAATGACTAGTCGTTGCACCCTCTTGGGCTCCGGTGCTTGCCGTTGGTTTTGCCCGAGAGGCGAGTGGCTTTGAGTATTTCGGGGGTTGGGGGCGAGGAGTTGCTTGGCCCCCGCTCTCCCTTAAGGAGAGGAATGTGGGTATTATCCGCCGGTCTCGTTCGTGGGGGTAGTTATGCGACGATTCTCGGCCTTATCTCTCAGCGCTTTCTCGGTTCTTGCTGCGGCACTCGTTGGGTGCACCAACTCGACCGACTACAACGGTAACAGCACGACTGCTGTCACGGAAATAACCGCCGGTGAGAATCCTCTCAGCGTCGGTGAGCAGGTAGTGTTCTACTTCGACTTTGAGTTTGATGAGAACGACGTGTTCTCCGGCAGCGGCGAGGTCAACCTGGTTGTGGTCGTGCCGCCGCAGCTTAGCTACGTGCTCAACACTTCCGAGATCAGTGGCTTGAGCGGAGACGACACGCCGGTCATTCCGTACGTGACGCGCTGCCTGAACGGCTTCACCTACTTGCAGTTCAACTTAAATGACACGGACCTGCAAGATTCTTACTCGCCGTCTGGAGACGCGGAGGCGCAGCTCACCATGACGCTCGTGGGTCGGCAGGATAGCGACTACGTGGTCGTTGAGGCATCCGCATTGGACGGCTACATTGCGTTCGGCTGTAACCAGGATTTTGTGGCAGATGAAACGGACATCGTGCAGGTGTTCTAACGGCAGCTTTTTCTTATGAGAGCCTTGCGCGGCATTCTTCTTCTTTCCTCGGCTGTCTTGGCGGCCGGCTGGACGGATAGCGCCGTTGCTCAGGTTATCTCGTTAGCGCAGGGAAACGGTTCGGGAAGCCAGCAGCAGTTCGCAAACGAAGTAATCAACGAATCAGTCAACACCACAACCCTGTTCGCCTCGCAGGACATCTTTTCGACAGGCAGCTTCTCTAAGCGCTCATCTGACCAGCCTGACACGCACTACGACACAGCCCGCACGCCCTTCGAGGTCAAGCTCTCAGACGGCAAGGGCCGCTGGCAGCCATTTGTGTACGGCAGCGGCGCTCTCCTCAAAGTCACATCCGGCGCAAGCAAGCCGCCCGGAGCCGAGGGACAAGACGACTTCTCCACGTCACACCTCTTCGCCGTCGCGGGTGGTCTTGGCTCTTACCTGCGCGTGAGCGATGACTTCAAGCTCTCAGTGTCTTGCGCGGTCACATTCTCGCACCTTCGAAACACCTACGATTTCAACAACAGCTACAGCCAGCGAGTGCTCGAGCCCGACAGCGACCTGTACTACAACTGGGATCTCAATCTCTTTACCTACTCGCCGACGGCTAAGGCGATCTACGAGTCTCACTGGGGCGAGTCGATTGCAAACCTGACGGTCGGCTACAGCGAGCTCTTCAACGACTCGGTTGACTCTTCAAGTCCCGCAATCAACATCGACTCAGCGACCGGCATATTTTGGAGCCGGGCCTCGTACACGGAGCCGACGGGCGTTGACGCGATTGGTGCTGCTACCAGCCTGAGGCCCTTCTTCCAGTGGAGCAACATCAACGGCAAGGCGGCAAAAGGGCTCGATCTGTTCAACCTCTACGAGGTAGGAGCGGACGTCGTTTTCGACTTCAAGGAGAAGTTCCTGCTGTTTTCTCAGATGTACTGGGGCGGAAGCTACGTCACTGGCGACAGCTTCGAGGGATACCACATCGGGTTCGGCGGAAAATTCTAGGGGCCTTGCAGCATGAAGACGCTCCTCGTATCCGCAACGGTTCTCGAAATCGCTCCGACGCTCGCGAGGCTCTTTCCGCAGCTCGACATTCTGCACGGAGCGGGGGAGCCAGGCACCATCTTTGAGTCAGACGAAATTGATTGTCTTGTGACCGGCGTCGGGCAGATGCTGTGCGCAGCGAGCCTTGCGAAGCGCCTCGCGAGTGCCTCTTACAGCGTTGCTGTGCAGGCAGGCATCGCCGGCAGCTTTGGCCCAGAGCTTCCTAAGCGAGCGGGGGCGGTTGTCGCCGAGGAGCACTTGGCGGATCTCGGGGCAGAAGACCAGAGCGGATTCCTTGACCTCTTCGAGATGGGGCTCATGACGCCGGGTTCAGCGCCTTTTGACTCAGGCTGTCTGCGCGCACCGGAGCTGTCCTGGCCTTCGCTAGAGCAGTTCCCGCGAGTCCGTTCGGTAACTGTCAACCGCGTATTGAGCCATTTCAATTCGATTAGCTGGGTGCGTGACCGCTACCAGCCGCAGGTTGTGAACATGGAAGGGGCAGCTTTCCTGTACTGCTGCCTCCACGCCAGGGTGCCGTGCGTCTCGCTGCGGGCTGTTTCAGACTTCGTTGGGCCAAGAGATAAGGGCTCGTGGGATATTCCGGGAGCCGTGGCAGCTCTCAATGAGGCGCTCGGCAGCGTGCTTGCAGATGCCTCACGAGCGTCGCGCTAGCTCGCTGAACAGCAGCCGCGTGCGGGCCTCAAGCTCTGAGATGGTTGAGTCGTTCGGGATTACGTAGTCGCTGCGTTTCTTCTTCTCGTCGTCGGAAAGCTGGGCCTTGAGCCGCGCGCGCGCTGCCTCGGGGGATAGCCCATCGCGCTCTGTCACGCGCCGAATGCGCTCCTCTTCTGGAGCCGTCACGAGCAAGACTTTCTTCACCTCTGGGTACTTCATGCCGGACTCAAAGAATAGCGGCACCACGTAGACCACCAGGTCGAGCATCGGGTTGCGCTTGAGGATATCGAGCTTGTCGAGCCAGAGCTTTCTAATTGCAGGGTGCAGAAGTCCCTCAACAAACTTCCGGCTGGCAGGGTCCGTAAAGATGATCGCTCCGAGCTTCTCGCGGTCGAGCTGACCGTCGTCTAAGCAGATCCCCTGGCCGAAGCGCTCAACGAGGGCCGCCAGGCCAGGCGTCCCGGGCTCCACCACCACGCGCGCGAGCTGGTCAGCGTCGACTACTGCGGCGCCCCACTTCTCAAGGAATCGTGCCACGGACGATTTACCCGACCCTATGCCGCCGGTGAGGGCGACAACGTTGGGGGACTTTCTGGCGGGGGCTGAGGCCTTCGGTTTCATTCCACGGAGACAAGTACAACAAAAGAGGGGCTACAAAAACGGGAGAAGTCCGCTTTTATGTCAGTTGCGACGCCCGACAAGCCCCGGCCCTTTGGTAGTTGAGTTAAGGCACAGTCGGGGCTAGAGTATCGCGGGTTTCTCAATAAGGACGCACCGCCATGCCAGACCATAAAGACGACGAGCAGCAGCCAGACGCGACCGAGCCAGTCTCGGCCCACGAGCAGCTTCTAGCCGAGGAGCAGGCGGTTCCGCAGCCACGCCGCGGCAGCGACCACGACCCCGACACCTGGACGAACCAGCCTGCTGGCGCTGCGGGAGGGGCCAAAGAGGAGCACCTGGACGACCTTGAGGACGAGGACGAAGAGGATCACCACCCGGCGCCCCGCAAGGTGATACAAAACGGCCGCGACGTGCTGTGCGAGGAGCTGCCGGACCGGGCCCAGCGCGCAAAGCTGCGCATGAAGCCCTACCTAAGTGGGGCTTTCGCCGTTGAGCTAACTAACTCAGGCGAAAGGTTCCTGTTCGACTGGCGTGGGGAGGACCCAAAGGTCGCTCCGCTTCCTAAAGAGGTAACGGTCACTGTGGGCGAGGGAAGTGACCCCTCTCTGGTTGACTGCATCATATCCCTAAGTGAGCAGAACCTTATGTCGATTCGCTCGGGCGACCTCAACCCTCAGGTTGCCATGCTTGCCGACAAGATTAAGGTTTCGGGCAAGGTCGGGCCGGCTGTGTACCTCTTTAACCTCGTCGCCCCACGGGTTCGGTCGTAGGGACCGGCTCCAAGTGATTGAATAAAACGGCTGCCCATTGTATCTCTTCTCTCGCACTATCCGGGCGTTGAAGGGCGCTCCTGGCCATCCGAGAGAGGCACGTGAATTCTCCTTTTAATCTGGCATTTTCGGCGTTCCTTTCCGGCGCCCCGGAGCTTCAGCAGCCAAACGTCGAGCAGCTCCTCGGCCACGATTACCTGCGGCCGCTCAAAGAGCTGCAGCACCAACGAATTCTTGAGGGCAAGCCGGTGCTCGACCTCTCGATGGTAAACCCTGACCTGGCGCCGCCGCGACCAGTGATAGACCGGCTGCTTGAGTCAGTCACGAAGAGCAGCAATCACCGCTACTCGGTTTCTCGTGGAGTGCGCAGGCTGCGCGAGGCCTTCGCCGACAAGTACCAGTCAAAGTTCGCCGTCTCGCTCGATCCGGAGACGGA
>OMIG01000110.1 GCA_900299035.1 Pseudomonadota bacterium
GACGCAAGCGCCTTCGACCATGCGAGCAACGCAAAACTTGAGCCTCGCAAGCTAGCAAATACCATGGCATTCATGTTCGAGACCCGCTACCCGCAGCACGTCACCAAGTACGCCGCTGAGATCTCCTCACGCCAGACAAACTACCGCGATTGCTGGAGCAGCCTGCCCCGACTCTTTACCGGCAAGCCTTAATCTAAAGGCCCCAGCCGCCAACTCTCAAACCTACGTGCACGTGCACGTAAACGTGAACGTGAACGTCCCCGTACCCGAGCACGCACCTACGCCCATCGAGCCAAAGATATCGTCAGAAAGAAAAAACGCCTAGATGCCAGGCCCTAGTGCACAACAGCGCCATTGAGCCCAGCCGTGAGAGCCCGAGCCGCTGCCACCTTCTTCTTGTGCTCCTCGAACGCGGCCTGAACCGTCGAGGTGGTGATGAAGGCCTCTCGCGCTTCAGGGCTCATAGTCGAGAAGGCGATCGTCCCGGCCGGCACGCCCTCGGCGAAATCATCGAAGATCTCGTAAATGCGCTCTTTCCAGATACTGTCGTAGCGGCTGCACAGCTCGCCGATTCCGCCCGCGATGACGATGCGCTGGGGCACGACGTCACAGCACTGCATCGCCTCGTAGGCGGTGCTGACGAACTTTGAGAGCTCCTTGAAGTACGTCTGCCACTGCGTGTACGCAGACAGCGTCAAAGCCTTTGACAGCTTGCGGTCCGCTCGAGCGTTATGCCGATCGAGCTTCTCGGTGAGACGCTGGACCTCGTTTCTGTGACGAGTGATCTCGTGGAAGATCTCTTGGCGTTGTTCGTCACCATCAGGAAGGCCCACGAGGTCCTTCTCGAGCGCCTCTCGATCCCTCTCCAGCTTCGCAATCGAGTTGTTGAGCCGGGTGATGTCAGTCTTGAGGACACTTCGCAGCTTTGCCCCGCGCTCTGCGACAAGCGTGATGTTCATGTCGCACTCAAGCGCCTGGGCGATGTCCTTGGCGTTGTGATCGAACAGGATAGAGGCTACCGCCTTAATCACGTCACTCGGCGACGAGACTGCCCACTTGCTCACATCGGCGTACTTGAGGTCGGCGAGTTCAGACAGAATCTTCGCAACCTCCTTAGGCGATCGCTGTGTCGCAAGCGACTTAGCGACCTGGTCGACGAGGTGCCGATACAGGGGGCCGATATTCTTGGCGTGCTTGATGAACTTGACCGCGGCCCAGGGGCCTGCGAGCTCATTCTCCGCGTACCACTGCTCAGTAGACTGCGGCTTAAACTGGTTGTGCTCATCGAGGATCTCGCTGAGCTCCGAGTCGTTGTAGTACCGGTAGTTTTCTGTGGCTTCACTGCGGGTCACGCGGTGCCCAAGCTCAGCAAACTCGGAAGCCAGCTTCCCGTTCACGAGCCCGTAGCTACCCACGCCCGTTCCAAGGATGATGTAGAGGCCGTCGTCGACGCCCTGTAGCGCTCCGCCCAGGCGCTCGCCCATGAGGCCAGCCGCAGCGTCGTTCATGACCGAGACGTTCTCGCACTTGACCTGAGCCCAGTTGCGCTTAGCCAACTCGCTGTTGACGGCGCCCAGCACTCGGGTGGCTATCAGCTCCTCTGCCATCGGAATGCCGGTGTTGGAGGTAGAGACCTTGGCCGACATCCCTTCGCCGCTAACGATGCCAGCGATCGAGAAGTTAAACGCGCACAGGTTCTGAAACGGAGGGGCCTTTGCGCCCTCAGGCGAGTGCTTTAGGACGAAGTCTGCGAACTTCTCAGCGATGTACGCGTACACGCGCTCGTGAGCTTTCTCGAACGTTTTGCCCTCTTTCTCCAGCTCAGGCGCCAGCTCATCTCGGAGCTGCGTCCAACGGATTGAGTCGATGATTGGCTCAGTGCGATCTGGCACCGAGAGGCAGAAGCGCACGTTCGTGCCGCCGATGATGACGGTCACCCCAAACGGGTGTTCCGGGTGCAGCCGGAGGACCTGCTCAGTGTTAGCGGGCTGCTGAGGCGCCGCCAATTCGGTGAGTGCGGGAGCCGCAGCCACCTCTGAGAGCCCATTTCTGTCGCCTGAATAAGTGGCAACCGTGGTCTCTGAAGACATACCGATTTTTTACCTCAAAATAGTAGCCTATAATCGTTCCACTGCCAGAGCACGCGAATTGATCATTGACAACGAGCAACACTATACACCCCACTTTTAGGTAATCAAAAGATTTAGCGGCTGCTGTCAGAGAACGGCTCAGAGGAGGAGATTTCAGCAGAAAACGCCAGGTTAGCGGCGTTCTAGGGTCTCAAGCTGGTGCTTTTTGTCGCAAAAATCGCACGTTTTTCATGAGATTTTAACCGCTCTTTACAGGTTAATCTCCCACACCGGAGGCTGCTCAGAGCCCCCGCCAACGCGCCTCAAGACCTCTTCTACCTTGCGCCGCAGCTTCCTGAAGCTGACGGGTTTCACCAGGTAGTCTGACGCTCCCTGCGAGATCGCTTCCTCAACGGTGGACACTGCTCCCACGGCGCTCACGAAGATGACGGGTGTCGTGGCGTGCTGCGGCGTGGCCCGCAGCTCACGCAGGAATTCGAGCCCGGTCATGCCCTCCATGATGTTGTCGCACAGGATGAGCTGCACTCCAGCGTTGCCGAGCTTCGAGAGCGCCTCGCGGCCGTCGCGCGCCTCGACGCAGGCCGTGAAGCCTAGCTCCTTGAGCATGTCGCACAGCACCACGCGAGTGGCATCGGCGTCATCGATGACGAGAACGTCGGAGTAGAAGGGGTGTTCCATGTGAGCTCCCATGCGGTGGCGATATCCGCCCCTACAGGAGGGGTCGGCGCAGTCGGGCAGGAGCTCGAGGGAAAAATGTGCCGCTCAGGCGCTAGGCGAGGCGTGGAAGCGAGGGCTTAGCTGCCGGGGCGTTGAGCGTGTCGGGGTAGAGGTCCTCGAGACGCTTGATGATGCGGCGCTGCGCCGCCTCGACGTCAGAAGCCCGCATCGGCGGAAGGCTCTCAACCTCGTCCTTGACCAGGCGCTGGCGCGACTCAGACATGTTCTGCAGGATCTTCTCTTTGACCGGCTCCGGAGCAGACTTGAGCGAGATAACGACGTCGCGGTGGGAAACCTCTCGCAGCAGCTTCTGAACAGCGCGATCCTCAACAGAGGAGAGCTTCCCAAAGTCGAACAGGCTGCTTTCAATGCGCGCAGCGAGCGCCGGGCTCTCAAGCCGCACAGCCTCCACCAGGCGCTGACGGTCTTCAGCCGGCATGCAGCTCAAGATGGCAGCAGCCGCGCGCGGACCGTCTATGGAGTGTTCCTTGGACATAGAGAGTAAGATGCACGGGGAGAGAAGAGGGGAGGCAGAAAGAGAGAGAACCAACCCCCCACCCAGAAGCGGTGCAAGATCAGGGAGTTGGTGGGAGGCGGGAGGGGGCAGGCCCTTGCAAAAAGAGAGAAGGTGAGGCAAGGTACGGGGCGCAAAAAGTGTGCCCACGTAGCTCAGCTGGTTAGAGCGCAGAACTCATAATTCTGAGGTCCCTTGTTCGATTCAAGGCGTGGGCAGTGTTACTCCTATTCCAACCTGGCGGAGCCAGGATTGGAATGACGGCCGAGGGGGCGCCGCCCCCTGGACCCCCATTGACCTGTTCGCACTTGGCTGCGCCAAGATGGAAATGACGGCCAGGGGGCTGGGCCCCCTGGACCCCCCAACAGCCGGGGTCTGACTTTTTTGAGCTGGCTACAATCTCAAATCTTATCCGCTTGTCTGC
>OMIG01000111.1 GCA_900299035.1 Pseudomonadota bacterium
CGTACCTGATCCAGTCTTGGGGGTCAACCGAGCTAGTGCTTAGGATGTAGCGCTGCACCGCGGCGAAATAGTGATTGCGACCGATGTAAATGTTCTCATCGGCGAACTGCGTAATGTAGGTTGCCGCGAAATTCCACAGGGTTGAGGACTCTCCTGATGGCGAGACTCGTCGAACGTACCCCGGTGTTGGGCTCACGTTTCCCGTGTAGAAGACGGTGCCATCTTGGAGCACAAGAAAGTCCCTGAACACCTCGAAATAAGTGGCCGTGGTTTGAATGTCAACGACGTTTATTTTCTGTCCATTGACGACCTTTCGAAGCACCTCGTGCACCACTGCGGTAGGGCCGGAGCCAACAGCGTACTGTCCGAAGAAGTACGGATTGCCGTCTTGATCGAACTGAATCGAGGGGTTGTGGTACGAGACGTCACCTGCGAACCACGAAGGCGAGAATTGGTCCTCTATGCAGGTCGGCACACCTGTCGAGCGGTCTACCTCTGCGACCCAGCATCCGTTGGAGGAGTCCGCTGTGTCGGAGATATTTGTCTTAGCCTTGAACACCACAAAGAGTCGATTGCCAGGCGCGACCAGGATTCGGTCGAACGTCGCATCGCCAGACGTGATCACGTTTGAAAGCGACCCGTCCTCGTTTACCCGTTGAAGATTAGCCGACGTCCCGCGAATTGAAGCGCCCGAGCCGCCCGCGGAGGGCTTAAGCGCTATACCGGACGCTGTGCTGAGGCTGAAGCGCAGCGGCTTCTTTGCAAGGTTCACACAGGTAGGTGTGCGCGAAGTGATATTGGCCTTTAGCGCAGCAGCCTGCTTAGTAAGCGATTTTTTCTTATTGGCAGAAGCGTTCTGCGCTTGCTCAAGGATGTTAGTCCTCTCCGCTGCGTGCGAGTAGAAGTACCCTCCCGAGAGCAGCTTGCCTGGTATCCACTTGTTCGAGATCTTGCCGCACCAGAAGCCCGTGGCTTGAATGAGCGAGCTGCTGGGCAGCTTCTTTGCTCCTTTCGGTGCCGCAGAAGCGGCAGAGAGGGGGATCGATGACACGGCTAGCAGAAGGAGGGCTACTCGGAGTGGGCTTTTCATAGAGAGAAGTCTAATGGAAACGGTCTCGGTGACACCACCACAATTTCAGAACCAAAAGTCACCGCCTAAGCTTTAGCGTTTGGCGCATTTTCTCGGGGAAGGATGCAAGGTGCTCCTTCCCTTAAGTCTTTTTTGTCGGCAGGAGGCATTGCTTGCTTAAGCAGGGTGCCTAAAGCCTTGTAGGCACTGAGCAATTTTAAAATGCTGAAAAGGAGAGCGGAGTTCAGTACAGGGGCGATATGCGGGCTAAGCTCAAACTTTGGATGGCAGCTGGTACTGCACCCGCCAGCGAGACGTTCAAGGGCACAACTAACTAACGCCGCACCGTCACCCGCACTAACTTCGAGCGAATTAAGTTCCCACTCTGGTCAGTCGCCCGGGCACGGAGCCGCAGGGAGAGTCGAGGGGCTTCCGGCACTCGCCATGAGCAAACATAGGGCTGCTGTTTGAGCCTGCACGCGGGCTTGCCATTTGCCATGACGGTGACGTTGTCGAGTGACTGCGCGGCCGGCCCAAACGCCTTTACCGAGAAGGAAACCTTGGCTCCCACACGGAACTTCCACTCCGGGGACAGAGTGAGCGACAGCGATGTGTCGCCACGGTTGCTAGTGGTGGAGACCGTGAAGGATTGAGAGTCCGATGTGGCCTGGCGGCCGAGGGCATCCTCAACGCGGGCGGCAACTGTCACGGTACCGGTCGGCAGCTCCGATGCACGCAGGAACGTGACGAACTGCTGCAGCCCGCGCTGAGCAGGCGCAAAAGCTGCTAGCTCAAGCGGCTGCCCGTTGATGACCGCCTCAATCTTAGAGCCAGAGACCACGTTGCGTGCCCGCACTGAGAGCCTAACCGTCTCCTCCGGCGCGTAGGGAGCTCCGTTGGGGATTGCATCAAGAGTGACCGACAGCGGCAGCGTTTCGGGGCTCGTTAGGGTGCGAGCTGAAGCCGAGGGCAGCGAGAAGGTGTAGGCGAAGTTGTTTCCTGCCGCATCGCTTGCCTCAATTCGGAAGTGGTACAGGGCTGCTCCCTGCCGCGTTGAAACTTGTCCGGAGAAGCGACCACTGGGGGCGCTCTCGAGCTGAACCTCACTCCAGGAGGCCTTGTCAGCGCTCTCGAGCAGCCTAACGGACTGAAGGCTGTCCGGAAGCTGCTCGTGGTTGAGCTCACCTGGGGTGTTTGCTGGCGCGCCCAGCCCTGGGTTTGGGTCTAGTGAGAAATCAATGACGTTTGCCGCAGAAGGATCAATTCCGGATTGCCAGACGCCGCCGACGGAGACGTGCAGGTCGCGAAGTGACGGCGGGTTTTCGTCGGCAGGAGCGACAGCGTGCTCTTGCGCGGTAGGAACGGTGAAGCTCGACTCCGTTGTGACGTCTGTGGTCACACCAAGGATAGTCGCGTCGTGCTGCAGGCTAACCGAGTAGTTGCCCGGCACAACCGCGCCGCTACTCTTAGGGAGGGAGAGCTGGTAGATGCCGGTGGCCGGAAAGAGGCAGTA
>OMIG01000112.1 GCA_900299035.1 Pseudomonadota bacterium
CAAGGACCGCGAGGGGAAGGATACGGGGGAGAATTGGAAAACGGTTGATTCTCTGTTTAGAAGCGCCGCTCAGGGCAGTCCCGCGCGCGGACTCCAAGGCTGCGGCTTTAACTCCTTGGCAGACTTTTTAGACAAGACCTACCCAACGGAGCGAACGGCTAGAATCGAGAAACGCGGCCTGACCGTGTCCCAGCTTAAGGATTGGGTGGATGGGTACCGTGAGGCGAATGGAGGGAGTTTCCCGTCGGTGCTGTCAGGCGCCATCACGGGCCGCGAGGGGAAGGATACGGGGGAGAATTGGAAGGCGGTTGATGGTCTGTTAAGAAACGCCGCTCAGGGCTTTCCTGCGCGCGGACTCAAAGGCTGCGGCTTTAAGTCCTTAGCCGACTTCTTAGATAAAACGTATCCCACCGAGCGCCAACAGCAGGTATCCCAAACACCACCCACCCCCTGCGGCGACGACATTAACCCGCTCTTGGGCCTTTTGGAGTAGCGCGGTGTTTGAGCGAAGTCGGGAAGAAGAGTTCAATGCTGTGGGGGCCCCTTTCTGCGGTCGCCAGCGGACTTGAAAGCAGCTTGCCAGCACAGCCACACTACCAGGCCGCCACAAAAAGCAAGGCATATCAGGTAGTTAAAAGCGCGCCGCAGCTCCTGCTGTTGCTCCCCCTAGCCCCAATTTGACTCCACCGCAACGTCTGGTAAAGCAGTCCAGTCGTTAGGAGTGTTTGAGTCCGCTGTGAGAGCTATCCCTATCCTCATGTACCACCAAGTCGATGCTGTTTCGCCGAAGTACGGCGCAGATGGCTCGCGCGCGCGGTTCCGTAGCCTCACGGTGCCGGTTGGAAGCTTCGCCCGCCAGATGTGGGCGCTCAAGGCGATGGGGTACCGCGGCCTGAGCATGTCCGAGCTGATGCCGTACCTGCGCGGCGAGAAGCAGGGCAAGGTCGTGGGGATCACTTTCGATGACGGCTATCGCAACAACCTCACTAACGCTCTTCCGGTGCTGAGGCGCCACGGGTTCTCGTCGACCTGTTACGTTGTGAGCGGAATGATCGGAAAGACGAACAGCTGGGACCTCAGCAACAACGTGGTCGAGAAGCCCCTCATGACGGCCGATGAGGTTAAAGAGTGGATTGCAGGAGGCCAGGAGGTTGGCTCCCATACTCAGAGCCACGCGAATCTGAGGGAGATTGACGATGCTGCTGCGATGCGGGAGGTGCGCGATTCTAAAGCGCAGCTTGAAGAGGTAACGGGGGTCACGTGCCGGCACTTCTGCTATCCGTATGGCAGCTACGGCCCGCAGCATGTAGGGTTGGTCCGAGAAGCTGGCTACGAGAGTGCAACCACGACGGTCCGTGGAAAAGCTGCGCCAGGAGATGGCCCGCTGGAGCTTGCCCGCCTTGCGGTGCTCAAGAGCACGATGCTGCTCAGATTTTGCCTGGAGATCGTTTAGATGAGCGTTCGTCCCATCAAGGTAGCGGTGTTCAACCGCAACTTCTTCCGAAGTGCAGGGGGCGCTGAGAGCTACTCGGTGTCGGTTGCTGAGGGCCTAGCTGCCCACACCGACGCGGCAGGGGCGCACGATTTTGAGGTCCATGTCTGGTGCCAGCAGGCGGATCGTACTGATCCTCGCATCACCTATCACACCGTTCCGGTCGGCTCTCGCCGTCGCTGGATCAACCAGATCTGGTATGCGACGTACACCTGGTGGCACACCCGCCGCGGCTACGACATCGTGCACTCGCACGAAAACACATGGCACGGCAACGTGCAGACAGCCCACGTGCGGCCGGTGCGGCAGCACCAGCTCGCAGGGTTGAGCGGCGCCAAGCGTGCTCTGCGATGGCTCAAAATAGTCACGAATCCGCGGCTGCTCTTCTACGTGTGGGTCGAGGCTGCTCGGCACGCACCTCAAAAGGGTCGGGTGGTTGTCGCGGTCTCTGAGGCGATGCGGCGAGAGACGCTAGTTGCATTTCCGAAGTGCGACCCGAACATGCCGATTATTCCGCCCGGCGTTGGCACCCCGAACCTGCAGCTCGCGCCGCGCGAGGCGCGCCAGAAGCTCGGAGTGCCGATCGATCGCGCACTCATGCTCTTCTGCGGCAACGACTACGGCAGAAAGGGGCTCCCGGCGATCATGCAGGCGATGAAGCTGCAGCCCAGCCTCCCTAACCTCCTGGTCGTTGGCGACCCCAACCAGATTCCAAAGTTTAAGGAGCAGGCTGAGCAGCTAGGCGTGGAGGATCGCGTGCACTTCCTGGGACGGTGCTCGGACATGGCGCTTGCGTACCGCTCAGCGGATATCCTCGTCCACCCAACCCTGGACGACAGTTTCGCCATGGTGGTGCTTGAGGCCATGAGCTACGGGCTGCCGGTCGTCGTGAGCGGCCCGAGCTACTGCGGAATCAGCGCCTTGCTGCGAGACGGCAAAGAGGCCGTGCTGCTCGATGATCCGCGTGACGCGCAAGCGCTGGCGCAGGCGATCACCGAGGTCCTCTCCTCTGAGGAGCTGCGTGGCACCCTCGCTCAGCACGGCCGTACATTCGCTGCCGAGAGGAACTGGAGTAAGTCGGTTGAGCTGTACGCAGAGCTCTTCAAGCAGATGTGCAGCCGTAAAGCGGAGCCACTGCGCACGAACCAGGTAGCAAACGGCAGGTAGAGTTTCGATGAAGGCAGTTGGCCAATTCCTTGCGTACATTGTGGTTCGGGCCATCTTCGGCCTCCTGGCGCTCCTGCCCCAGGGTGCGCGCATCTCATTCTTTCGCGGGTTATTTGCGGCGGCTGTGCGGGTAGTTCCTAGGCTACGCAAGATCTCGATGCGCAATCTTGAGCTCGCCTTCCCCGACCGGGATGAGACGTGGCGCAGGGAGATGTTCTCTAAGAGCCTAACGGAGATGTCTCGGCTGCTCGCGGACACTGTGCGGCTTCCGTCTCTCGGTGCAGCCTGGGCCCGGGAGCACGTGACGTGTGACTTCCTTCCACAGTATGCCGCAAAGCTGGCCGAGCCAGGCGGCAAGGGCTGGCTCATCGCCACCGGGCACCTCGGGAGCTTTGAGCTTCTCGGCCACACCATTGGGCTCTTCGGGTACCCGCTCTCGGCCGTAGCCCGTAAGTTCCGCAATCCGATGCTCGACCGCTGGTGGACGCGGCTGCGGGAGGGCAGCGGCAACACGATCGTCGACCGCCGCGGGGCATTCAAGGCGATGGTGTCGAACGTGGAGGCCGGGCGCTCAGTCGCCGTGCTCTTCGACCAGAACGTCACCCGCAACTACGCAGTGTACCCCCTCTGGTTCGGAGTCCCTGCAGCGACAACGCGAGCGCTCGCGCTCGCCGCCGTGAAGACGCAGGCTCCACTCGTCGTTGCGTCGATGCGCTACCGTGGCGATGATCGCTATTCGATTGAGGCCCGCGAGTGCGACTGCTCTGACGTTTACCGAGATGAGCTTGCCTCAAGCGACGAGAAGGTAATCCGCATCACGCAGCGCCTCTCTGACATCTACTGCGAGATGATTTCGGAGTTTCCCGAAGGGTGGTTCTGGCTCCACCGCCGCTGGGCGACGCGGCCGGACGAAAGTGAGCCGAGCGTCTACCGCTAGCCACAGGAACCCGATCAACAGGGGATGTAGAGGCTACTGCGTCCTGCCTGGCGGCCGAAGGACAATCGAGGCACTGATCGCGGTTGTGCCATGGTGGCTCGCGATCCACTGCACGAAGTCGTGATTCTCAATCTGTCCTCCAGGGCTGCGGCTGGGCGGCAAGATCACCTCTTCAAGCGGAAAGTCAGTCTGATTCACGTAGGGGCGCACAGCCAGCCCGGCTCCAAGCTTCTCTGCTAAGGCGGCAACAAACTTTAAGGTCTCGTATGAGTTGTCGCTCTTGTTGTAATTGCGGCGGATGAAGGAGGGCTCAAGGAGGAGCATCGGCTCTCCAGACGTGGACTCTCCCAGCTTTACCACCGCACGCTCACATGCGGCAGGGAGGAGGAAAGGGGCGTACTTGGAGATGAGGGAGAAAGACATCTCTCCGCGGGCGACGACCTCCGAGAAATCGGGCGGGAGGAACGGGGCAATGTCTCTTTGGATGTAGGCGTAGTCGAAGAGCACCACTGTTCGTATGTGCGCATCGACCAGGTACGAGACGATAGCCTTCGAGTAAAACGACCCGCTGTCGTAGCTCGTGCATGCAGCCGTGAATTGCGGGGTCTTGCCCAACGTGAACAGGATCTCCGGTTCGTCGGTGAAGAGCGCGAGGTACATCGCCTTTCCGCCTAACTCCTCGTGCGGCTCGGCGTTGCCGACTGGGTCGCCGGTTAAGAAAGCGAGCTGGCCCCGTTTCCAGCTCGCGCGAGCGGCCGGGGTCAGCGATCGAAGCTGTCGGGCCACTACTGGATTATTCTCGGCATACCGCCAAGCGCCGAAGACCTCTGGCGATGTTCGCTCGAACTCATTGAGGGCCTCCCCGAGCAGCGAGAGAAGCTCTGGGTTGCTCCCGTGAATCGTCTGTGCACGAACGAACTCGTAGATTGCGGATGTGCCCCGTGGCGGAGAGGCGAAGATGCCGCGTGAAGGTGAGGGCTTTAGTCCAAGGGCGGCGTTTTGCCAGGACCTGTCCGCCGCCCACTGGAGCACCGCCGGCGCGGAATCGGAGAATGCGAGAAACTGCTCCTGTGCCCTCATGGCCGGGTCAACCTGCACAAACTCATTGATGCGCTCAACGGAGACATCTGGCGCTGAAGCCACGGCAAGCATGATCTCCTCGGGCATGGCTGCGGCCTCCTCTGCGGTCTCTCGTAACCGAAGAACCGAGAGGTGCGGAAACTCGCGCCGTTGAGTGACGCAAAGCCTGGCCAAGAGGTGGCAACATCCGTTAACGCCCTCGGTAGTTCGAAGGTCGCTCGCCAAGAGCCCAGCCATGCCTTCGATGTGCTCGTAGGGGCTGAGGAACGCGCAGCGGATGAGCTGTTGGCGCAGCCCCGATGTCATCCACTCGTTGCCTGACTTCGACAAGCCTTGCTTCTCCTTGAATCCATCATCCAGCCGGGCCAAGAGCTGCGGGTGACAGTCAGCGAGGTTGCACGCAAAGAGAAACGACGAGAGCCCGATAGTTGGGCAGGCGTGCCGGTGCACGTCTAGCGGATCTAATCCGAGGGCATCGAGCATCCGAAGGGGTCGCTCAAAGGTCCAGGGTGCCAGGTGTCCCCAGTATTCGCCACAGAAACCGTCAATGCTTGAGAGGAGTCGGCTGTACGATGTTCGGGCCTCCCCGTCCGTAGCATCAAGAATCTTCTGCAGTAGTCCGGTGAGAGCGCGAGTTCCAGGTAGGGGATTGGCGATGAGGTGAGAGAGGAGTGCATTGGAGAGCTCTTGCCCCGTATTGCGGGAGAGCGCCTGGCCGAGCAGGACACAGAACGCCCCAGGTCCCTTCTCTTCGAGGAGCGGGGTCAGCAGGACAGCCTTCTGCGCATCGCAGTCGGGCGCAGACTCAACGCTATTTACCAAGTACGTGAAGGCCCTTTCCCATGTCTCATCGGGCTTATCAAAGAGCAGCCCGATGAAGCCCTGAGCTGCGGCGCGATCCGTTGAGTTGCCGGACCTTGCGGCTACGTAGAAAGCCTGACCTGTGAGCGCGAGCGCCTCATGATACCCGGGCAGTGAGTCGTCAAATGAGGCCTGGGTAAGCAGCGAGAGAGCTGCGACGCGGCTCTTGCTGCCACCCTTCAAGAGAGCGTGCGCAACTGTGCAGGCCTCGCGCGGCGAAGGGAAAGCCGTGTAGGCCTCCCAACGCAACGCCGATTTGATGGGCTGCTCGATAATCGTCGAAAGGAAGGGCAGCGCGTTTGGATCAGGGTCTACGTTCCGAAAGGGAGACGGCGGAACGGCCGGAAGGGCTCTCTCCTTGACCTGAGCCTGAATCAGCTCGTTCGGCGTGAGTGGCGCGTCGAGCCAGCATCGAAGAGGCGCCTCTCCGTGGTCGAGCTCCGCAAAGACCACCCGCAGCTTCTCGATCGCCGCTGCACGAGCTGATTCAAGGGAGAGAGGAGTCTCCTGGCTGCGAGGCGCTGCGGCGTCGTTTGGCTGCGGCTTTCTGTCTGAAAAATCTGGGGTCATACAGCGGCGAGCTTGGGTGGTCGCCGGACTATATCCGGCTGCTGTACAGAGGTCATTGAGGCGAACAAAAAGACTTTTCTTAAGCGACAGTTTCGGGCTTGGAAGCCCTGAAAGGAGCTGAAATCACCTCTATCGAGGTCTTCGGGTGTGCCCCATTAAAAGGCCTACCGAGCGGACGTGAGATCAGCCCTCGCACCACCTGCGGATGATTGCGGAGTTCCTACGAGGATAGCCATGGGAAGGCTGGCGCTGAGTGTCTGCCACTAGCTGAAGGCTCCGGCAGGTGGCCGCATGTGGTTCTGGGGCAGCAGCCCCGCGGGTGCAGTGCCGCTTGTCGAGGCGGAGTAGTCCTTATTCCGGAACGCTATCGAGTACCAGGCGCCCCGCGGGCGTGCGAACGACATTCCGGGGCAGCGAAAACGAGTGCCCCGAATTTTCAAACAGGTGCATGTGGTACCCGGCAGTGTTGGCGAACACGAAGAGATCGCCGCGCTGGGGCATCCGCTGCAGGCTGATCTGTCGCTTGAGGATGACGTCGCTCTCCATGCAGGAATTGCCGCACAGAAAGACGCTGCACGGAGTTGCCGGACGAGTGTTCGCGGCGCTTGGAATGTGAATCGGGTCGAGGCACATGTCGAGGCTTACGCTTCGAATCTGAGTGGCATTCATCTCAAGCACAACGAAGGCTTCTCCGTTTGCCCCAGCCTTGACGTGGGACACTGCTGCCGCAGTGACGCCGACCTGATCGAGAAGCGCTCTGCCTGGCTCAACCATTATCGTCAGGTTGTGTGCGCGGATGCGTGAGGCGAGAGTTCCCCCGCGTGCGCTCTCTGACGCGAGCACTCCCCGCAGAAACTCGCCCTTGGGCGCGGCGTTCCAGAACGGGTAGAGCTTGGGAGCACCCTCGACCCGGCCCTGAACGAGGGAATACCCGAGGCCATCGTTCCCAAAGGTGATAGGGCTTCGCAGCCCCGCCACAGCATCACGGAGCTGCTCTAAGAACGATTCCCACTGTCCTTTGTCTTTGAGGTAGCAGACCGTCATCCCGCCGCCGATATCTATGTAGTTGAGCGGGAAGCCCCGGGGGCGGTAGTGCTCAACAAGGTCGAGCGCTGTGTCGAGCGCCCGGGCGCGCTCGGAGATCTCGTAGCCATCGAGGTGAAACTGAAATCCCACTACTGATAGGGCGGTTCCCTGGAGCGGAGCGAGTGATTCCATCGCCTGCGGGAGCTGCGCGAGCGGGAAGCCGAAGCGGCTCTGCGCGTTTTTTCCCAAACCGGGGAAGCAGCTCAGGCGCACAGCAACAGGCAGCGGCGTTGTCCTGCCGGCCACAAGCTCTCGAAGCGCTTCCAGCTCATCGAAGTTATCGAGAACGAGCATGACCCCGTGTTCTGCACAGAAAGAGAGGAGCTGGCTGCTTTTCGTGGCGGCGGTGCAGATGACTTGAGAGGGCTGTGCGCCCAGGGCAAGAGTCTCACGCGCCTCATCGAGGCTTGCCACATCGATCCATTCGCCGTCCTTGATCGCCTGGGCAACAACGGCGCGGCATCGATTGGCCTTGCGGGCGTAGCAGACGAGACCAGAAACACCCGCATCAGCGAATGCGGAGTGAAACGTGGCGGCGTTCTCGGTAAGCTGATGAGGGTCGTGGACGTGAAGGGGTGAGCCCCAACGCGCAAGAGCGTCGGAGAGCTGCTCTGACTGCGCGACGAGCTCCAACACCCAATCGGCTAGGAGAGGCTGCAGGGGCGGAAGGTTGGTGTCAGTTGCTGTGCTGTTCATCCGGCAATCCTGGGCTCCTAGTGCGCCGACTCAGTCAGGGCCTTGGTAATCACAGCGAGCACGGCGTCCATTTCCGCTTCCGTTTCCGTGCCGGGAGAGACACGGAGGAAGGGCTGAAACCCGGGGAGGTTCGACTCAACGAGGCAGATGCGGGTGCAATCGAAGCCAAATGAGGTGCCTGCGACGAGAGGCACCTGGCGTTCTTCAGCAGCCTCCAGAGCGCGCGCGATGACTTCCTTGCAAAGACGCGGCTCAGAGCCGTGCGCATGGATTGCGAGATTGACGCATCCGCCCTTGAACCCAATCCCCCAAGGCTCGTACGGGAGCGAGCCCTCAGCCGAGAGGCTCGGGTGTGATATGCCCGAGAGGATAGACCGTGCGTCCAGCGAATGAAGGCTTGAGAGCGTGTCTGTGAGGAGGTTGACGTTGCGATGTATCCGACCGAGCCGCAGCTGCATGAGCTCGCGGTCCGGCCCCGGAAGCGTGGCAGCGCACTGGTCGCTCATGTGGGTTCCAAGGTGAGTGCGCAGGGTGGCTGGGCCGAAAGGGGCGCCTTCGAATTGCGCTGGGTAGAGCATGACCCCGCCGGTGACGAGATCCAGGCCGGCTTGGTGGAGCTTAGCTAGGCTCTGAATGACGATGACGCGGTCGAGGAGGCTGTGCCTCTCGGCGAGCTGAAAGAGCGACTGCGAGTCGCCGAGCATCGTGTCGTCGACTACTATCACGCCACCGGGAGCCAGCAGGCGGGGAGCGTTAGCAAAAAAAGCGTCGAGGTGCGCCGTCTCAGAGCGGCGAGAGTTCGTAACCGGCTCTAGGAACAGCGCTGCGTACGGGCCATTTTCCTGGCCCAGTAGCGGATCTGCTGCAACCGCACGGCTTCCGAAGATCTGAGAGAGGACAAACTGGCTCTCGTGGTAGGTGCCAGGCGAGAAGCCGACGGGGAGACTACAATCAGCGCGCCGCGCGACGTAGTGAGCAGCCGTTGTGAGGGCTGACATGCCCGACGAGGTGACTCGGGCGATGTGCGTTGAAGCGAAGGAGGGCAGGTACTCCTGCGTGAAAGCGGCTTCGTACGCAAGCGCATCAAGATGCACGTGCCTCTTGTAATCGTAGCCAAGGGCGGACAGGGTATGCTGGCGGTGTGATGTCGGTGAGCCGACCGATTGAGCCATCGGGGGTGACTGCCATTCCCCGAGCTGGGAGCTGGAAGCGAAGAGCTTGTGGCAATCACGAATGCGCTGCGCGAGCACGAGACGGAACGGCAGCGGGAACTGTTGAGCGCAACCAAGACCATCTGAAGACAGCGTCGAGCGAATCGAGAGCAGCTCTTCGCGGATAAAGCGCGCACACTGGCGGCCGAGAGCAGAGCAAACAGCAGAGTCACTTGAGCTACCGCGTGTGGTCGCCCGCTCCAGCAGGTTATCCACAAGCCGTCCAAGGCACGCCACGTTGAGGGCTACCTCCTGCTGGTCGGGTCGAGGAGGCAGGGACGGTAGAGGGGGCGCTGGAAACAGACTCTGTGCGCGTGGGACTTCTGATATTGGGTTACAACTTCCTGTCACTACCTTACTCCTTGGCACGCGGCGCGCTGACGCTCGAGCTTGCTATTAGTTAGCAGAATTGTGAATGATTATCCATAGAGCCCCTTGCTTATTGCTGAGACTGTTTGGTATGTAAATCACCCTCGATGTGAAATCAGCTAACGAGAGGTTTGTGAGAATTATCGCCGACTTACGGAGTGACACGCTAACCAACCCAGACCTGCCCATGCGGGAGGTGATGGCCTGTGCACCCGTTGGCGACGACTGTTACGGCGAAGACCCGAGTGTTAGAGCCCTAGAGCTCCGGGTTGCCGAAATGCTCGGCAAAGAGGCGGCTCTCTTCATGCCGTCGGGCACTATGAGCAACCAGGTCGCACTGCGCGTGCACACCCAGCCGGGAGATGAGGTGATCACGGAAACCGGCTACCACATCTCATACTTCGAAAGTGCACAGTGTGCAGACCTGGCCCGAGTTGTTCTGCACACCACTACGACTGCTGACGGCATTCTGCGGGTCGAAGATGTCGAGCGCCTGATCGATGCAAAGCCGCGAGGGGCAAACTACGCCCAGGCTTCTCTAGTAACGATTGAGAACACCGTGGCAGCGCACGGCGGGGTTGTCTTCCCACTGCATGAGGCACAGGCGCTTGCTGCCTTTGCGCGCTCTCAGTCGCTCGCTATCCACCTCGATGGCGCCCGGCTCTTTAACGCCTCGGTGGCATCTGGGGTCTCGGCTGCTCAGTTTGCTGCGTGCGCAGACTCGGTCAGTGTGTGCTTTGCAAAGGGCCTTGGCGCCCCATTTGGCTCGGCGCTGTGCGGGACGCAAGCGTTTATCAACGAGGCAAAGCGCTACCGAAAGTGGTACGGGGGCGCTCTGCACCAAAGTGGAATGCTTGCCGCTGCGGCGCTGTTTGCCCTCGACACGAACATCGAGCGTCTTGAGGTCGACCACGACAATGCCCAATTCCTCGCTGGATTGCTGTCGACACTTCCCAAGATATCGGTGTCGAACCCTAATCCCGAGACCAATTTCGTCTTCTTTGACGTGTCAGCGACAGGGCTCTCTCCGCGCGAGTTCTCTGACATGGCAGCAAAGAGAGGAGTGCTGCTCTTCCCGTGGACCAAGGGACAGGTGCGAGCGATGACGCACGCGGGCGTATCCCCTGAGCAGCTCGTGAGCGCGTGCCGGATGCTCGGCGAGATGGTTCGTGAGGTCCGCGCAGCCCAGGCGCCTCTCGAGCCAGCGGATGTAGCAGATGACACCGGTTGGAATTAGCGGTGTTAGAGCGAGGCGTTCTTTCGCCTTAGGCAAAGTCCGGTCTCGTTGCTACAAGTTTCGAGAGTTTCAACCCTACAGCTCGGGCCGATGCTTTTTTAGCGGGGGGCTACTTGCTGGAGCCGCAATCGAGTAGAGTGTCCGGCTGCTGCACTAGTATGGGTTCCTGTCTATGAAAGTGAGTGGCTTTACGATCGTCAAGAATGGGGTCCTGATGGGCTACCCGTTCGTTGAGTCAATTAAGAGCCTGCTGCCGCTCGTTGACGAGCTGATTGTTGGAGTTGGCCGTAGCGACGACGGCTCTCGTGAGCTTGTGGCCGCCATTGGAGACCCCAAGATTAGGCTCGTCGACACCGAGTGGGACCCCTCCAAGACCCAGGGCGGGCTGCTCCTTAGCGAGAAGACCAACGAGGCGCTTGAGCTGTGCCAGAACGACTGGTGCGTCTACCTCCAGGCCGACGAGGTGCTGCACGAGCAGGACATTCCGGCGATTCGGGCGCAGATTGAGAAGTACGAGAATGATCCGTCGGTCGAGGGGCTGCACTTCTCGTACACGCACTTCTATGGGTCGTTTGACACTACAGCAAACTCCCGCCTGTGGTACCCAGAAGAGGTGCGAGTCATTCGCCGCAGCTCCGGCGCTCGCAGCCGAGGAGACGCGCAGGGCTTCCGAATTCCGGCTCCGCGGCTCTTTCACTCCCCCGAGCGGCGCCTGAAGACGAAGCCGGCGCACGGCACCGTGTACCACTACGGGTGGGTGCGTCCCCCAAAGACGATGGCTATTAAGAACAAGCTCTTTCATCGGCTGTGGTTCGGAGAGAGTCGCGACGCTGAATTTGAGGTTTTTGAGTACGAGCCTATCTACGGCCTCAAGAAGTTTACTGGCACTCACCCCAGCGTGATGCTGCCGCGAGTGGCGAGCCAAGACTGGAAAGTTTCGTACCGTCGGCCGCTGCTCGGCTGCCGGCCCTCAGAGATACGGCTCTGGATCAGCGACCTCATCAAGGCGGTCATTGGGCGCAATCCGTGGCCGAATCGGACTCACGACTAGCTTCGAACAGCGCGGGCGCCGGCTACGCGCGCCCGTAGTGAGCTTTCGTCTCTGGCTTCAGCCAGAAAACCAGCAGCGGTATCGCTGCAGGGACGCAACAGCAGCCAGTCAGCGCGATGACGATCGCCACCAGGCCCACGACCCAACACCAAGGCCTGGCAGGAAGCAGAGCGGCAACGAAGTAGAATGCTGCCAGAGGCAGCCCCACGACCAAACAGACACCGCCCGTTATGCGTAGTTCAGTGAGCTCGTCGCCGTATGCATCAAGCGTCGACGGATCCATGGCAAGCAAGGCAAGGCCGTAGATGGCACACAGCA
>OMIG01000113.1 GCA_900299035.1 Pseudomonadota bacterium
ACGGCGACCACCGAGATCTACACAAGGAGTATCGTCGGCAGCGTCAGATGTGTATAAGAGACAGCGTCGAGACTCCTCCCACCCCCTCCCCGGCACTACAAGGTCTCTGAGACCTTGTAGCGCAGCGGCCCCTCGCAAAGTCTCAGAGACTTCGGGGCCTGGGTTTACTACAAGGTCTCTGAGACCTTGTAGTACGGGGAATTAGGTAAGATATGGAAATGGCTGGGGTAATTTAGCTGAAGCATTCTGCTGAAATGGAGCGATATGAGGGGGTCAAACTAGATTGAGGGCGAGGTTTGCTCGTGGGTCCAGGGTGTGTTGCTCGGGCCTCTGTGGCTTCGCCCCTTAGACCATAGAGGTTCTATGTTCCGCTCGACTCTCAAATGCCTTGTGCTCCTCTCGCTTGTGGTGGTCTCGTCCGGCTGTACCAAAGAGGACTCCGGTAGCGATAGCTCGGGAGATTCGGGCTCGTTTAAGTCAAGCTGCGGCACCCTTCTCAAGGGCAATCTCAAGAATCCGATCGACAAGGGCGATGCCCGCGTAGGAACGGTCACCGTTCTGGGCTCGAACCTGCTCCTCTTTAAGAGTTCAAGCCAAAGCTTGCTCGTAAAGCTTCAGAACCTCGGCGTACAGGCGAACGCAGCAAAGGCCACCGCCTCAGAGAATAAGCTCAAGGCCCTGGCTGCCGAAGGACAAGTGTACTACTACCAGGCGACCAATGGCTGCGAAGTAGAAGTCGAAGCTGGCGCGTCTGGTGCGCTCGGGCAGATGTACTCAGCGTCTGGCAAGAACTTCTCGGAGGTTCTAATTAAAGCAGGCCTTGCAACGCTGCAGGTTGACCAGTGCGATGGCCAAGAGCTCTCCTCCTGCTACACGGCGCTCAAGGAAGGTGCCGATGAGACGATCGCCTCAGAACTTACCTCGTTTCTCTGGAAGCCAGTCTCCGACAGCAACGGCAAGCTAGCGATCCACACCGGCCCGTATGGCACGACTGTTCTCGTAAACGGCGTGGCCGGCGCAAATCAAGGCGGAGGGAACGGATACGGCAGCCTCGCCCGTTTCTCGCAGCCAGGTTGTGCTTACGGTGCCAACGCACAAGTGAAGGTCATCGACTCGCGAACCGGCGCGGCGTACACCTTCAACGGCAACGACACGATCACGATTCCTAACGGGTGTAACCGCTACTGCATCAAGAACGGAGCCCTGGCGCTCTGCCCGAAGAGGTAGCTGAAGCTCGGGGCACTACTGCTTCGCCAGGGCCGCTCGAGCAACTTCCTGGTCAGAGAAAGGCAGCTTCTTCTCTCCAATGATCTGGTAGTCCTCGTGCCCTTTGCCCGCGATCAGCAGCGTGTCACAAGGATCCGCCTCAATGATCGCCCGATTAATCGCGGCTCGCCTGTCGGGCTCCACAAGGCGCACAGCGATGCCACTGCTTAGTATCTCCGCTATAATCGCCTGCGGGTCTTCCGTCCTGGGATTGTCAGACGTTACCACAACGTAGTCCGCAAGCTCAGCCGCCACTTGGCCCATGAGCGGGCGCTTGCCGCGGTCTCGATCGCCGCCGCAGCCGAACACAACCCAGAGCTTTCCGGCAGTCGACACCCTGACTGTCTTTATTGCCCGCTCGAGCGCATCCGGCGTGTGGGCGTAATCAACGAAGACTCGCTTCTCTCCGTTTCCGACCCGCTCAAGCCGCCCTGGCACCTGCGGCACATCTCGCAGGGCGCTACAAACGTCTTCAGGCGAAAGCCCGAGCGCTACGCACGAGGCGAACGCGGCGGCCAGGTTCTCGGCGTTGTGAAGCCCGATCAGAGGCGCAATGATCCGACACTCCCTGCCGCTCTCGGCATGAGCGAGCACGAGGTCCATCCCGGCAGCCGTCTCCGTCACGCTCACGATCCGAAACGCCGCTTGCTCCGACACTCCAAACGAGTAGTCTTTTAAGCCGTGGCTCTTCATGAACGAGAGTAGCTCAATCCCGTAGACGTCGTCGGCATTAATCACAGCCGCTTTGGTGCTTTTCGGGCTGGCGGCTAACAGCTCAAACAGCCGCTTTTTAGCGGCGAAGTAGGCTTCGAAGGTCTTGTGGTAGTCGAGGTGATCCCGCGAGAGGTTAGTGAACACCGCAACGTCGAACTGCACGTCTTCTACCCGCGCCTGGTCAAGCGCATGGGACGAGACCTCCATCACGCAGCTTTTGGCGCCGGCCGCTACGGCCTTAGACATGAGCTGCTGAATCGTTATCGGGTCCGGGCTCGTAAGCGATCCGTCTATTCGCTCCCGGCCTAGCATCTCGCTGCCAAGCGTTCCGATGCGGAGCGCACCTCCGGTCAGGCGGTTGAGAACGTGGTAGACGATCCAGTTCGTCGTCGTCTTGCCATTCGTGCCGGTAATCCCGACAACCTTGAGTTTCGATGATGGGAACGCTTCCATCGCCGCCGCGATAGCGCTCAAGGCCCAGCGGCTATTCTCGACCACCACGCCCGGTCGCCCCCGCAAAACAGCCGGATCCTCGACCACGCAGGCAGCCGCGCCCCGCTCGAAGGCCTGATCGACGAACGAGTGCCCATCCGCCTTAAAGCCACGAATGGCCACGAAGAGTGCGCCGGTCATCACCGCGTCAGCACTGGCCGTGAGCCCGTGTACCGATTCGGCTCCGTCCGCGCCACTCAACGCGCCAGAGGCTGCTACCGCGATATCTTTTAGAGTTACGAGTCCCATTCGTCAGGGAGCTTAGCCCGAGGATCTTGGGGGAACAATACCGTGCCCTTAGGCTGAATTACCGCTGCGTTTTAGGCTGGTAAGAGGCCGGGAGTAGCTCCTCGTCCTTTCCATCGATCGGACGCTCTGGAACGATGAACGGCGACCGGGAGTTGCCCACGCCCAGCTCGTTGCGGGTGCTGATGAAACGGAAGGTGCGCTCCATGATGCGCTGGAAAACCGGCGCGGCCAGCGTGCCGCCGTATATGCTCTTGGCTCGGGGCTCGTCGATAATCACCATTGCGGTGAGATTTCTCGGAACACCGACTGGAGCGCCATCAACGAAGCCCACGAACGATGCGACGTACTTGCCGGCCATGTATCCGCGCCCCTTGGGGTTTGCCTTCTGCGCGGTCCCGGTCTTGCCGCCGACTCGAAGCCCTTCAATCTTCGCCTTAGCCCCGGTGCCGTGCTCGTCTTCGACTACTCCGTACATCATCTCGCGCGCAACTCCAGCCGCGTGCTCAGAGATAATCCGCTCACCCTGAGGCAGCCCGTTGCTCTCGTCGATGACTACTGAGAGCGGAGGGAGAACCCCGCCGTTTGCAATCGCAGCCACCGCACGGACGACTTGCAGCGGAGTCACCGCTACGCCCTGGCCGAATGAGTGCGTCGCAACGTCTACCTTGGCCCAGCTGCTCTCGCTGCGCAGGATTCCGGCTGTCTCTCCGGCGATACCCAAGCCCGTTGAGGCCCCAAATCCAAACTTTCTGAGGTAACGGTAGAGCCGCTCGCTCCCAAGCCGGATTCCAACCTTCGTCATGCCGATATTCGACGATCGCACCACCACATCGTAGAACGAGATCGTTCCAGAGGGGTGAACGTCCTTGATGGTGTGCTTCGAGAAGGGGTAACGGCCGTTCTCGCAGTTTATCTTGTCAGCCGCCGTCACAACCCCGGCATCGATCGCCCCTGCCGCCACGATCGGCTTCATAACCGAGCCTGGCTCAAAGACCGTCTCGAGCAGGAGGTTGCGGAGCGTCTCCTTGGAGTCGGCTGAGGGGGTGTTGAAGTTGTAGCTTGGCGACTGGCTGAGGGCGACGATCTCGCCCGTGTCAGAGTCAATCATGACAGCCATTGCCTGCTTGGCGTTGGCGTTCTTACGGCCAATTTCAAGCTCCTCGTCCATGATGATCTGGAGGTCGGCG
>OMIG01000114.1 GCA_900299035.1 Pseudomonadota bacterium
GATATGTAGACATTAATGTGAGCTACAACTAGAAAAATGTGGCTGCGCCCTTTTTTCAGGTCATTACCGAGGGCGTGCTTTTGTTTCGTGAACGTTCACGTTTACCTGCACGTTCATAATCACGTGCAGAGAATGAATGCTACCAGCGCAGCTGGGCGCGGGCGTCGTTTGAAGTCTCCGAGATCTGCCCCTTCAGCTTGAGCGTGCGCTCGCTGTCGAGGCGGGCGAAATCGTCTTTCTTCAGGCTAAACAGCGTCAGGACTGGATTGTGGAAGCCGTACACTCCTGAGGGCGCGCGGTATTGGGACACAACCGGCACCATCTGGAACACGTCGCGTATGCGCTGCCGAAGCGTCGGGTTCGACTCTGGCTGGTTGAAGTAACGCGCGTAGAAGAGGCTCGATAGCACCAGGTAGTCAGCGCCGGAGCTGCGCAGCAGCGCTGGGTCTAGCTCTGGGATGATACGGGCGCGCTCGATGTGCTCCACCTTGAAGGGAGCACCCTCAAGCTGCGGGCAGTACGGCTTCCAGTCCATGAGCACCCTGCTGCCTGCCGGGATGTGCTGCTTCATCCATGCTGCCATCTGCACGCGAGTGTCGTCTCGCAGGTCGTTTGCGAGAGCGAGAGTGCGCGAGAGCGGCGCCGCGAGGAGCGCCAATCCGCACAGAAGCGCACCGTGGCGCAGCCGCAACGATCGTCCAACCGCTCCAGCCAGGCACGCCAGCGCGATTGCGAGGAACGGCAGGCACGGAACTATGTAGCGCTCTGGCTGCGGAGCCGGCTTCGCCTTAACAAACTCAGCGGGCAGGTAGAAGAGCAGCGCAACCGAAACGATGAAGAGCCCCTCTATCTTCCCGCGCCGAACGAGCAGCCCGAGGCCCATCACCGAGGCAACGGCGAGCACAGGAGTCATGCCCGGCAAGATGCTGCGGTAGAAGTGGTACATCCAGAGCTGAGACCATGGGTCTATCGTGTTTGTGTGTCCGGTCTGCATGTGGCGCGACTCGGCGGCAAAGTCCTTAAGGAACTTGGCGTTGTCCAGCAGCGCAAACGGCGTCGTCGCGAGGAAGCCGAGCGGCGAGATGCACACCGCGGCGAGCGCCCACGGAATCCAGCGGGCATCGGGCTTCCAGCTGCGCGAGGCGAGCCACGGAGCCGAAGCCGGCACGATCGCCAGCAGGATGCCAGAGTACTTCGTGCCGGCGGTGGCGCCAGCCAGTAGCCCCGCCACGAGCAGAACCCAGTGGCGCCTTGACTGAACGGCAACCACTGTCGCCAAAACGCAGCTCAGCACGACAAATGTCAGGAGCGCGTCCTCTTTTAGGTAGCGGCTGCACGTGACGTGCAGCGGAAAGACTGCCAAGAATGCAGCGGCCAGCAGGCCTGCGTTGCGCGACACAAGCCGCCGCCCAATTTCAAACGTGAGCGCAATCGAGAGAGTCCCCGCAATCGCGCTGACGAGCCTTCCGGCTAGGTACGCGGTGTCGCGGAAGCTTCCCTCAACACCGAGCAGGTGCAAGAGGCTATTCATGCCGTACGTCGAGTAGAGCAGAAGCGACGGGTGCAAGAAGTACTGCGGGTTCCAGGTTCGCTGTTCAACCATGCGCATGATGGCGTTGACCTTAGGAACCTCGTCAGGATGGAAGTGCGCGGGCAGCCCGAAGTCTATGCCGTAGAAGCGGAGCGCGGCACCGAGCGCCACTACCACAAAGAGCCACACGAGCGGCGCTTGCCGCTCGCCCTGCTCTGCGGTTCGGGTGCCGACGGCGCAGAGCGCCATGCCCGCCAAGAGCGCAGTCACAAAGACGTACAGCGGAAGGTACTTGTCTGGCTCAACAGTGCCCAGAGCGAGCATCAATGCGGCGCCGGCGAGCGCCAGGCCCGCGGCGGGAAGGCGCAACGAACGCGCAGCGCCAGCAGCCCAGTAAGCGCAGAAGGCCAAAAGAGAGATAGCAAGGAATGCCTCAAGCACTATGTCGAGCGAGAAGATCGGAAAGCCCAGCGCCGAGGTGACCTTGAGCCCGTACACCTGCGCACTAACGGTGCGGTCACCACTCTTCTCGTGGATGACGAACGAGTTGAGCCCTTTTACTCGCAGCTCTATCGGCGAGCAGCCGGAGGGAACCGCGAACGGATGTGGCTGCAGGCTGACGATATCGAGCTCAGTCGTCGCACCACCGCACACGGAAACCGCCAGCCGCGGCGGGCCTTCGCCTTCAAGCCGAACGGGGCTAAACGAAAGCTCTACCACGTTGGCGATCGTAGAAAACCCACTGAGCGAAACCGTGGCCTCATCCCTGAGCCAGCCGTCGTTGTAGATTCCGCCATCAGCCATCTGCGCAAACTGGCGGCCACTCCACTCCGAGCGGTCGAGCTTCGTAACAGCCAACACCGACACGAGCAGCGAACCGAGCGCTAAGACGAGGAAACGTAGGAGAGTTGAGCGTGACATCATGAGAACGCCTTATCCTCGAGTCTTTAGGGATGGTCGTGCTGGAGCTTCTGCAACTGCAGCTCCGTTCAGTGGGTCAGGCGAGAGCTCAAGCTGCCGGAGGGCGCGCACGCCGTCTGCCTGAGGCGGCGTCCAGCCCTTCGACTTGAGGTGCGCCTTGAGCGCCTGCACGTCGACGAGCACCGACTGTTGGTCGATGAACACCACGTACGGGAACTGCACCGGGTCAAGCGTGTTCGGCAGCTTCGCGTACGCATACTCGCTCGGCGGCCGAGCCGCGAGCTGCTTTACGAGATCAGTCAGTGGCGGGAAGAACGTTGCCTGTTGCAGGGCTGCTGGAGCGAAGTCGCTGCGCCGGAACACAAAGTGCGTAATACCCTCAGGCTCCAAGATCGTCACGAGCTCCTCAAGCGACTTGGCATAGTGAGCCCGAAGCGAGATCTCGTTACGGCGCTGCACCTCCTCGTTGTACCGAACGTAAAAGGGGTGCCCTGTTTCGGTTGTGATGTACCCACGCCGGGCGCCGAACAGGAACACTGGGTCGATGTGAGTGGGCTGCCCAGCGATGACGGCGTTAAGGGGCGTGTTAGCCTTGATCCAGGCGAACACTCCGCCCCTCTTGTCAGCTGAGTAGTTGAAGTTTGCCGCGCCGCGCAGGCCCCACCCAGCGCTCGTTGCAACCAGGGCAACCAGCGCCGTCAGCGCCAGCCCGCTTCCCCAGCTGAGCCTCAAGCGGGTGTCTCGCAGCGCTCCCGGCGCCTCAGACTGCTCATCCCGCCCGCGATGGAACGCTTTCCATCCGGCTATGCAGAACGCGCAGATAAAGAAGATAGCCATTGGAATTTGAAGGTGTCGGTTCGGCACGTAGAGGCGGAACGCCAGGATTCGAGAGAGGAAGTACACGGTCAGGGCGCCGATCCCGTAGGTTACCAGCTCGGCCGGAATGGTCACTCGACGACGAGCCGCTCCCACGAGCCCCAGGAGAACCAACGACCCGAGGACGACGTAGGGCATCTTCTGCTTCAGGGAGCTTCCAGGGTTGTAGAACCGGTTAACAAAGGCCTCAAGCCCTACCATGCGAACCTCTTCGCCGGCAGGGTTGAGCGGCACAAACGGAAAGCGTCCACGCGGCCGAGAAAACTCCGGCATCTTGGATGCCTGCTCAAACGACACCATCTGGCCGATGCTGGCTGGACGGTGCACCACCGAAAGCGTAACCAGCGCAAAGAGCGGCGAGAGGCAGACGTACGTCAGCAAGCGCTTGCGCCAGGCAAGTTTCGAAGCCTTCTCGCCCACTGCGGAGCGCCACAACAGCAGCATGCCGTAAGAAAACGCCACCACGAGCGTGGCAGGCGGGTTCAGCATGCAGCCAGCCAGAATTGTCACGAGAACCGCCCGGTGATTGCCTCGCAGGATGAAGCACAGGAACGCAGTAATCACCACAGCCGACCAGCCACGAGGCAGACCCGCTGTGAGCCGCTGCATCAGGTTGCGGTCGTGCAGCAGCCATGCAACTGCCAGCAGTGCTGGAGCGGTGCCCGATGCGGCTCGAACGGCCGAGAAGAGAAAGCCAACTGTGAGAACGACCTGAATGAGCATCACCCAATGCGACATCATGATTGGGTCGCCCGTGAGCATTGTGATCCCGTAGCACATCCAGTAGTGGAGCGGCGCCAGGTAACCCTTCATCACATCCGTCACGATATCCCCGGCGAAGAGCCCGGGGTGCGCAACCTCGTGGAAGGGGTAGACCTGCTGCAAGGCGTCATCGGTGGTCCAGTCCTTATGGAACCAGAAGCTGCTGATGCTGTTGACGTAGAGGTATGCGAAACCGAAACAGACTACGGCGGCCAACAGGTTTACCAACGAGAGCTCCCTTCTCCACACGGGCACCTGCTCTGCGGCGTTCGCGGGGGCGGTGTCTGCGAGGCTGATGCCAGGGGCAGCGTCGTGTGGCTGAGTGCTTTTCTTGGCGAGCTGGGACATCCTACGGAAGCTCCATCAAAGAAACGGTTGTCACCGCTCTCGCGGTTGGGTCATGGCACAACGAAATGCTGAGACGCTGCGGACGGTTAGACCTCCCGCGGCAACCCGTGAAAGATACAGTTCCTCAGCCGTTTAATAAAGCTCCGGGGAGAATCTTCAAAAACCGCCCGAAACGAACCGATGCACCCCCGGTAAGTTACCAGGATGAGGCTTCTCCGACCATTCAGTAAGTTCGACAACCGCCGCGCGTTTGTAGCTGGTGCGAATGGTCCAAACCCCTTATAGATTCACGAGATCACATTTTTCTGTTGGCACACCCATGCACACCCGCCCTCTACACTTGGCTGTTCGCTACCTGACCCTCGCCGCCGCATGCTTGAGCCTGCCGGGTTGTGGCGGAGGTGGCGGCGGAGACTCGACTTTCGTCGGAGCCGCAGATGTGAGCCTCGCAGTCAGCCCGTCGAACATAGACTCCGGCGACAGGACAGAGGTTGCAATCACCTTAGGGAACGTGATCGAAGACGGAATTGCTCTAAAGATTCGGTTCCCCGACGCGCTAAAGTATGTCCGCTCATCGGCGCTCCTTGTCGTCGGCCAAAAGGAGACCGACCTCACCCCAAAATTCAATGGCACGGGCACCGACAACGACCGGTACCTCGTTTTCTACATCTCTCAAGCCGCTTTCCGGCGCAGCGGCCAGGAATACAACGGCGAGGAGGGCACCGTTATAGTGCAGCTTGAGGGGGTGGAGTCCGTTACAGATGGCCTCGTGGAGGTCGATCCGGACGTCGACGACCCCCTTCAGACTAATGACGGGGAGTTTACGGTAGAGACTCCTGAGTTCGACCCCGAAGCCACGGCGGATATCTCGGTTCAAGCCGACTAGCCTTGCGATTGCAGGGCGAGCCCCCTTTTACTATCCTTGAGCGCGTAGACTCGGCCCTTGGGCATTCCGCCCTTTAGGCTTTTTGCAGAGAGAGCGCCCGCGTGGGACAGAACCGCCAGATCCTCCTTGAGCACATCAAGCAACCAGACCAGCACACCTTGGCAGGGTATGAGTCCCGCGGCGGTTACGCTGCGGTTCGCAAGGCGATTGCGATGGACCCAGCCGCGCTCATCGAAGAGGTGAAGAAGTCCGGCCTACGTGGACGCGGCGGCGCGGGCTTTCCGGCCGGCCAAAAGTGGAGCTTTGTGCCGCGCAACACCGGCAAGCCAACCTACATTGTTTGCAACGCAGACGAGAGCGAGCCCGGCACGTTCAAGGACAGGCTCCTGCTCGAGCGCAACCCTCATGCCGTAATCGAAGGGATGATGATCGCAGCATGGGCTGTGCAGAGCCACTGGATGTGTGTCTACATCCGCGGAGAGTACGCTTACCCTTACGCTCAGCTCAAAAAAGCCGTTAATGAGGCGTACGCTAAGGGCTACCTCGGCGACAACATCTTCGGCAGCGGCTACTCGCTGCACCTCGTCGTACACCGTGGCGCCGGCGCCTACATCTGCGGCGAAGAGACTGGACTGCTCGAATCTCTTGAAGGCAAGAAGGGCCAGCCACGCCTGAAGCCGCCGTACTTTCCGGCGACGATGGGCCTCTACTACTCACCGACGGTTCTCAACAACGTTGAGACCTACGCAGCAGTCCCCTGGATTATCGCAAACGGTGCTGACGCCTACGCAGCGATCGGCACGGAGAAGTCAAAAGGCACAAAGCTCGTCTCGGCCTCGGGGCACATCAATAAGCCGGGCGTGTACGAAGTCGAAATGGGGTACCCGTTCAAGCGCTTCCTTGAGGAGGAGTGCGGTGGAATGCTTGAGGGTCGAAAGCTGAAAGCTGTCATCCCCGGAGGCTCATCGGTTCCAATCCTTCGCGCGGAGGACATCGAGGATGCCACGATGGATTACGAGGGGTGGAACAAGCTGGGGACCTTCCTGGGCTCTGGCGGCGTTATCGTGATGGACGACTCAGTGGACATGGTCGACGCGATCCTAAACCTAGCCCACTTCTACGCGCACGAGTCGTGCGGCCAGTGCACCCCTTGCCGTGAGGGCGGCCATTGGGTTGAGAAGATCTTCCAGCGCATGGCGGTCGGGGACGGGCTGCCGGGTGACCTTGAGCTGCTCGAGACGATCTGCGCACAGGTCGCCGGTCACACCATCTGCTTCCTGGGCGACTCCCTGGCGATGCCCGTCCGCAGCTTCACAACTAAGTTCAAGGATGAGTTCCGCCAACGCATCGCCGACTCAGGCAAAGGCCCCCTCCCTAAGCGAGAGCGGCTCAATGCCGATTTCGGCGGCCACCACTAACCGCTGCTGATGAGAGACACAGCCAAAGCCAGGGCCTGCCGAGCCACAGCATTGTGGCTCTGGGCCCTGCTCTCTCTTGCCGCTGTGCCAGTTGCCCGAGCTGACGAAACGGTCTCGTGGCAGCCCATCGGATTCGGGCTTGACCAGGCGAGCGTCCGCCTCAACCAGGACTCTATGTTTTCGTCGTCTGTGGTGTTGGTGAGAACATCCTTGAGCGACTACCGCCTTCAGGTAATTCGAGCTGCTGACTACGGCTGGAAGCGCGCGAACGTGCGCGCCCTGTGTAGAGCAGCTGGTGCCGCCACCTGCATCAACACAAATTTCTTCGACGAGCAGGGCAAGGCGCTCGGGCTTGTCATCAGCCGAGGAATAATTCAGCAGCGAGTTCACAAGGGCGGCGGCACCCTCACCGGCGTGGCCTTCGTGACGCCAAAGTCGGCCGGCATCGCGCACAGAGACTCGTTCTCTCCGGAGGGTGTGGTTGAGGCGGTGCAGGCTGGGCCTCGCGTGATCGCCGCAGGAGAATCAGTGCCTGGTCTTAAGGAGTCGTCCTTCCGCACAAACCTCTCGGGCCTGTGCATTGATCGCCAAGGACGCGTGATTCTCTACCGCGTCTCGGCTGGAGTGTTCGGAGCTTCCCTCCCCCTGCTGCAGCGCCTCCTGCTCTCTCCCGGCGTCGAGTGCGTCGATGCGCTCAACTTCGATGGAGGCGGCTCCTCCCAGCTCTACATATCTGCCGAAATTCCGGGGCATAGCGGCGCAGTGCGAGAAGAGAGCTTTCCAGGGCGAGACGATGTGCCGGTGGCGGTCGGGTTATTTCCGCTCAAACCCCCAGCTTCTGGGCAGGCCGCAGCGGAGTAAAAGAGCCGCTCTATTGATGCGAACGGAACACCGCAGCTGTTTGTAAATACTCTTTTTTCTCTTCAGTCGACTGCCCGCGAGCCAAGAAGGCTGATTGACATACAGCTCTAGCGCACTGTACCGTTACTTAAAGATGGTTGTAGTAACAAGCGCTGTTTCGCTAGTAGTTGCGGGCCGTTCGGGAGTCCTTTCATGACTGTTCACATTCTTGACCGTGAGTTCACTGCGAAGCAGGTGCAGTCAATCCTGCGCACGCTCACGGGCGGAGATGAGAAGATCGGCCTCGCTCTCCTTAACTACTACGCCCGCACCAACCTCGTCCCGACCACCGGCAAGACAAAGAGCCGCGGCCGCCCCAAGTACTCCTATCCCGACCTGATCCTGCTCTGCTGGCTATTCCGCATGAAGCGCGAGGGCTTGCCGGTAAACCGCTTCCGCAGAGGTATCGACTACTTGCGCAAGAAGCTGCCCAAGCTCCACAAGAACCCGAGCGACATGGTGCTGCTTACAGATGGCAAGCAGCTATTCATCAAGCACCGTATCCAGGACAAGGGAGAGATCGCCGAGGTGTTGACCGGCAAGAAGGCGGGGCAGTATGTTTGGGCCTACGCGATAGGATCGTTGATCGAAGAGGTCGACAAGATTATTAGCGAACTCTCGCCTGAGCCGGATCAAGACGACGGCGAGGACAGGGTAGCGGCGTAAAGAAACGCAGCCCTGAACACCAGTAAACCCGAGGCAGTACCCATGGGCAAAACAAGCACTCTATTGCAGGTCGCAGGCCTTTTGCGCGAACACAAAGCCTGGTGGCTGGCGCCAATCGTCGTTGTGTTCCTGGCGCTCGGCGTGGTTCTGGTTGCGACTCAGGGCTCGGCCCTGTCGCCTTTCATTTACACGCTCTTCTAGTCGGCTCCGTACCCTACGGATGGGCTGGGTGCTTCTGCTTGCGCGCCGCTCTCTTGTCGGGCGCGGGCGCGCCAACAGGAACCTTCAGCTTTCGAAGCTCCATCGGCAGCCGCCAGCCGCCTGGCTTGGGCTGATCTTCAGCGGCGAACAGGAGCTGGTTTGACCGCTCGTAGTCTTCGAGCGCGTCGATAAAGTTGAGGGTCGACCGCAGCGCGTACTCTTCCACAAAGAATTTCAGCGATCGGAATGAGTGAGCCAGGGCCCGTCGCAGGTCTCTGTCGACTGGCACTAAGTTATCCCCGTTCTCCACGAACGCGGCACGAAAGCGCCCGGCGAGCTCTTCGACGGTAGTGAAGTCAGTCCACTCCATCATCTCAATCGCCCTGTGCGCACGAGTCCGTTTCGACTCTCGCAGCACTATAAATCGCGCCACAAAAGCCGTGCGACGTGCACGGATTATCGCTTTCTCCAGCCCGCCTGGGCTGGTGAGGTCTACTTCAACAACTTCCGTTTCCATGTTTGCACCACTAAGAACTACAAGAACTACTTGGTGAGGACTTCCTTGGCCTAAGAGTATCTTCGACTCGCTAGGACAAAATCTTAAACACAATCTCACCAGCGGCTTTTTGCCCATTCGAATCAACACTTTGAGGGCACCTTCCGGCTATACTCCCCCCTTCGAAACTGCCCACAACTGCCACCGGAAATCACCGTCGCACACCCCTGGACGTCAAGGATTCGAGCATTGCCCTCACGTCCGTGCCTTAGCCCGAATCGCTCTTTTTGTTCAGGTACGCTCACGTTTGCGGGCAGATCTTCTGCGCTAAATGCGAAAAGCGCCCAAAAAACATTGAGCTCAATAGTGCCGTTTGTTCTAATCGCTGGATGCTGCAGATTCCCGACTTTTTAGAGGAGCTAACGCGCTCGCGCCTGGGGGTGCTGATAGACGACTTGGGCTCGTCTCGAGCCGCACTCGTCGCGCCTGCCCAGGAGATCTCAGCTGAGCTTGTGAACCGGGCGCTCGCCCTTTCGGGCGGGCTTACGTTCGTTGCGCTGTCTCAAGAGCGCGCCGCTGCGCTGATGCTGCCAGAGATGTCGCGGCCCGAGCCTTCGGCTGCCCCCAACGCCCGCGAGGGAGACTCTCTCAAGATGCTCTCATCAGTCGAGGCGCGCGAAGGAATCACCACCGGCATCAGCGCTTCGGACCGCGCCGCGACTCTGAGGATCCTGGGCGCGAAGATGCCCCACCCTCGCGATCTGGTGAAGCCGGGACACATATTCCCGGTTGAAGCACGAACCGGCGGAGTGCTCGTAAAGGCTGCCATTCCCGAGGGGGCGCTCGACCTCGTCTCTTTAGCCGGCTTCTCTGACGCGGCACTCTTCATCGACCTGCTCGGCGCGAGCGGCGAGCTGCTCTCTTCCGAAGAAGCCGCGCGATTTGCTTCTGACCACGGCATCGCAGCAGCCGCGCTTTCAGAGCTCATCTCGTACCGGCTCCATCGGGAGCCGCTCGTGACTCGGACGGCTGAGGCGACTATTCCTTCGCAAATTGCTGGAGAGCTTCGGGGCATCACCTACCGCTCTGCCATCCACGACGTCGAGCACATAGCGCTCGTAAAGGGAGACGTCTCTCACGGCGGTCCGGTGCTAGTCCGTGTACAGGCCGAGAACACCCTCTCTGACGTGTTTGGCGGCGGTTCTCGCAGCTCGCGGGCCCAGCTCCAGGCTTCTCTGCGGGCGATCGCCGAGCGGGGCTCCGGAGTGCTGCTGTACCTGCGGCGGCCGCATATCGAAGAAACTAACGGCGAGCGCCACTCCGTGCAAACTCCCGCACAGCGCGCTAACCAGGCGAGAATGATGCGAGAGTACGGCGTGGGCGCGCAGATCCTGCGGGACCTCGGGATCACCCAGATCGAAGTGCTCTCAAGCAGCAGCAAGTCCCTCTCTGGCCTAGCGAGCTTTGGGCTTACTATCGTTTCGCAGCAGCCGATTCCTGGGGTAGATTTGTCCGAGGGGCACATTGTATGAGCGACATCACCTTTGCAGACGTAGTTCACCAGTCGGTTTCTCTCTCCCCTTCTGATCCGGCCGAGGGGCTGATCCTTAAGCTGGTCGACACGCGCTGGTTCCAGCGGCTGCGCGACATCAGCCAAACTGCGAATACGCGGCTCGTGTACATGTTCTCTGAGCACTCGCGTTTCGGCCACTGCCTCGGGGTCGCATACCTGGCGAAGCTGGTGCTCGAGAAGCTGTCGCGCCGCTTTCCGGACGACGTGCGCGAGTACAAGGCAGCCATAATGACCGCGGCGCTGCTGCACGACGTTGGCCACTTGGCGCCGGGCTCCCACACGGCCTTCAAGACATGGTTTCCGGGGCAGCCTGACTGTCACGAGGAGATCGCGGAGCTGGTGATTAACGGAGACCCTGAGATCTCGGGCCTGCTCGACAGCTTCTCGCCAACCCTGCGCCCGACGGTCATATCGATCCTGTCGGAGTCTCAGAGCGTGCCGCCCTGGACCTGGGAGATCATCAGCGGCGGCGGCTGGAACGTCGATCGCGGCAACTGGTCGACGGTGGACAGCGTTCTCGCCGGCGTCAGCTACGGAAAGTACAACATCCCGGCGCTCGTTGACTCGATAGTGCTCACTGACGACAAGCACCTTGCCCTCATGGAGAACCGTCTCGATGCGATGATGCACTTCATGGTGTCGCGGCACGCCATGTACCGCCAGATCTACCAGCACCGAGTTCTGCTCGCGGCGGACATGATCAACAAGGCCGTCGTCCAGCGCGCGCGCGACCTTGGGGAGAAGCTTGGCTTTGCCGACCCGGTCATGCAGCACGCACTGGCTGCCCGCTCTCCGTCTGAGCTGACGCTGGAGAACATCTTCCGAATGCGCGAGTCGTGGTGGCGCTACCACCTCTCTCGCTGGTCTGAGGGCGAAGACGCAGTTCTGCGCGACCTCTCGAGCCGGCTACTGACCCGGAAGCTGTTCAAGACCATCCGCTGCGCCCCCGGGGTAAGCCTCGATACGCTCGCCGCTTCGGGCCGAGCCGCTCTCGAAAAGCTCGGGCTAGACCCACGCTACTACCTGCACGAGATCTCAACGGCTGATGTGCACTCGGGCGACAATCGCCAGTCGATGCTGGTTTTGCTTGAGGACGGCCGTGTCATGACGCTCGGAGAAGCCGACCCGATGTTCAAGGCTGTTGTGTCCGACGACCGCATCTCGCGCCGTTCCTGGATTGCGCTCCCCAAAGAAGCCAAGGCTGCGCTCGGTCACGCTCGCTAGGGGATCTCCGGTGTGCGGCATGACGTCCCTGCTACGCGGGGCAGCCTGACAGAGCCACGCTGCGACACATGGCAGAGTTCCTCCCCAAATCGATCTTGGTCACGACAGACCTCTCTTCTGCGGCGACCGCCGCGTACCCAGCAGCTCGTTCCCTTGCGGTGGCGTACGAGGCAACAGTGACGCTGCTGACCTGCATTGATATTTCGATTCACCTCGGGGAGAGCAGTGCTGGATTTGAGATGCCGCTCGTCTACCTCCCGGAAGCGGTGGACGCAATCAAGGACCGAACAGAGAGCTCCCTCAAGGAGCACCTGATCAGGTTCTTTCCGGGCCTCGCAGCCCGCCATGCGGTGCTTGAGGCGGCCAGGCCAGTACATCACACGATCGTTGAGTACATCCGCTCAAGCGGGGCAGAGCTGGTGGTCACGGCCTCCCACGGCAGGACTGGCATCTCCCGCGCGCTGCTCGGGAGCGTCGCCGAGCACGTCGCCCGAAATGCGCACGCGCCGACCCTCATAATCCCCTGCGGCAAGGCCGAGTAGCTCAGGCCTGTGCCTGTATGGTACTCTCCCGACGTGACTGCCGCTCCTTCTGCTCACTCCGCTTCGCCCAGCGCCCTCGCTCGCTTCGCGTGGGGGCTGGTGTGGTACACGGTGCTCATCATCCTGTGGGGCGCGTGGGTTCGCATCTCGCACTCTGGCGACGGCTGCGGTGACCACTGGCCTCTGTGCAACGGGGAGGCGATTCCAGTCGGAGGCCCGGCAAAGACCTGGATAGAGGTCTCGCACCGATACTCAACTGCGCTCTACGGACTTCTTGTTGTAGGGCTGCTCGTCGCGGCGAGGCGCGCTTTCGGCTCCGGCCATCCTGCGCGCTTTTGGGCGCTCGCAACGCTCGTTTTCACAATCACCGAGGCCCTAATCGGCCGACAGCTCGTGACTCTCGGGCTAGTGGACCAGAGCTCAAACCCCCTCCGGCTGCTGGTGATGCCGCTCCACTTGGTCAACACTTCAGCTCTTCTCGTCAGCACGGTGATGGCAGCTGAGAGCATTTCGTTTCCTGCTGCGAGCCCCCTTCCGCTCTCGCCGGGGCTGCGCCGAGTTGTGCTGCTGAGCTCGGCAACGCTGCTCGTCGTGCTCTGCACGGGAGCCATCGCCGCGCTCGGGTCTCACCTTGCGCCCTCCGCTTCCCTCACGAGCGGGCTTGCGAAAGATCTGGCCGCTGACTCCCACTCCGCCGTGCGCTTGAGGCTTCTTCATCCCTTCCTTGGGTTGAGCCTCGCAATTCTTGGGCCGTGGGCGCTTGCGAGCTGGTCGCGGCACGTCGTTGGCGAGCGGGCGCGGCTGTGGAGCAGGCGCGTGAGGTACGTGCTCTTCACGGCCATCTTCGTGGGAGCCGCTACTCTGCTCTTTCTCGCCCCGGTCTGGCTCAAGCTCACTCACCTGCTCTTGGCAAACGTTCTAGTGATCGTGGGTGCCGTCGCATTTTTTCACGCGAGCCGCTCGCAGTAGCGTCGCAACAGTGTTCCGATGGCTATGCATGTCGCATCGGCAACTCATTGGCGATCTCTGCGCTTCCAAGAGAACCCCAGCTCGGAATTTGAGCAACTTAGCTGTCACCAAGCTCCTAGCTACCTTCTCTTTCCAAAACCTTTTTGCGTACGGAAACTTCGTGCGCTAACATCCTTCTGACGCTATGAAATTCATCTCTCCAGAAACGTTGCGCCAAGAGCGCGAAGCCGGACTTCGGCCGTCTGGAGGCCTGTGCGAAAATAGCTCTGTGCTTGAGAGCGCGAGCCTCAGCCCCTCAAACATCAAGCAACACATCGAGCGACTCGACCAGCTTCTCAAAGAGCGCTGGAATCACCCAGCGGACACGAGGATCCTCTTCCTGCTGGAAGAGGTCTTCGGAGAGGGCTACAAGCACAGCATAGAGTCTGTTGATCGCGCCGCAACGCACGTATGGTTCCGCGATCGCGGCGAGCTGCTCGGCACGCGCGAGGAGGCCAAGGCAAACTGTGATGCGTACGAGGGGCTGTGCTTTGCGGTCATGCAGCGCTGTGTCCTTCGAAGCTTCTCTCTGTAGTGTTGCGCACGAGACCTCACTGGCTCTGATCAGGGCGCGCTGCCCCGCGGGTACCCACGCCCCGCTTCTCGTAAAACATATGCTCGCCCAGTAGAACAAAGTCGAGGCACTCCGTCGCAAGCTGCGCAAACGCTGTCGTGCGCGCCTCAGGCTCTAAACCCCCCCAAGCCGCTGCCATAACACGCGAAAAAACTCTGCGTTGTACGCCCATGCAAAACCCCTCTGCGGCCCCCCTGCCGACCGCGAAGTCTCTGAGACTTCGTGCACCAGTTTTGAGGGACTTGAGTAGGGTGAGAAGCATCGAAAACGAAGAGGTGTTTTGAAGAAAATTTCAAGCCGCTGCGTTAAGTTAACGGCTCCGGCCCAACCAAGACTTCAAGCCGCGCTTCTGCTATAACCCTCGCGCTCCGGAGCATGCCTAAGAGGCTCTCTGCCGCGAGCCTAACTCTTATGACCGAAGAAGCTTCTCAAAACGGAGCCCGTCACTCCATCAGGCGTCTCGCCCTCGCCACCTGGGAATCGACGGCCGGTGCACGCCTGCGCTTCTTCGGATTCTTGAGCCTCTTTGTAATCGCGTACGGCATCGACCTCGCCGTGCCGTGGGCGCTAGGCGAGATCCTCCAGATATTCGTCAAGGATGGGCTGTCGCCCGAGGCGTTCATCCCCGCCGTCAAGGCGATCGGACTCTTTGTGGCGCTCAAGATGGGTTACGCCCTCTCGCATCACCTGGCGAGCTACCTCAAGGGCATCTCGGCTTTCACCAGCCGCTTCAAGAAGCTTGAGGAGGTCTTCACAGCGCTGATTAGCTTCCCGCTCAAGTGGCACGTCTACCACCATACCGGCGAGAACCTGAGCCGTCTCAACCGATCGGTGGGAGCTGTTGAATCGGTAATAGCAAACTACACCTGGCAGATCATCGACGGAGTGATGAAGTTCGCCGTTGTCGCCTTGCTGATCTTTGTGTTGGACGTCGAAGTGGCCTTAGCTGTCATCGGCATGGGCATCGTGACCGTCGCGCTGATGTTGCTGTTCAACCAGCGGCTGACGAAGAACATCCGCAAGAACAACAGGTTCAACGACCGGATAAACCGCACGACTGTCGACTACATGTCGAACATCATCACCGTAAAGACGCTGCACCTTGAGCAGCCTGCGGTTGGCTACCTGCGCGCCCAGCGCAGCGAGGGGCTCCGCCTGAGCAGAAAGATCTGGAAGTACCAGGAGCTCAAGTGGGGCACCATCGCCGTCGGATACAGCCTCGTGATGGGGCTGTCGCTGTTCATCTACCTGCACAACCAGCGTGCGTTAGGCACCGCCTTCGACATCGCAAAAGCGTACGTGCTGCTCAATTACCTCGACCGCATCTGGTCGGCCATCGGGGCGTTCACGGGCTACTACGGCGGCATCATCGAGGCAGCCATCGCCTACGACGACGCCTCGTCAGTCATCGACGAGTCTGGAGAGCTCAAGCTCCCAGCCCGCGCGAGCAGCCTCCCGAGAGACTGGCAGAGCGCCTCGCTCAGGGATGTTACATTCTCGTACGGGGGTGAGGTGGCGAACCTCAAGGGCATTTCGCTCGACCTCAAGCGCGGTGAGAAGGTCGCCCTGGTCGGCCCGAGCGGAGGAGGAAAGTCGACGCTGCTCAAGGTCCTCTCGGGCATGCTGCCCGTGCAGGAAGGGCACGTCGTCATGCCGGACGGCAGCCGATTCGCCATGGACGACATCTCCGGCGTGAGCATCCTCGTGCCGCAAGAGCCCGAAATTTTCTCGGAGAGCCTGCACTACAACCTGGCCTTCGGCGAGCCGTTTGAGCCGCAACAGCTGCTGAAAGCCCTTGAGATCTGCCGTGCATCCCACCTCCTGCAGAAGCTCTCGAATGGCTGGGACAGCGTGCTTGAAGAGGCCGGCCTTAACATCTCGGTCGGAGAGCGGCAGCGCCTCTCGCTCGCCCGCGGCATCCTGCGCGTGCCCGGCAAGGACATCCTGCTGCTCGACGAGCCGACATCCAGCCTCGACCCGCTCACTGAGAAGCAGATCTTCACTGGCATCATGCACGAGTTCAGCTCGCTGACGATTATGATGGCCTGCCACCGCCTGGCTCTGGTGCCGCTGTTCGACAAGGTGATCTACGTGCGAGACGGCAGGGTCGAAGAGGTTGGCACCTTCCCCGAGCTGCGCGCCGCTGGCCGCGGCTTCTCAGCAGCCTGGGCTGACTACGAACGGACTGTCGTAAGCGGAGAGAGCGCTCAAGCCTGATGGTGATCGTTTGCGCGGTTTTTTCAGCACCGGTTTTAGGAGTTAGCGAGGCCCAAAGGGCCGGCCCGAGAGGAGCAACTCCATGACCCAGATCGACCGAAACGTGGTCCGAAGGTTCATCTCGCTCGCGCTGCCGTTTTTCCGCTCCGAGGCGCGCTGGAAGGCGATCGGGCTCTTTGCGCTGCTGCTGGGCCTCATTCTGACCAACAACGGCATCTCGGTCATGATGTCGTACATCTTCGCCGCGGTCATGACGGCCCTCCAGACGAAGAACCAGGAGCTGTTTTACTCGAAGCTGCTCCTGTACTTCGCCGCCTTCTTCATCGCAACTCCAGTGGCCGTCTTCTACAACTACACCGAGCAGCGCCTGAGCCTGCTGTGGCGGCGCTGGCTAAGCCACCGCATCCTGGCCCGCTACTTCTCCGAGCGCGCCTACTACCGGCTCAACCTTCGTGGCGATATCGACAATCCCGACCAGCGTATTGAGGAAGACGTCCGATCGTTCTGTGCACAGAGCCTCTCGTTCTGCCTGATCTTCTTCGGCGCTGCGGTTCAGCTAGTGCTCTGGATCGCGGTACTGTGGTCGATTTCGTGGGTGCTCGTTGTCACAGCAGCCGCGTGCGCAACTGTCGGCTCTATCATCACCTACTACCTCGGGCGCCCGCTGATTGGCCTCAACTTCGCCCAGCTCAAGAAAGAGGCCGACTACCGGTACAAGCTCATCAACGTGCGTGACAGCGCCGAATCGATCGCGTTCTACAGCCGGGAGCCGCGCGAGTTCCTGCGCACACGCCAGCGGCTTAAGTCCGCCCTGAGCAACCTGCTGCTCGTGATCAACCGCAACCGAAACCTGCTGTTCTTCACGACCGGCTACAACTACGTGCTCGGAGTTCTGCCGACGCTGCTCGTGGCGCCCCTCTTTTTCGACGGCCAGATCGAGTTCGGCGTGGTGAGCTTGTCGGCCGCAGCCTTCGGTGTCGTAATCAACGCCCTCTCAATCGTCGTAAACCACTTCAGCAACCTGAGCATCTTCGCCGCCGTCATCAACCGTCTCGGCTCGTTCTCAGAGGCGCTCGATCGAGCCACGGGCCCGCTCTCTCCCGGAGAGCGCATCAAGAGCTCCTCCGGTGAGGCTCTTGAGTTCAAGGGCGTGACGATCTACACGCCGCGCCGAGAACAGTCGCTCGTCTCCAACCTGTCGTTCTCGTTCACTGGCAAGTCGCTGCTGCTGTGCGGCCCAAGC
>OMIG01000115.1 GCA_900299035.1 Pseudomonadota bacterium
GTCGCCGAAAGCAGTGATGAAACCGCGGGCGCGGGAGTTGCCTCCGTATTGGTAGTAGGATGAGAGCAGCCCAGTCGGAGGAACGAGGACGCCGGTTGAAGCCCCGACGTTGTACCAGCGCGAGGTGTCAACAACTGGGCCAACACCGAGCGAGATCGTGCCAGGCCCATTGACGCTGCGAAGCCGCGGGCCGAAAAAGGCGCCGGGCCCGTACGAGTAAGGGATCTCCCAGTCTTCAAATGACCAGTGGACCTTAAACCTGCTGTCATCGTAGCTGAGCGCAGAGCTTTGCGAGAAGGTGAGGGTCGGGCCCTGAAGCTCAGGCGCCTGATAGCTTCCGAGCAGGAAAGATGCGTAGGGCAGATCAGCGCCAGAGGTAGCGCCGGGTTCGTTATCGTGAAAGCCGCCTGCAAGAATAAAAGGAACCTCGCCAGCCTCGGCTCGTAAGGAGTTAATAACCGTCCATTCACTTTGAATCGAGCCCGTTCGGCTTAAGGTGCGAGTGCCCATCAGTAACGTAATCTGCGTCTGAGCGTTTGGGTTAGCGTGTGACGTTGCGTTGATTAAGTACGGGCGCAGGGCACCTGGGTTCATGTCAGCGCTGCTGTTGAGCGGCCCCTCACGCCTGAAGTGCATCACGGAAATTGGCTGCATGACGTCGTCATCAACGAACGGAGCGATGCCTGCGAAGGCAGACAACGTCCACTCAGACGATATCGGATTTGTTAACAGCGTGACATCTGAGCCCCCGCGGAAATCTATTAGCAGCGGGCTGACAGAGAGCTCTCGGCCCCCAAGCTTGGGGCTTATCGTCCAGGAGTAGAAGAGCACGCCCGAGGATTGCGGTATTCGGCTGATGTGCGAAACAGTTGCGTCTTGTTCCGCTGTTTCTACGCTCGATTGAAGCCCAGAGACGGGAATCGTTTTGAGGACTAGCGCATCTGCGCCGCCGTTGCCTGCGAAGAGTGATGCGACGTCCCAATCGCCGCTGGTTCGCACGTAGATAGTGGTCGAGGATGTGCCCGCGGCCGGATCAAATGAGAGACGCTCTCCGTACGAGGAGCCAGCCCGAGGGCTTCGGGATCCGAGCGTCACGTACCACGGCGTCGTCGAGCCGTACGAGATGCGCAGCGGGTAGCCCTGCCACACGGAGAGGGGAACCGACGCAGAGACGTTTCCGCCCGACACGCTCAAAGCGCTCGTGTTGAGGCCGTTCGAGCCTGCGCTGCCGCCCGCAGAAACTGTGACTGTCACGGTGGTAGAGCCAGCAGCCGGAACGCTTACTGATGGAGCCGACAGAGCGGTGCTAAAGCGCGATGGGCTGCCACGTTCCCCAGCCCACGCGCCACCTGAGAGCGTGTAGTTCCAGGAGGCGTCAGTTATCGAGTTTGTGAGGGTGATCTGTTGCGCTGCGGCGAAGCCAATGTCCTCTGGCAGGCTAAGCCCGAAGTTGAGGGTGGCAGAAGAGAGTGAGAGGGGGCTTCCAATCTCCAGCAGTGCCGAAAGAGAAGCGTTGCCGAGCGGGGTGGAGAATACGAGCGGCACCATTACCCGCTGGGAGACCTTTACGCGGTGGTCAACCGATATGAGGGTGGGAATGCTTCGAGTCTCCCCAACTTGCAGAGTGACGTCTCCATCTGGAAACAAAACCGTGATTCCCGGGATAGCGGCTGGAGGCTGCGGACTTACGGAGAGAGCCGCCCCGGATGTGTTGACGATCGTGATAGATACTGAGTGCTCTTGCACGAGCCGGCTAGGGGTGTACCGGATTACGGGAGCGCCGCCCTGGAAGCGCAAGAACTCATACGGCTGGCCAGCAGCGTCAACGGCCGCTACGGCATCGACCATTCCGGAGCCCTGTACGGTGGCATCCACACCGAGGTCCGAAGCAGTGCCGACGATTATCGCTTTCACCTGAGCGGGGCTCAGTGAAGGATTCCCTTGTCGGATGAGAGCCGCCAAGCCGGCAACGTGCGGTGTTGCCATAGAGGTGCCAGAGATGGCGATGTGCCTGCTGTCTTTACACTCCTGCCCTGAGGCGTAGCTTCCAAATCGAGCGGCGCAAATGCCGACGCCGGGTGCCGCTACGTCGGGCTTCGCCACATCTGGAAATCCCGCGATCGGCCCGCGAGAAGAGAAGGAGGCCATAGGAGAGCTGCCGCAGGCAGAGCTTGGCACTCCGGGCTTGCAGGCGGCGGCGACGGTAATAGCCTCGCGAGCCGTGCCAGGCGAGCCAATCGTGTTGGCCGCGGGACCGCTGTTGCCGGCAGCAACCGTGAACACTACGCCGTTGGCTGAGGCTAGGTCGATTGCTTGAGACATCGGATCGTTGGGGTCTCCGAACCCGCCCAGGCTTAAGGAGCACACGTCGAGGTGATCGGAGAAGTTTCCATCTAGGTTCGGATCTGCGCAGCGCTCAATCGCGGCGATGATATCCGCGCTAGATCCCCAGCCACCGGCGCTGAGCACCTTGTAGCCAACGATTCGAGCGCCAGGCGCTACGCCCGGGAGCGGTTGAGAGACTCCGTTGGAGTCGAGGTATGAGCCGTTTCCAGCCGCAGTGGCAGCCACGTGAGTGCCGTGGCCGTGGTCGTCCATCGGGTCGGCGTCGTTGTTCACGAAATCGTATCCGCCGATGACCTTGCAGCTGGCTCCGAGACAGCCCCCGAGGTCAGGGTGGGTGTAGTCCACTCCGGTATCGACGATTCCAATCGTGGTACCAGAGCCATCTAGCCCAAGCCCGTTCGGGCGCTGCCAAACCTCTGTTGCTCTAATCGCAGCGACAGACTCGGAGAGAGAAGCCTGTACTGCTACGTCCTCGAAGACTGCCACGCCGGGCATGCCTGCAAAAGTCTTCCGAGCCTCCTGAATGGAGAGCCCTCGCACGGCGAAGCCGTTGAAGGCTGTAGAGTACTCTCTGGTTATGCGTGGTGATTGAGAGTGTGCGGCCGATGCCTGCGCGGATTTCGCAGAGAGTGACTGCGTGATGAGTGAGCGAGCCTGCTGGTGCTCGCTCTCAATCTCCGCCGCGGCTGACACACTAGCCCGAGCTGCACTCGCCATCCCCGAGCTCTTGCGCTGAGCGGCTGCCAGAAGTGGTGGGTGAGGGAGCTGGATAATGACCGCTGAGCTAGTCGCGGCAGGAACATTATGGGTGGACAGCGGCCCAAGCCCAGAGATGGAGCGGTCTTGTTCAAGAGTTACGTGGCCATCCGTGGGCACAACGCGGCGCTCGCCGTTCATGGTGACTGGAGCCAGGCGTGATTGGCTCTCTGCTGGCTGCGCGTGCAGGACAATCGAATCCTCTGCACTCGGCTGCTGGGCCACCGCTATGCGCAGCAGCCCTAGCACCACTAATATGGCGCTAAAAAAGACCTGGCAGCTGTATAGCAGGCGGGCGGGGCTTGGCATGACCTACTCCTATGCTAACTCCGATAAGCCGTAACTGTCTCTGAGTGATTGCCTCGGAAATAGTACCAGCAAGCAATTCGCTACTACACGGCAGCCTGCAAGTTGTTTAGAGCAGGGGGCTATCTCCATTACTTTCCACTGGTTGTAGCTGAGCTGAGGTCACCGAGCGCCGGCTGTGCTTAGGGGAGAACCTCTCCGAAAGAGTCAGAAAAAAGCTTAAACGACCTGCGGAAATCTCTTCCACGGCTGCCTAGGCAGGCCAAGGAGTAGGGGCGGCAGTGAGCAGGCACTAGCCCAGATATCCCCGAAAGACCCATTACGGGTCAGCGTGCAACACATCAGAGGCCCTTTCTTTCTTCGGTTTTAGGGAAGTCGGCGAGCTTTCAAACCGTGTTGCTTCGCCACCCGCGATTCCAATGCTCCTTTAGCCGTGCTACGACACCGCCGCGAAGGGGAGAGGCAGGTGCCGATCTTCATGGCTGTTGGAGGTACTCAGATGAGAAAGCTTTGCGCAGTAATATCTGTAATTTTGGTTGTCGCTTCTGCAGGGGCAGCACGCGTTGAGGCGCAGGACACCGACACGCAGCAGCAGAAGAAGCCAATAGACAACTCTTTTGCCTCCAAAGGGCTTCAAGGCGCGCCCAAGAAAGCTGACCCTAATGCGTGTGCGCCAGCCCCCAAAGATCCGGCACTCTGGGACAAATCCTTGCAAGGAGGCTTCAACTACTCAGAGGGTAACAGCAACGTCAGTTCGATCAACGTCAACTCGAAGTTAAGCCGGGACTTCGAAGGAGAAGCCTGGCGCTTCGAGCTGGATTACAACTACGGCAGCGCATCTGACGGGCCTGATACGCCGAGAGAGGTCACCAAGAACAACTTCCGAGCCTACCAAGACTACCATCACACGATCGATTCCACATTCTTCGTGGGTGAGAACTTGTCCTTCACGTGGGACCAGATTGCAGACGTGAAGTACCGGGTGATCTTGAGCCCAGCAGTTGGCGCCCATATCATCAAGCAGGACGACGAGACGCTCAACCTCGAGTTTGGTCCAGCGTACGTGTGGGAAGAGCTCGGGGACGACCGAGAAGACTACGCGGCGGCGCGAATTGCCAATCGCTGGACGTGGGCCATTAGCGAGACAGCCAGCATCTTCCAGGGAGCAGAGTACGTGATTAGCTTTGAAGACTCAGCAAATTACCTGATGAATGCAGAGTTCGGCGTAGAGTCAGCACTGACGAAGACGCTTGACCTAATCTTCTCCGTGCGAGATTTCTACATCAACCAGCCGGCGGCAGGGCGCAGGCCTAACGACGTTCAGACCATAGTTGGCGTGAAAGTTAATCTGTAATGAGTAGCTGCATTGTTTGCTAGGAGAGAAGCATGAGCGTTACCAAGAAAGCCACCGGATTGCTCGATGAGTTCAAGACATTCGCCTTCAAAGGCAACGTGGTTGACCTTGCTGTGGGCGTGATCATCGGCGCCGCCTTCGGAAAGATCGTCGACTCGTTGGTGAAGAACGTGATCATGCCGCTCATCGGAGCGCTCCTTCCGGGCGACCAGGGTTACCTGGGCTGGAAGCTGGTCATTAACGGCAAGGATGTTCCGTACGGGCTGTTCGTCGGAGAAGTGATCAACTTCCTCATAGTGGCCTTGGCACTCTTCTTCTTTATCGTGAAGTTTCTGGGCTGGATGATGAGGACCAAAAAGGCAGAGGCTGCCGCTCCTCCCGCACCCCCGCAACAGGAGGTGCTCCTGACCGAGATTCGCGACTTGTTGCAGAAGCGCCCTTAATCGGCGTTGAAAGCTGATAGTTTTCAGGCGGTTGGAGCGCGTAAAAAGGCGCTGTGGAGGCTCAAGTTAATAAGTAGCCATAACGACTAGTATGGTAGGGGAGATTTTTGGGCCTAAAGGAGCCTGGTCTGTATGGTCTTTTCCCGGTTTCTGCTAGCGGTTGAGTGCGCAGCGTTGATTGGCGCATGTGTGCAGCTAAGCGAGTCAGCGCATGCTGATTCTGTCGGTATCTCGGTGGCTGACTCAAGCTTCGCTGGAGGAGCTGCCAGTCGTTACCAGCTCAACGGAGCTGCGGTTCTAGACGGTAACAGCATCCGGCTAAACCACGCGGCTGGCAGCTTGTACGGCACAGCGTTCGTCAAAGAGCTGGTGTCTCTGCCCAGCAACCGCAGCTTCAGCGCCTACTTCACCTTTAAGATAACTAATCCAGAGTGCGGCACGGGCGGCGGAGCAGACGGGCTCTCGTTCATCGTACAGACAGACAGCAGCGCCGTTGGGTCAACTGGCGGTGGGCTCGGTTACGCCGGAATTCTGCCGTCGTTGGCGGTGGAGTTTGACACCTTCAGGAACGACGGCTTCAAGGACCCAGACGACAACCACATAGGAGTGAGCCTAAACGGCGATCCTGAGTCTGTGAAGACAGCTCCTGCGCCGTTTCTCCTCATCGACGGCAATACGTACCATGCTTGGATCGACTACGACGGTTCGGATGATTCGCTCCAGGTGCGGCTCGCGTCGGCCGCAGAGCGTCCGGCAGAGCCGAGCCTCTCGTACACAGTCGACCTCGAAGAGGTCATCGGCTCTGAAGTCTACGTGGGATTCACGGCGGCGACGGGAAGCTGCAAAGAGCAGCACAACATCGGCTCCTTCTTCTTTGAGAATCGGGCCATGGACGGCGGGATTGACCCCGCGAGTGGAGAGTTCGTCGCTCGCTAGCGCCTGGCCCCGCATCGGCTCCAAAAGGTAGCGATTCCATGCCTCAAGCTTGATGCTGGGCCTCTCGGGCTGTAAAGCCTGTGGTTAGCTCAGCGGCAGTACAGGCCACCCTGTCACATAACAGCGTTGCTCCCTTTGGAAGGCCTTGTCGCCAAGCTTCTGCTAGTGCTGGTTTTGCTGTGATTTCGTGTTAAGACACGGCTTCATTATGAACGGTTCCAGGCAGCAATCTTCGCTCTTCCGCATCATCCTCGTCGGCCTGATTGGCAACGTGATGGAGTGGTACGACTTCGCAGTCTACGGCTACTTTGCAACCGTCATCGGACGGCTCTTCTTTCCGACGAGCGACCCGACCGTGTCACTCGTGGCGTCATTTGGCGCCTTTGCCGCTGGCTTCTTGGTGAGGCCCCTCGGCGGAATCATCTTCGGTCGAATCGGTGATCTCGTTGGGCGCCAGCGCGCGATGCTCCTCTCAGTAGTCGCGATGGCGGTTCCTACCGTGTTGATGGGCTTCCTTCCGACCTACGACAGCGTTGGAATTCTAGCCCCTGTGTTGATCGTTGCCCTTCGGATCGTACAGGGCGTGTCGGTAGGTGGAGAGTTCACTAGCTCGCTCATCTTCTTAGTTGAACAGGCTCCAGCGCATCGGCGCGCCTTTAGCGCTGTGTGGGGAGCCTGGGGGGCCTCGGCCGGTATCCTGCTCGGATCGGGAGTTGGGCTACTTGTGACGATTAGCCTCGATGAGCCCCAGCTCGTGAGCTGGGGATGGCGCGTGCCCTTTGTGCTCGGAGGGGTAGTCGCTGTCGTGGGGATGTGGGTCAGGAGTCACATTCATGCCGAGCCTCCGGCTGCGAAGTCAAAGAGCCCTGTGCGGGATGTGCTCACGCAGTACCGCGGTCCTGTGCTGCGGGTAGCGCTCCTCAACCTCGGCTACGGCGTAGCCTTCTACACGATGTTCATTTACGCCGTGAGCTACATGAAGAACGTCGATCACCTGCCGGAAGGGGCTGCGCTTCGGCTAAACACCTTGGCTATGGTTGCGCTGCTCTTTGTTATGCCGCTGTCAGCCTTGCTCGCAGACAGGCATGGCCGCCGCATTATGCTGGGAGGGGGATTCCTCGCGCTGGCTGCTAGCTCGGTGCCACTGTTCCACCTGCTGCACTCGGGCGACGAGATGCTCATACTGGTTGCGGAGATCCTTTTTGCCGTGATCATTGGCGTGGTAGCCGGGAGCATTCCGGTTACCAACGTAGAGCTAGTGCCGTCAGCGGTGCGCTGCACCGGCTTGGCGCTCGCGTACAACGCGGCCGTCGGAATCTTTGGCGGAGTGACCCCGATGCTGGTCACGTGGCTTATCGAGGTAACAGAGAATCCGATCGCTCCAGCCTACTGGCTCCTGGCAGCGTGTCTGGTGTCGGCCGTGACAGTAATCTTCTTGGTGCACGAAACACGGCACCAGCCGCTTCACGACGAGTAGGCTTCTTTAAGTCTCTTCTGCGCGCACACGCTGCAACATTCCCTGCACACAGGCGGCAGCCTCGTCGTCTACTTGATTGTTGAACTCAAACTCAAGGTAGCTCTCGCCCTCAGGGTTGTCGAAGATTCGATCGATCTCTTCCCGCTTGGCGTCTAGCGCAGGTGCGTAGGCTCCTTTGCTCTGGCGCATCTCCTCACAGAGCTGCAGCGATTCGGTGAAAGCCGCCTCAAAGCGGTCGGCCCTGGTCGGGGCGAAACAGCCTGAGGCAGCGATGAGCAGTGAAGCGAGAGCGAGTTTATGAGCCGACTGAACTAGCATCTGTCGAGAGGTATCACGAAAGTTTCCTGAGGCACACTCCCCGAGGTTTCCGCGGTCCAGGACTAGCCACAGTTCCCTGCAAATGCTCCAGGCGCCTAGTCTGAGGCTCCTTCGGCATTGTCCTCTGCGGAGCGGGATCCTCAAGTAATTCAGAAGCGTTAGCCCTCTGGATGCGCGGCTGACCTCACTCATGCATCAGGCTCTGCAGGGCAGGTCGCAGGGCGAATTTCCTGGATTTTGTCGAGCTTTTTGGGGAGATTAGCGCCCCAGGAAGTCCCCTATGACCGGCAGAGACCGCGCTGTAAACCATCGGTTCAAGATATTTGATTAGGACCGGCGTAATAGTTACATTCTGACCAGAGTTTGCATATGTCTATCCAAAGCACCAATCCACGACGTCAAGAGCAGGGACGACCTACCGTTAGCTCAAGGCCAACTTCGGTGGCAGTGTCTCCGCGCAAGCCGACTACGGTGGCTCCGTACGATTTGGTTCCCTCGGAGAGTGATGTGGCCAGAACGGCCGTCAAGGAGCAGGTCACCCTGTCCGACAAGCAATTGCTCCGGATCAGAAATGCGGACCACATAGTAAGCACCGGAGTTCAGCAGCAACGTGCTTGCCTGAAGGAGATTTCTCAGCTCCATCGACAGTTAAAAAAGCAAGGCCCCATAGAACCGCCCGCGCCGCCTCAGCGAAACGGGGTCGTCAAATGGCTGTGCTCATTCTTTACGCGCGACACCCGGAGCAAAATCGATGCCGACATATCGCGTAAAGTCGCGGAAGTTCGGGCGAAGCAGACAGAGTCGGTAAAAAAGACGATGTCGGATGGGCGGGAGATTACTACCTCGATCAGCCGTGAGGAAACGAACATTCGAAAGAGCTTTGGTGGACAGACTTTTGAATTAAAGAAAGACACGCCAGAGATTCTGCGCCAGGTATCCATGCCTGCAGACAAGAAGTTTGTGTCATTCGATGAGCTGAAGAAGTCAGTCGAGGCAGCGGCTCGAAATTCCGGCGGCAGCGTGAAACTACACATGCCTTCTCAAGACAGAATCGTGATCTACCGCCAGCGTCCCGACAAAAGCTGGGAGTCTTTGGAGCTCTACTGGCGAAGCGTCACGCAGGTAAGGTTTGTCAGAAATGGAGAGCCGATCGGTAACCTCTTTAACTGCGACGCTAGTGTGTACGCGGCCAGGTTTGCATCCTTCACTGAGCCTCCCCTGAAGCGTCGGGCTAACAAAGAGGGGCACATAGCCAAGCCAGGAGAGGTTTGGAAGATCGTCGACCTCGCCCAGGCAAGCGCCAAGCCAGAAGCTCCAAGAAAGCCTCAAATGGCTGCCGGCCGGAAGTAAGCACCTAGATATCAGGAAGCGCGAAGCAGCGAAGGCTTCTCAGCGCGAATAATCTTCAAGAGACCCTCGCGGTCATCAAACTGCCGGGACGGGTCGAACATTACCGACTTGTCACTAGAAGCCCCTTCGGGGCCTCGCATCAGGGCGAACGCTACGCCGCGCTCGCGCGCGACAAGGATGGCGTCCCTGACGAAGGTCCCTCCGCCGATAAAGAGAATCATCCCGTCGTGCTGCGCGACGTAATCGACGAGCTGGTGGGGCACCGTGAAGAGGCCTCCTGAAAGGGGCAGTACGTGAGTGAGGCCAGGCGTAAACGACTGGGTTGTTTGGTCCGCCTGCACCGTGGCGCTTATCAGCGCGAGGTGGTCGCGCTCAGCTTTTCCCTTGTTGTAGTCGATGACCGCTGATGAGAGCACAGTCGTGATA
>OMIG01000116.1 GCA_900299035.1 Pseudomonadota bacterium
AATATCGTTGAGCTTCTGTGAGATGTCCTCTACGTCGGCGTGCTTCACCGGGATGATAGTCATCTCGCGATTAGAGAAGGGGACGTCGAGCTCATCTACGAGCTTCACGAGGCGCTGAATGTTGTCCTCTGAGTCGATCACGATCAGAGAGTTAGTGCCTGTGTAGGCGTTAACCAAGCCATCCGCGGAAACGAGCTGGGAGAGTATCTGCTGAATGTCTTGAGCGTTGACGTACTTGAGGCTGAGCAGGCGAGTGACTACTGCGGCAGTCGGCTTCTCCGCTCCGCCATCGGTGATCGTGGGAATTGTTGACTGGCGGGCCTCCTTGGAAGGAACGATCTTCCAGAGGTTTTCTCCGATTGGCACCGAGGTGAAGCCTTTGAGGGCCAAAACTGAGTCGAGGATTCTCAACGCCTCGTCTGGAGAAACCTTGCCTGGGAGGTAGATCGAGACTTTGCCGCGGACCTTCTCGTCGAGGATGTAGTTGCGCTTGGTTTTTCGGGAGAAGATTCGCACGAGAGCGGCGATGTCTGCGTTCTTGACGTTGATCTCGGTGTTGGCATCCTTGCCGTAGTCTTTCTCGTCGGCCTCGCCTTCGCGGCCCGCCGGGCTGGAGGGCTGAGCTTGGGCAACGGACAGTGCCGCTGTCACCGACGCAGCGGCCAGCGCCAAGGCGAGAAGGGAAGAGAGTAAACGTTGAGCTTTCATGGCTTACCTTATGGTGTACCTAAATTCTCGTTCCTGCTTGTCACGCTCAAGAACCAGCGAGATTGAGCGCTCCTGCTTCAACTGCTCGAAAAGCTTCATGGCCTGCGAGATGTCGCCTAGGCCATTCCCGTTGATCGACTTCAGGATGTCACCGTTCTTGAGGCCGATCTTCTCGTACAGGCTGCCGGTCTTGATGGCGAAGAGCCGCAGGCCGATAGACCGGCCGTCCTTGAAGTAGGGAACTGCTCGGGCCTGAGTCAACAGCATCGGGAGGTTTTCGAGGCCCTTGTCGAGCTCAGCCTCATCGACGACGAAGTCGTCTCCCTCGTTCGAAATGCCTCCAGCGCCGGAGTCGCCGCCGCCAAAGTCATCGAGCTTGAGGATCTCGATCTTTCCGTTACGCTCGACCTCAACTCGGTCCTCCATGATCTTCTTAAGGACCGCTTGTCCGAAAACCGACTGCTCAAGCAGGAACATGTCTTGGGACTGCTTCTTCTTGTCCTCGATAATTGCATACGGCTCTTGGCCGGATGCCAGGAACGTTCCCACCAGGGCAAGCATGAGCGGAGACTTGGGCGCTTGCGAGATGCTCGGTGAGCTGGGTGCGGCTTTTCCCAGGGGGCCGAAGGACGAGAAGCCAGAGACAATAGTCCAGTCGTGGGTGGCGACGAATGCAGGCGTCCCGGCGCTTGCGGCGTTGCTCTTGAGATCGGCTACCTTCGCCGCCAATTCAGTGTCCAGGTTTTTACGCGAGAGGGTCTCGGTCGCTGCCGAGTAGGCAAGTACCGCGACAGCGACTGCCATCACCCCCAGCGACAGCAGCTTAAGCGCTCGGACTGCTACGGCGATGTTCTGCCGGCGCATGAGGCGGCTCGCTACGGTGTTGTAGTCGAGCTCCTTAAGCGATTGTAGCGACAACGAGAGGCTCACAAGGCGTACCGTAAACTCAAATGTTAAAACCTACTTAGTTACCATCCTGCGCCAGAACCCGACAGCCAGAGGGCAGGCTAGCGCAGGCGGGAGCTGCCTGTAGATGCAGCTATCCCATCGCGGATATGATGAGGGAACGCTGTTCTAAGTTGTTGGAATCTGCGGGGCGCAGCGAAAATAATTGGGCGCGGTGCCCACGCTTCCCTCAAGCCGGCAGAAATTGCCCTAGGGCCTGGAACCGCAAGGCTCCTAAGTGCACCCAGTGCTGTGACCGAATTGGCCGCTTTGAAACCGCTGTTGTCAGCCGTACCTTACTGCTCCGGCTGAGTCTCGGGCCCTTTCTCGATCTGGGTAAGTAAGATGCGAGGCGGGCTTTGAAGGGTTGTCAGCACGTAACTGTGGTCGGTCTTGAGTGAAAGAGCCCCTGAATCTGCTACCGAAATATCTCCCTCCGAGAAGCAGTTAAAGGCACGCTGCTTAGAGTGGGCGCTTAAGTCAGGAACGGTGATATGCCCGTCCTCGGGATGCAGCTCCTCAATGACGAGGCCGGTGGCGTATTCCTCAGGAAACGTGGAGATCTCAATCATGGCGAAAGGGATTGAATTGGTGTTGCAGTCGACGCGCTTCACAACGGCCATTTCAGGCGACAAGATTTCTTGGGGGCTCTCGAAAGACTGGTCAACTCTCACAGCCTTTGACTCTGCGACCTCTCCCTCGCGCTTGAGTTCCGGCTGCTGAAGCGCCTCAAGTGGTATCTCTTCAGAGGTCGCCTTAAATTCGCCGTCTTTCATCCTCTTCCCCCAGCGCTCTTGGAACAGCTTCTCCCGAGCGGCCACCGCCTGAAGGTTTCCCTTCTTGCGGTAGAAGTTGATGATGAACAAGTCATAGGCAGTTAAGTCGTTGAGGGCAGGGGTTCTCTCGCTGCGGGCCATGACCGCGTACGGTGTGCCCGGGTAGTTCTGTTCGAGGTCGTCAAAAAGCTCCAGCGAGCGTTCGAGGGGCTGGCGGTCTCTGCCGGTTCCGCTGGCAGAGGCGAGGTGTGCTCGGGCTGCCTGAAGCTTCACGTACGGTGTGTCTGGGCTGCCGGGGTAGTTCTTGAGAAACTCCTCGAAAAACTTTGCGGCTTTGTCGAACTCGCCGTTGTAGTAGTAGGCGTCACCCGCTTTTATCGCCGCCCATGAGCCATACGCGCCGAGTGGGTAGCGGTCTCGAAGCGAAGTGAGCGAGCCCTGAGCAACCGAGTACATCCCCGACTGGTAGAGCCGCTTTGACGAGCGGATCAGCTCAGCCTCAGGAGCGTCGTCTCCGACCGGGGCGTCGCTTGGCTTTACCTCTTTGGCGTCATCGTCTTCAGATTCCTCCTGCTTTGACTCGCTGGTTGACGGGGCATCGAAAGCAGAGAGAAGGAAGCAGCCGCTCAAGCCGAGCTGGACGGTGAAAATAGTCGCCAGGAGGATTGGGCGCCCCAAACCGGTCGCGCCAGGGCTCAGGCGAGCTGGGCGGCTTGCAGGAATCGCGGCTGAGGAGTTGTCGCCGGAGGGAGAAATACGCATGGTTTGGGGCTTTTTGGCTTTTTTCCGCAAGGTGGTAGTCTCTGCGACTAGCACCCGCGTGTGAAGAGTAACAAACAGCGGGGCCAGACGCGAGGGTTTACCGAAAGGGGGGGGAGATGCGCACATTTTCGGCAGTCGACGAGATGCGGAGCTACATTAAGCCACTCAAGCGAGCCGGGAAGCGCATCGGTTTCGTGCCAACCATGGGCGCCCTGCATGAGGGGCACCTCTCTTTGGCTAGAACGCTGAGGGAGCACTCAGACATTAGGGTCTGCTCAATTTTCGTCAATCCGACCCAGTTCAATGACCGTAAAGACTACGAGGCGTACGCGGTCAACCTCAAGCGTGACACTGAGCTTCTGAAAGGGGAGGGGGTCGATGTGCTCTTCGCTCCGACTGTTGAAGAGATCTACCCGGCGGGATTCCAGACTACCGTCACCGTGAGTGAGGTGTCGAAGCCCTTTGAAGGGGCGTTGCGCCCTGGGCACTTTGCTGGCGTCGCATCGGTCGTTTCGATTCTCTTCAATGCTGTCGAGCCCGACGTCGCAATTTTTGGAGAGAAGGACTTCCAGCAGCTATCGCTGATTGAGCGGATGGTGAAAGACCTCAAGTTTGACGTGCAGATTATTAGAGGCGAGCTCGTGCGCGATAGTGATGGGCTGGCGCTCAGCTCCCGCAACGCACGCCTCTCGCCTCAGGGACGGCTCAACGCGTTGGCGATTAGCCGCGGCCTCTTTGCGGCCCAGGCAGCGTTCCGTTCGGGGGAGCGCCGCGCGGCACAACTGGAGCAACTGGTGACTGCCGAAATTCACTCTATGCCGAGCCCCGAGATCGACTACGTGACTCTGGTGAACGAAGAGACGCTAGAGCCTGTGACAACGGTCTCAGGGCGTTGCCGAATGCTGGTGGTTGCCAGGGTTGAGGGAGTTAGACTGCTTGATAATGCGGCTTTTCACGGGTAGCGACTAAACCCTTGGGCGGTTTCTCAAAGCCACGAACAGCGCGTTTCCCGTGAGAACGAGGATCTTCGCCGGCAGGGGCGTTAATCAGTGGACGCTGGCTACTTGCAGCAGCGGGCGGATACGGGGTCGTCGTGAGCCAGCCTGTCGCCCGGCTTTTTGCCTAGACGATATCACGAGGAGAGCTTGCCGCGTTCTTTCTGCGCGACTCGCGCTCTTTTGAGAGATCGATCAGCGCAGGCACCCGTATCGGCTTCTTAATCGCCACGCGGTCGCTTGGAGACTTTCCTCCTGGCACAACGGCCAGCTTCGCCTCTCGGTCCTTTGCCAAATCGGTCTCATTTGCTGCCGCGGTGTTTCCGAATGCCTCAAGCACGCTGTCGAAGAGCGAGTCTTCGAAGTCCTTAAGCTCTTTGTCTTCCTGAGTCGAAAGGCGCTTCTCGCCCGAGGCGATGCGCTGTACGACCCTCGCGAGGAGGGGGATCACCACTGCTCGCTCGCTCTTGGTGAGGTGAGCGATTGCATCGAGCAACGCGGCCGTGTCCTCGCCGCCTACGCCCTCAAGGAGCGTCTTCAGCTGAAGCTGAAGGCTAAGCAAGTTCTTGGTAAAATCTCCGCCCTTTGACCAGTTCATAACAACTTCCTCTGCTTCCCTTGGTGCCGAAAGCCATTGGCTCGGCACCGTAGTTCATCATGTACCCACGTATCTGCCTGAAGCCCAAAAGTGCTTCAGGTAAGGGGGTATTTGCACGAGGCGTGCCGGCCCTAAGTTGTTAATATTGCTGGGACGTGAGGAGGGGTAGGTGTTTTGCGCTACGACATCTGTCGGATTCAGCTACGCAACCCTACGCAGCCTGGTAGCCGAGCTGATGAAAGCAACAAGGCTCTTAGTGTCGTAGCCGTGCAGGGCGTGTTGCTCGGCTTGCGAGGCGTGCGGAACGAATGAGTCGTCTACTCCGAAACGCTTGATTGGTCCCTTCAAGGCAAGCCCAGCGTCGTTGGCGAACTCTACGACGGCTGAGCCGAAGCCACCGCTCAGCGCGTGATCCTCCAGTGTGCACACCAGCCCGTACTTGGGCAGCTCGGCTGAGAGCAGCTCGGTGTCGAGCGGCTTAGCGAAACGCGCATTTATCACGGTCGTGGAGACCTGGTGATCTCGGGCGAGGATCTCGGCTGCCTGCAGGGCCGTCTGTACGATCGGGCCGAATGCGACGATCAGCGCATCGTCGCCCTGCCTGACGATTTCGCCCTTGCCTACGGCGAGCTGCTTCAATTGCGGGTCGAGCTGAACGCCGATGCCGTTTCCACGCGGGTAGCGAACTGCGGCCGGGGAGCCAAGGTTCACGGCAGTAAAGAGCATGTGCCTGAGCTCGTTCTCATCCTTGGGCGACATGATGGTGATGTTTGGCACCGTGCGAAGGTAGGCTACATCGAAGACACCCTGGTGAGTTTCGCCGTCGTTTCCGACCACGCCGCCACGGTCGATTGCGAAGGTAACCGGCAGCTTCTGGATGCACACATCGTGCACGACCTGGTCGTAGGCACGCTGCAAGAAGGTTGAGTAGATCGCAGCCACAGGGCGCAAGCCCTCGCAGGCTAAGCCAGCCGCGTAGGTGACGGCGTGCTGCTCGCAGATGCCGACGTCCACCGTCTGTTCTGGAAGCTCCTTCTGCATCTTGTCGAGGCCAGTCCCGCTGGGCATGGCCGCCGTGATTGCGATGATGCGCTTGTCTGCTCGAGCCATCTCGATGAGGGTCTCTGCAAACACACCCGTGTAGGACGGCAGCTTCTTCGGCGCATGAGAGTTAGCCGGGACCGTGGCAGAGCGAAACTCGCCCCTCTGGCGATCGAAAGGTACCACGCCGTGCCACAGGATCGGATCCTCCTCGGCTGGTTCGTAGCCCTTGCCTTTGACGGTCCTGCAGTGCACTAGAACCGGGATGTCTTGGCGCTTGGCGTTCTCGAGGGCCCTAATCAGGGCCGGGAGATCGTGCCCATCTACTGGCCCGATGTAGCGGAATCCGAACGCCTCAAAAAGCATTGCTGGCGAGGAGAAGAATCCCTGCGTGGCCTCTTCTGCCCGGTCCATGGCCTTGTAGAGAAGCTCCGGAACGTAGCCTCGCTTGTAGAGGCTCTTGAACTTATCTCTCGCCCGCGACGACGTCTCTCCGGTCATAGCCCGAGAGAAGAGCCAACTGAGGGCGCCTACGTTCTGCGAGATCGACATCTCGTTGTCGTTTAGCACTACGATAAGGCGCTTTAGGCCCAGATCGCCTGCATGGTTGAGGGCCTCAAACGCCATGCCCGACGTCAGCGAGCCATCTCCGATGATCGCCACCACGAACCTTTCGGGATCGATCTTGTCTAGTGCGTGGCGCATGCCTACTGCTGCCGATATGCTCGTTCCAGCGTGGCCGGCACCGAAGGCATCGTAGTCGCTCTCGCAGCGCTTAAGAAAACCTGACAGTCCCTTGTTGGTCCGAATGGATCCCATGCGATCTCGGCGGCCGGTGACCATCTTGTGCACGTAGGCCTGGTGTCCGACATCCCAGATGAGGCGGTCGTTTGGGGTGTTGAAGAGGTGGTGCAGGGCAACCGTGATCTCAGTCGCCCCCAGGCTTGAAGCGAAGTGCCCGCCGGACTCGCTCACGGTGTCGATCAGCTCGTTGCGCAGCTCCTGGGCTACACTCTCGAGCTCCGAGACGCTGAGTTGCCTGAGGCCTTCGGGTAGCTTGAGCGAGTCGATCCGTTTTGACGTCATACGAGCCGGCATCATACATGTAACCCCTTGATTCAATCAAATAGAGAAGCGTCTGCGGTAGCCCGTCCCAGAAGGGCTAAGTAACTGATACCTGTGATCCCTAGGGGGCTGTGATAGGCGGCTTCCCGGCTCAGCACAGGTTCCCGAGAGCCTCATAGGGCTGTTCGCCTCAGACCGTTAAGCTTTTTTCGTAAAACGCCGAATATCCTACACGAATCAGGAAGAGAGCCGGTCCGGATCAAGGTCTCTCTGTCCAGCATGGGCTTCTGTGAAGGGACGCCTTAGCCGACAGGCTAGCGCTCAGTGACCCTACGCGAGGGAGTGTATTGGCAGTCATGAATAAGTTTAAGTCCGATCCTTCAGAGCGCAGAATTGACAGGGCGCTGCAGCACGTTCTCAAGCCGTGGTTCCCCATCAACCAAGACGTGCTGAACCTGGTGCGGAAACGATTTTCGGATGGAGACTACGACCGGGACCAGGGAGCGCTGCTCAAAGACCTTAAGAGTGACTTCGCGCTCTTTACTCTGGTGGTCAAGGAGCTGCTACAGGTTGGCAAGGCTGAAGGAGTTCCTGGAGCGACGCTGCACAATCCTGTTGAGCTGATTAAGTGGGCTGGCCCCAAGCGTATTTGCGATATCCTTGCGAATGACAAGAAGCTTCCGGCTACCCACTCGCTGCACTGGAGCGAGCCTTTCCAGATCTCAAGGCTAAGGGAGACCGCCATCAGCGCCAGCACGGCATCGCTCTTGAGCGAGAAGCGAAACCTCGATCCTGAGATGGGCTTCGCCCGCGGAGTAGTTCGGGAGATTGGGCTAAATCTGATCGCTTGGAACTATCCAACACTCTACTCAAAAGTAATTGAGGGGCTCCAGCCGGGGCAGAACCTCGACGATGAGCTCTCTAAAGAGCTGGGCTTCACGCCCACGCTTTTGGCCGTTCGCATAATGCGCCCGGATGTCGATGAGAACGACCCACAGGTTGAGGAGGTCGAGCGGCAGTGGAACCTCTACGATGACCTTTGTGAGATCGGAGAGGCGCTGGCGCGCGCAGAGCACCCGGAAACCTACCCCTCAGCTGAAAACGACTGGAAGAAGGCGCAATCATTCCTCACCGAGACCGTCGGAGAGGGTGCGATTCAGCTAGTAAAGGACCGAGCACACCAGCACGCACAGAGCTACGAAAAAAGTCTTCCCGGCACCTTCGGAGATGTGGCGTCGTTTAACCCTGAGCGGACGCTGCGAGTGCACAAGAAGATGGCGCGAGTAATCGACGATGTGCTCCTTAAGCAGTGCCCTCAGCAGGTACAGGGGGCGCTCAAGGCTCTCTACGAGGAGATGGACGGAGACACGGTCAGCCGCACTGCGGTGGAGAAGCTAATAAAGCAGATCATCCCTCAGGCAGGCTTCACTGGCGGCTGCGTATTCGTCATCGATCCCACCACGCTCAGCCTGAGGCCGCGCACCTTAATAGGGCGAGTTTCACTGCGCTCTACGCAGGATGTCACGCTCGACCCAGCAGACGACGCCGTGGCGGCCCTGTCCAAGCCAGATCCGCTAGTGATTGAGAGCAATCAAGAGCTGCCGCTGGGCCCTCTGGCAGGCATTTATCGGTCCCTCGGTGAGCAGCGAAAAGTTGGGGTTCTCTACCTCGAGAGCCCGGCGGGGGGTGCTGCAGGCACTGAGCGAGAAAAAGCCCTGGCTACGTTCGAGGCGATGCGCCGGGCGCTTACGGATGTGCTGCTGCTTCAGTAGCCGTTGCCTTTCGACCTCTGCGGGCCTTGGTTTAAGGGGGCGTTATGCATCTCGGCAGCCTCAATCAGCCCTGAGGCCCCACCCGCCAACAAGCCTTCGAGCTCTGAGAGAAATCCCTGAGATGCCGTGGCGGCCCGCACTCCCGAGTTAAGTTCTAGCATGCCGTCGGCCCAATCGGGCCGCACCGCGAAGGCGTTGTCACTCAGCTCAAGCATCTTTCCGGGCGCCGCAAAGAGTGGCTGGAGCGAGTCCGGATGGAGCCGCCCTTGCTCGACCGCGAACATGGCGTTAGTCACGAAGAGGTGAGCGGGGCGCGGTATGCCGCGCAAGAGCACGCGATCGAGGGCTTCCTCAACGCTGCTGCAGATGATGAGAGATTCTCCCGAGCGTTTGAGTTGTGTCGCGCAGAAGTGGTGGGCCCGGCTGTCTTTGAGGGCTGCCAAGACGTAGCGCCGATTGAACAGCTCATCCATGCTGCGCGGAGCCTCCAGGTCGGCTAAGCCGGAGGTAGGCCTTAGCCGCATCAGGAGCGAGAGTCCCATGCGGTGGGTCGGAACCGTGAAGTGAATATTGCTGGGGCAGTAGGGGCTCACGAGCAAGGGCCCGAATAGGTCGATATCCCCCCGGCAGAGCCTCTCTACGAAGCGGTCAAAGGGCGTAGGCATAGCCTCGACTTCGCACGCCAGGTGGCTCGCCATAGCTCTGCACAGGGTTGGGACAAGACCGCGCGTGGTGTCGGGCGAGCCGTCCTGCAAGGTGCCGAAGAGCCAGGGCTGCGTGAAGTTAAGCCCGATTCGCAACGGGCGGCCAGCCAGGAGTTGCCGCAGGGACTTGCTGCGGCTATCGCTGCGGACAGCAGTGAGCAAAGCATCTACTAGGCCCTGCATGTTGAGCTTGACGCTCAGGAATCCGTCTTCGGCCGCATGCTTCGGTTGAAGAGCTAGCGCACCATCGAAGGGCCAGTTGTCGGGCACATTCGCTGCTTCAAGCAACTCTTGAGGGTGGTCCATGCCAAAATTGAGCGCAAGCAGGAGCAGCACCGGCTTGCTTGGGATCCTCCCGTAGCGGCCGACGTGGGCAAGGTACGACTGCGACACGCCACAGCGCTGGCTAAGCTCATGAAGGCCTAGGTGTGATTGCTTGCGCCACGCGTCAAGCTCGCGCAGAAAGATGCGCTTGAGCTCGGGTGAGGTTTCAAACTCCGGCCGTGGTTTCATCAAAGCTCCGCGCTATCCAGTATCTATTTCGGAGGTTGCTGTGAGATTTGGCGCAGCACTGCGGGCATGGGAGCCCTACCTGGCAGTGTGGATCGGTGCCGGCGTGTAACCTAGAAGATTCTTTAGTGCAGATTTCTGCGTACTGACAGGACACGGCGTGTTTTGGCCGAGCCGCGAGGGGCGAGCGAACACGAGTCGAGTTGAGGGGTTAGGAATCTTAAGGAGTGGTTGAATGGGCGCTGCCCTGCCGGGCCGAGAGGCTGCGGCAGGTACAGGCGGCGCCTCAGCAAGGGTCGCCGGGGTTGGAGTGCCGCACAGAGCGGGCTGTGAGGGGAAGGAGAGAGCCCAGCGCAGCCAAGGTTTGCCAAAGGTTAGCTAAGTGGAGGGAGGGCTCAAATGAAGCTCGTGTTTCTGACATGTGTCTTCGTCGCAGGAGTCTACTTCGGGTTGCGCGCGGAGAGGGGAGGAGAGCTTGAGGAGGCCATCGATGCGATCGCATCTGTGGTCGATTTCGTTGTTGAGCAGGCGCAAGCCTGGCAACACAGAAGCTAGCTCTGACACGCGCGGGTTGCAGCGATTGTGCGGTGCCTCACCCCGGCATTTCGGGCCTAAGGCTTGACGCGGTAGGCCAATAAAAAAGCGGCGTCCGCATATTGCGGAACGCCGCTTTACCTTCTGCGCACGGGCTACGAACAGCCGAACGTTAAAAGGCTTTAGATCGACTGCCCTAGTACCGAGTGGTCTTCGTGTCGATCGCTGCGGTTTCGCCAGCTGAGAAGTGCACGCGCCGGTTCTTGGCGTAGGCCTCCTCTGTGTGCCCTGGGTCGAGGGGGATCTCCTCTCCGTAGCTGATCGTGTCGATCTGGCTGGATGGAACTCCGAGGTTTACCAGGGCGTTCTTGACCGCTTTTGCACGTGCGGCGCCAAGCGCCATGTTGTACTCAACCGTGCCGCGCTCGTCGCAGTGTCCCTCAAGGGTAATAGCCATGGGCTTAGCCTTGAGCGTGCGGGCGTTCGCCTCTAGGTCGTTTTGTGACTCCTCTTCGACTGAGTATGAGTCAAATCCGAAGTGCACATCCCGGAACATCCCTTCGCCTTCGGCGGTTGGGATGTTGCCCGAGCCGAAGCGTCCCTCGCGCTGGGCGGCGAGGTCGGACTCCGAGAGCTCGCCCTCTTCGCCGCTGCCTGAGCTGAACCCGGAGCAGCCGGTGGAGGTAACAACGGTGATGGCCATTATAGGTGTCAGAAGGAGAGAGCTTAAGCGTCGCATGGCGTGGTTTGTCCCGATAAAAAGAGGTTTTCCTTTGGAATAGTCGCACCGAGCGCGGCAGAGCGCAACGGTTCTCTTAGCGTGAAACGCCGAAAAAGCTTGGCTGCGAGTGGGGCGGCGGCTGCAAGATCGGATGGATGGCGGCGCGACCCACAAAAGCTCTTCATGTGAGCCCCGCTTCTGTAGCACAATAGGCGGATTGTAGCTGTAATTGCGGGCCCAACATGACAAGTTTTCAAGATTACTACGCCTCAAACCAGGATCGGTTTGTTCAGGAATGGAAAGACTTCCTGCGTTTCAAGAGCATCAGCGCTGACGAAGCGTACAAGGCTGACTGCGTGGCCTGTGCTGAGTGGCTCGAGCGGCACCTCGCCGGACTGGGGTTTCAGACTGAGCTTTGGCCTTCCGCAACCCTGCCACTGGTCTACGGCGTCCTGCCGGGTAATCCAAAGAAGCCGACGGTGCTCTTCTACGGGCACTACGACGTTCAGCCTCCCGACCCAGTTGACCACTGGCACAGCCCTCCGTTCGAGCCGACTCTTCGGGATGGCCGGATGTACGCGCGAGGGGCTCAGGACAACAAGGGCCAGGTCTTCTACTTCCTCAAGGCGCTAGAGGCGCTAGGGGCGGCAGGGGCTGACCTTCCAACCATTAAGGTGATCATCGAGGGAGAGGAAGAGAGCGGCAGCACGGCGATCCACCTTGGGCTCGAAGGCTGGGCAGAGAAGCTCAAAGCCGACGTGCTAATGGTGTGCGACACGGGGGTACTCAGTCCGGGAGTGCCGACGGTGACTATGGGCCTGCGCGGCATAGCGCACTTCGACATCAAGGTGCTCGGACCCAAGATCGATCTGCACTCGGGAGTGTACGGAGGGGTGGTGCTCAACCCGCTTCAGGCGCTTGCGTCGGTTGTGGCGTCTCTGCATGCGCCGGATGGGTCAGTTGCTGTGCCAGGCTTCTACGACAAGGTGAAGAAGCCAAGTGCTGAGGATCTCGCTATTGCAAACGAGGCTCCGATCAACCCGGTAGAGATCTCCGCCGCGCTGGGGGTCGAGCTTACGGGTGGAGAGCACGGGCTCCCAGCTACGGAACGCCGCGGGTTTCGCCCCACGCTAGAGGTGAACGGAATAGGGGGCGGCTACCAGGGGGCAGGCAACAAGACCGTGATTCCGTCAGAAGGTTTTGCCAAGATCTCGATGCGTCTGGTTGACGGGCAGGACCCCGAGGAGACCCTGCGGCTCGTGATGAATCACATCCAGACGCTTGCGCCAGCGGGCACCCGCATTGAAACGCTGCACCCGGTAGCTGGCGGGCCGGCACTGCTGCTTTCGGTTAAGGCCCCGGTTGTGCAGTCGGCCCGGAAGGCGCTGCTTGCGGCCTTCGGACGTGAGCCGGTGTACCTGTGGGAGGGCGCCAGCATACCGATAGTGGCGAAGCTCGCGAAGGTCTCAGGCGGGCAGCCGCTCCTCATTGGTTTCGGTGAGGAAGGAGACATGATTCATGCCCCGAATGAGTCGTTCTCGCTGAAGCAGCTAGAGGCAGGGTACCGCTACGTCACATCATTCTTGCCAGTCCTATGAGGCAGGTTCCCCTCGCAGAGCGGCTTCGGCCGCGCACCCTAGAGGATTTCTCGGGCCTTGAGCAGCTTGACCGCGCCTTTGTGCAGCAGGTTCGGGCGGGCAGCGGCCGGATTCCGTCGGCGATCCTGTGGGGCCCTCCGGGCTCGGGGAAGACGACATTGGCAAAGATCATCGGCAGCTCGTACGAGTGTGAGTTTGTGGAGCTCTCAGCGGTGCTGTCCGGGGTAAAAGACGTGCGCGAAGTAGTTGACCGAGCGAAGATGCAGCCAAAGCCGACGCTGCTGTTCGTTGACGAGATTCACCGCTTCAACAAGGGGCAGCAGGACGCATTTCTCCCGCACGTCGAAGCGGGGACGATTGCGCTGATTGGGGCCACCACGGAGAACCCCTCGTTCTACCTAACGTCCGCGCTGCTTTCGCGCTGCCGGGTAGTGGTCTTGAAGCCTCTCGGCAGCGAGGCGTTGGAGCGCGTCTGCGCTCGTGGAGAGGCTCAGCTTGGGTGTTCGCTTGAGCCCTCTGGCAGGGCGCTCTTGCTTGAGGCTTGCGGGGGAGACGGGCGGCGCCTGCTTAACCTGCTTGAGGCTTTTGCCGACTCTGTGGGCGGAAAGAAGGCGAGCGCGAGCGAGGATGATGTTCGAGCGTTCCTCTCCAACTCTGGGCTCGCTGCCTACGACCGTGACGGCGAGGAGCACTACAACATCGCGTCTGCCCTCATTAAGAGCCTGCGCGGCTCGGACGCTGACGCAGCCCTCTACTACGGCTTTCGCATGTTGGCGGGAGGGGAGGACCCGAGGTTTCTCATCCGTAGGCTTGTGATATTCGCGAGCGAAGATGTCGGCAACGCTGACCCTCGCGCTCTGCAACTTGCAGTGTCGACCCTGCAGGCCTTTGAACTAGTGGGGCTCCCGGAGGGGCGCATACCGATTGCGCAATGTATCGCGTACCTTGCCACCGCGCCCAAATCGAACCGCAGCTACGTGGCGCTGAATCGAGCCCTCGCTGCTGTCGAGCGCGCTCCGAACGCTCAGGTGCCGCTTCACTTGCGAAACCCCGAAACAGGGCTGATGAAGAGCCTCGGCTACGGGAAGGGGTACGTGTACCCGCACGACCAGCCTAACGGGTATGCTCCTGGAGTTGAGTACATGCCCAAGGGGGTTCCGGGGCAGCCCTTCTACGAGCCGAGTGACCGCGGAAACGAAAAGACCATAAAGGAGCGCCTGGCCTGGCTCGGGCAGCTCGAGAAGAAGAGCTAAGCCACTGCGCAGGTGCGGCGTTTTGCCGCATTTATTTCTGTGTCGAGAGTAATTACTCTCCAGCCCGATGAAGACACGGTTGTTTCTTGTCTGCGCCACGGCTGCGGCCGTGCTGACGCCCGGAATTGCCAACGCCTGCGACCTGTGTGCGCTTTACACCTCAATGCAGGTGGACAGCCCATCTCCAGGGGCGATCCGGTTTAGCGCCTCGGAGCAGTACACCGAGTTCGACAAGCTCCAGTACGACGGTCACTACGCCGAGAATCCGGCAGACCAGTACCTCAAGAGCTCGGTAACCCAGGTGTCAGGCCAGTACGACATTAGCGACCAGACGGCGCTTCAGTTCGTGGCCCCGATAATTAGCCGCAGCTACCGGAGAGTGCAGGAGAACGAGCCGGTCACGGGTGATGTGTCTGGCTTCGGCGACATGTCTCTGCTCTTTCACTACAATCCGATTCGTTACTCACGTGGAAAATTCACCACGCGGGTGCGCTTCTTCGCAGGAGTAGAAGCTCCGACCGGAGACGCGCATCTCCTTGGGGAGGAGGCCGACCCCTCGCACATTCACGGAGGCGGCGGGGATATCCATGAAGAAGATGGGCACGGTGACGGGCACTCTGATGAGGGCGAAGGGCATCACCTGGCGGCGTCGATGCCCAAGCACAACGGAGAGGACCACGGAGAGCCTGAGCCGCTGGTAAATGCGATTCACGGGCACGATATCACGCTCGGCTCAGGGTCGTGGGACTTTCCGCTCGGATTCGGCCTGACCACACAGTGGGACCGATTGATTGCTTCGGCTGACGCCCAGTACAACATCAACACCACCGGCGCGTTTAACTACAGGTACGCAAACTCGCTCATCTGGACTACCTCGGTGGGACGGTTCGTGTACTTGGAGGATGAGACGCAGGTAAGTCTGCGAGCCCGGCTCTCTGGCCAGTGGAAGGAGTTCGACGTCGGCAGTGGCGGCGTTGAGTACCCCGACACAGCGCAGAACTACGTGTTCCTCGGCCCCGAAGTAAATGCCACCACGGCGTACCGCTTTCAGCTTGTGCTTGGGCTGGATATCCCAGTTGAGATGAAAAACTCTGACCTACAGGCAGTTCCGACTTCGAGATTCAGGGCGGCCATCACCTACAAGTTCTAGCCACCCGCCGGCTGTCACCGTTCAAGAGAGATCGTGACAGGGCCGTCATTGACTGACTCAACCAGCATGTGTGCCCCAAAAGTGCCTGAAGCGACGCGGGTTGCTCCGGCTGTTCTGAGGGCGGCGAGAAACTTCTGAAAGAGGGCCTCTGCCTCCGCGGGCTTGAGTGCCTGAAAGAATTCGGGGCGGCGCCCCTTACTTGTGTCGGCGTACAGCGTGAATTGAGAAACTGCCAGCACCTCGCCGCCGGCATCGAGCAGGGACCGATCGAAGCGGCCTTCGTCATTCGAGAAGACTCGCATCGAGACGATTTTCTCGGCGAGCGGCTTGAGCAGATCCTCTGAATCCCCCTGTCCAAAGCCCACCAGAAGCAGCAGGCCGGCCCCGATTTCGCCGACAACTTCGCCGTTTACGGAGACGCTGGCACGGCTAACTCTCTGAAGAATCACTCTCATATTGCGCAAGGTAGTCAAAAGACCGGCTCCCTAGAAGCCCTCTCTTGTTTAGTGGCACCGTCCAGCCTACCATAAGTGGCTGAATCCTCTTGGTATGCTGAAGCAGAACTCGCGACTCATATCCCGCCTCGAGCGGCTTGGCGACAACGCGATTATCGTCGCGGCGTTCTTCGCTGCGTACTACGGCCGTGACTCTCTCATCTTCTGGAACGACATCCTCGACTTGCGGCTCCCTTTTGAGGGCAAGGGAACTTTGGCCCCGATTAAGGACTACGTGCTGGTTCTGGTTGTGGCGCTGCTCGGTTACGGACTCTCGCTCAATCTCATGGGCGCCTACAGCAGCATGCGCCTTAGCTCCGTGTGGCGGCTCTTTCGGGTGGCCCTCGTTAGCTCCGTAGCTGTGTTCATTTCACTTGCCGCAACGCTCTTCGTGCTCAAGATAGACATCAGCCGATCCTTTGTGGCGCTGTTCGTGTTGCTCACTGGCTGCGGGCTGGCGCTTGAGCGCTACTCAGTGCTCAAGTTTCT
>OMIG01000117.1 GCA_900299035.1 Pseudomonadota bacterium
GCCCAAGATGAGCACGAACTCGCCCACGGTGAGAACACCGTTGACGGTGTCTCGTGCCAGAGCCCAGACGATGAGCCCAAGCCCGAGCCCCACAAGCAGCGCTGCGAGCACTCGCTTGACTGCCGCAGCTGTCTCCAGCCGGGCCTCTTCTCGGCTGAGCGTAGCTAAGCCACGCCGGTACCGAGCCGCGAACCACATCGCTGCACCGAACTGGTGCAGCATGGCCAGAGCTGGCGTCACCATCAAGTTGTAGAGGTCTCCCCACAACGCACCCCAAGCAGGAGCTAGACGCTCGTCCAGCTGACAGCGGCGGTGAGCATGCCGAAGCTCAATGATCATCGACGGCAGGGAGAACCCTACCAGCACGATCAAGAGCAGCGGCGCCTTGATGGCGAGCAGAACTCCGGCAACCAGCAGCGACCCGAGGGTTCGAATCAGCTGCGGCTGGCCACGAGCCAGGTCCATCATCCGCCAAACAGCCCGCTCTCGGACCTGCTTGACCTGTTCGGCCAAGGCGGGATCCGACAGATGCTCCTGGTTGAACGTGATCATCTTGCGGGTAAACTTCCCGAAGACAGTCTCGAACACCCAGTTGTTGGAGAGCCGCTCGAGTGAGCTGATAGCGACTGGGATCACTCCCAGTATCGCCAAGCTCGCCACGAACGCCCCCGCCCCGAGCAGCACCTGTCCCGGCGAATGGGTCCTGGTCAGCGAATCGACCATCAGGCCGTTGCCCCACCATCCCAACACCGGAGCTGCCACACCGGCCACACCCACCGCGATTCGGATCACAGTCGCCTTTGGCTGCCCATCGAACAGAGTTCGAAGCGCAACGGCATTGGCGGCCACAATCTGCATCACGACGGAGCAGATACCGGACAAAGCAGAGCTGGAGGCTCCCCCAACTTTGCGGGCCTCAGCCCGATCTGGTGGCTGCCGTCGAGCCGCAAAAGCCCCACGAACAACCCTCGTTCCGCTCTTGGCGGATACACTCTTCTGAATACGCATAAGACGTCTCCTTAAAAAAATAACCTTCGGTTACCCCCAAACGACACCTCGTCGACTGGAGAGTTGTAACCTCGCCCTGTCGTCGACTCGCCACCCGCAGATGCGGCGGTGAGTCGACGACAGCACAACATCGTCTTCCCCTATGCAGCCGGCCGTTGCGGCGGCCTGCGTTGTCACTCCCGCTGCCTATCTGCGGGCACACGATCCCCGTCCCCCGCAATCGGAGGCTGGGCGGCAATTCCCGAGCAGCGAGAACACATCTCCCGCGCCGAGCGTTTGCTCAGCAGGTCGACCTAGCTGGTAGGGCTTAAGCGCTCTCTAGCGCTCCTGGTTTCCGATTTTCATTTTTGCTCCCCCTCGAAATTAGAACTATCTAAACGAAACTAACTTACTATCAGCAGAGGCATTCTTTGCTCACACGCGCTCGCGCACGGGCAAAACAGAGGGCCTCTTCCTCGGCTATCTCGCGTAACTTTTGTGGTGGTGACAACGTCTTGCGGAGCTCCTGCTGAGCCCCTCGTCGTCAAGAGCGGGAGGAGATCAGGTCAGAAAAGGCTCCTAGAGACGCCACACTCTGCCATTGGTCGGCCACCACGAAAGCATCCACGCGCATGTCGCCGCGGAAATCTTTGTGATTATTAAGTGCTCGCATTTCCATACCTTTTAACGATACATACCCCACGATTTCTCGGGAGTGTTATCAGCATAGTAAACGAATTGGATTCCTAATCAACAACAATTTTTCGGAGATCCGCCGATCTGCTTCCTTTTCTGAATCGCTGCGCTGCGCCACACTGCGCAGTATCACCGCTCCACGAAATCCAGATCGCGGTGAAACGTCTCCTTCAGCAGCATCAGGCTCGCCAGCGCCACGCACGACGTGACGACTCCCACCACTAGCGATGACCACACGATGTCGTGCGTCTTCTGGAGCTGCAGGAACGCCAAGTTCATCGGCACCACAGAGGCACGAATGAAGTTCGGAATTGAAACTGTAACAGTCGAACGAATATTAGTGCCGAACTGCTCGGCCGCCATCGTCAGCATCAGGATCCAGTATCCCGCCGCAAAGCCCATCACGAGGTAGCAGAGGTAGATAGCCTCCACTGACAGCTCGCGCGCCGAGAGAAAGTAGACGGGAGAAGCGATTCCAAGCAGGAGGAATGCGTACATCGGCTTCTTGCGGCTCTGCATGTACTGGCTCACGAGCCCTCCAACGACGTCTCCTCCCATGATTCCGAGGTATGCCCACACGAGGCAGTAGGTCTGCTTCGGCACTCCGACCGATCCGAGCGCTGCTGCGATCGGCTGCACATTCGCGACCAGGATGCCGATCACGTACCAGGTCGGCACTCCAAGCAGAATACAGAGGGCATACCGCGCCAGCCGATCTCGAGAGGCCGCTATGAGCTTAAAGCTCCCGCGCTGCACATCCATGGAGTGCGTCTCCTCGAACATCTTCGACTCAGACACTGAGACCCGCACGAACAGGAGCGCAAGGCCGAGCAGTCCGCCAACGATGTAGGAGTGCCGCCAGTTAAGGACCTCGCCCGTGAGGCCGGCCACAACCGCGCCCAACACCCCGACCGAAGCAATAATCGTGGTGCCGTAGCCGCGAATCGCAGTCGGCAGAATCTCAGCAACGAGCGTCACCCCGGCGCCCAGCTCTCCAGCGAGGCCAAAGCCCGCCAACGCACGGTAGAAGTAGTACCACTCAACAGAGTGCACGAAGCCGTTTAAGATGTTCGCCACTGAGTAGAGCAGAATCGAGCCAAAGAGCGCCTTGGTGCGCCCGAGCTTGTCGCCCAGCACCCCCCACACCACGCCGCCTACGAGCATCCCCAGCATCTGCGTGTCGAGCAGCGACGCTCCGACCGTGAGCATCTCCTCCTTAGGAACACCGAGGTCCGTCAGTGACGGGTTTTTGAGCACGATAAAGAGCACCAGGTCGTACACATCGACAAAGTAGCCGAGCGTGGCGACCAGCAGAGCGAGCGAGAAGAGCTTGGGGGGCTGATTCATGGGAACTATGTAGCACCTTCGGTGAGCGGGGCAAAAGCCCTGGAGGAGAGCCCTCAGGCCGGACATCTCTACAGCGAAGAAGATGGCGACCAACGGTATAAAGCCCGAGTTTCGGCCAACACCTCCCAGGAGCATCTGAAGGGATGGCGCGAATGAGCTGACGAGACCGAGAAGGCTCTCTGGGATTTAGCCTATCGGAGTGTTACGCCGATGTCTAACCGGGACATAGATTCAGCTACAAGTCAGAGTCCGGAGCTTCCCTGCGCGTAATTCGATACGCAAGCCATAGCATCATCCCCTCGCCGCTCGATGAATCGGCCCCGCCTTTGTACGGAAGCGCTGCTATGCGGAACACCTCATGGCCGGTCAGTGCCGCAAGCCGCTTCAGCTCCTGGTCTACACTCTGCGCCTGGTCAGCGCTGTAGCCTGCGCTCTCTGCGCGGCTGCGAGCAAGCGGGCCGTCTTGCAGCGTGACAAACACCAACGCCCTTGGCGCTAAAAGCCTCTTCTCTAAGAGAAGCTGCAGCGCGTACTCCTTCGACTGGCTCATCTGTCCTAGGTAGTCCAAGTTGACCAGGTTAAATGAGAACGAGCGGGCCGGAGCCTCCTCAAGCTCTCGCTCAATTTCATTTTGAAGCAGCGATACACCTCGCAGCGCCCGCCCCTCTCCTTTTGGCAGTCGGGCAACAGTGCTCTGCATGGCCTGAAACCTGCGAGGGTCAGACTCAACGACCATCGAATCTCGTGGCACAAGGTTGAGCCTCTGGTAGACACCACGCAGTGACGTGACCTGCTCCGTCTCAAGCCCAAGGTAAGATACGCTCCTATCCTCAAGCTCATGCTCGCCCGTCTCAAGCATGAGCTCCCGAACAGCCGACTTGTCTTTAGAGTGAAAGTTAGTGAAGCCAAAGACCCTCGTGTCAAACGACCCGTCCTCGCGCCGAACACAGGCTAGATCGCGCGATGAAAACTCACCTCGCTGTCGCCGCATTCGCGTCTCTGGGCTTCCGATGAAGCAGGGTTTGGTCAGCTTGAAGGGACGATTGCAGATACTGTAGTAGCGCTTAGCCATCTCAAAAGGTGACCCCTTAAACGAGAGGGCAAGCCGGGCCATGCTCACTGAGATAACCCTGCCCCCGACTGCGTCCTGTAGCGGGCTAAGGAGGTCCTGCGAAGTAACTTCGGAGCAGAACCTAGTAAGCTTGCCATTAAAGCTCTCTCGTAGCAGCGCGTCACACCTCTTCTTTAAGACCTCCTCAACAATTCCGGGGTCCTGCCAGATCCCCACGGGAGCCTTGCTCATGTGGTAAGGCCTAAACCAACTGTATTCCTCCTTTCGGCCAATCACTTCGAGGTAGCGCTTTGCCATCTCAAAAGGAGAGCCCTTAAACGAGAGCCCAAGGCTGTGCATGCTCACTGGAATAACCGTGTCCCCGACCGCATCCTGTAGCGGGCTGATGAGTTGATGCTGATTCACTTCAAGACAGAACTTTGTAAGGTTGCCTTCAAAGCTCTCTCTTACCAGCGCGTCGCACTTCTTCCTTAAGACCTCATTCACAATTTCAGGGTCCTGCCAGGTCCCCAACGGAGCCATGGTCATGTGGTAGGGCCTAAACCAATTGTATTCATCCCTCCGGCCAATCACTTCGAGATAGCGCTGCGCCATCTCATACGGAGAAGCCTTAAAGTATTTTCCAAGCCCGCCCATGCTCACTTGAATGACCGTGTCCCCGACTGCATCCTGTAACGGGCTAAGGAGATCCTCCGAAGTAACTTCGGAGCAGAACTTGGTAAGGTTGCCGCCAAATCTCTCTGTTACAAGCGCGTCGCACTTCTTCTTCAAGACCTCATTCACCATTTCGGGGTCCTGCCAGGTTCCCAAGGGAGCCTTGCTCATGTGGTAGGGCTTGAACCACCTATATTGCTCGCCCTGACCAATCAGTTCGAGGTAGCGCTGTGCCATCTTATAAGGAGAACTCTTAAACGAGTTGCCAGGCCCGGTCATGCTCACTGGAATGACCGTGTTCCCGACTGCATCCTCTAGCGGTGTAAGGAGATGGTCCTGAGTGACTTCGGAGCAGAACCTAGTAAGGTTGCCGCCAAAGCTCTCTCTCATGAGCGCGTCGCACTTCTTCTTCAATACCTCATCGGTAATTTCCGGGTTCTGCCAGGTCTCTCTTGGAGCCCTGCTCATGTGGTAGGGCCTAAACCAATTGTATTCATCCTTCCGGCCAATCAGTTCGAGGTAGCGCTGTGCCATCTCATATGGAGAAGCGTTAAACGATTTTCCAAGCCGGCCCATGCTCACTGGTATGATCGCGTCCCCGACAGCATCCTGTAGCGGGCTAAGGAGGTCCTCCAAAGTAACCTCAGAGCAGAACTTGGTAAGGTTGCCGCCGAAGCTCTCTCTTACAAGTGCGTCGCACTTTTTCTTTAAGACCTCATTTGCAATTTCGGCGTCCTGCCAGGTCCCCAAGGAAGCCTTGCTCATGTGGTAGGGCCTAAACCACTTATATTCTTCCTTCCGCCCGATTACTTCGAGGTAGCGCTGTGTCATCTCATACGGAGACCCGTTAAACGAGTTGCCAAGCCCACCCATGCTCACTGAAACAACCCCGCCCCCAACTGCATCCTGTAGCGGGCTGCGGAGATGATCCAGAGTAACTTCAAGACAGAACCTAGTAAGGTCTCCATCAAACTCCTTGCTTACAAGCGCGTCGCACTTCTTCTTCAAGACCTCATCCGCTATTTCCGGGTTCTGCCAGGTCTCTCTCGGAGCCTTGCTCATGTGGTAGGGCCTCAACCAATTGTATTCTTCCTTCCGCCCAATCACTTCGAGGTAGCGCTGTGTCATCTCATACGGAGACCCCTTAAACGAGCTGCCAAGTCCCCCCATGCTCACTGAAATAACCCTGCCCCCGACGGCATCCTGTAGCGGGCTAAGGAGATCCTCCGCAGCAACTTCGGAGCAGAACTTAGTAACGTTGCCGCCGAAGCTCTCTCTTACAAGCGCGTCGCACTTCTTCTTCAAGACCTCATCGACAAGTGCACGCTCCCCCCAAGTTCCGGAAGGCACAGGGCTCAAGTGATACGGCCTAAGCCAGCTCAGTGTCCCATCGGCCTGTATCGCCTCAATCGCTAGCATCACCTCAAGCAGGGGCAGCTTACTCCGAGTCTTATGTGCTCTCCCCCGCTCATCGGGGCCGTGGTGGTGTTTAAGGTGAGCAATGATCTCCTCCACGAGCCTCTGGTCTACTGGCGGCCGCAATGAGGAAGCGATCGCCTCCGCCGCAGGAGGCGACGGCGCGGGATTCAGAGATTCGGGGTTCCCAGAGGGTTCCATGGAGGGCTCTTCAATCCGAGGCAGATGGCCACTCTTAAAAAACTCAAAAGAGTGTACTAGCGCAGCGGAGCCTACTCAAACAGACACGCCCTGACACGACCATGCCAAGGGTGTTTGAAGCTGCTTTAATGGGCGACTCCAGGCTGTTTCCGTTGGGATAAGGAGCACGCGACTAGCGTTGGACTCTGAAAGATTCCTGGCTTGCCCGTCTACCGGGCCTAGCTAGCGGGCATGATTTTTCAGAGACGCGGCCCGAACGGCGACGTTCCCTACTTCTGGCCCCACAGTCGCTCCCGCAGCGAAGCCTCGCTGTGCGTGAAGACGCGCAAGGACTCAAGATTGATATCAAAAGGATCCCGAAGAGTAAGGGCAGGTTCCCCTGCTTCCTTTCGCCTGGTCGCCCCGTCGATGAGCGCCCCATCCTCGGAGTCGGGCGGGGCCAGTGGATTGAAGCGCCGCACGAGGCCGTCTACCTCGATGGTGATGCCCTGATTGGGGCCATCGGCCGCAATTGAGAGGTGTCCGCCGCGGCGAAAGACCTCGAGCGCAACCGCCCCCATCACCTTGGCTAGCACCTCTCTGGCCTGCGGAGACGCCCTCAGAGTTAATTCAAAAAGTCTGAACGACGGCTGCTCTGGTTTAGGCCCCATACCCCGTGACATTTCCTGCATGCACCACCTCAGTCAGGCTAAAACATGATCAGTGTATCTGCTTTGACACGCTAAACAATGAACGGGGGACCCTGAAGGAGCCTAAATCGAACTGTACCAAACACTAGCGGGCTGCGTCGGCTGCTTGAAGCTGCTGCCTTGAGAATTCTCACGGAGCCGCTGGAGCTTTTAGCTTAACCTGTACAACTTACAAGCCTAAGCAGGGTCCCCTGTGAGGAGGGAAGCCGACCGGAAGAACTACCCCATTTAAAAAATTACCTCCGCGCCCTTCTCTAACCCGATCCACAGCCCTAAAATCCTGCTCTGTAATCACTAGCCCCGAATTGTGAGGCTTTTTTCATGGTCAGTTCTCGTATGTGCAGCAAGCCTTTCTCCAAAAGAGATTCCTTCGCGTCAATTACTCGTTTTGTTCCGCTAGTCGCGGCCTGTTTCCTCACGGCCTGTGGCGACTCCAGTAGCTGCCAGCCGCTCGTTTCTCTTTTCGATCCCTCGGGACAGTGGACAGGAACACTCGTCCAGCAGGAGAGCGATTGTAGCAGCCAGGTTAGTCGTGGGGCGCAGTTTACATTCAGCCACGACGTCTCCTTCGGTTGCGACTCGCAGGACGAGCCCAAGCTCTACCTCTTCAACGAGGATGGCCTCAATTTTTCTCAGACCTCATTCTCGGCCCTCGGGGGCGGCTCCTTCGCTGTTCAGAGCCAGGGCAAGAATCTGACAATAGATATCACGTATGACAACGCTGACGGCTCTCTGGCTGATGTGACTGAGAGGATTCGGGTGTACTCGAATGGAAGGATTCTCTGTAGCGAGAAGTACACGGGCCAGGCTCGGCGCTAAGATTACGGAGCCCCTTTCCGCAGCTTGCTGTGCTTCGCCCCGTAGGCGTAGTAAATGACCAGGCCAATGGCGAGCCAGATCACGAGCCGCAGCCAGTTGTCTTCTCCGAGCGAGAACATCATCACTCC
>OMIG01000118.1 GCA_900299035.1 Pseudomonadota bacterium
ACCTTGTAGCCGTTGTTGGTGAGGATGATGTCGACCAGGTTCTTGCCGATGTCGTGCACGTCGCCCTTGACGGTGGCTATCACCATGCAGCCCTTCTGCGCGCCGTCGGCCTTGTCCATGAACTTCTCAAGGTACGCCACGGCCTTCTTCATCGTCTCGGCTGACTGGAGCACGAACGGGAGCTGCATCTCGCCGCGCCCGAAGAGGTCTCCGACGACCTTCATGCCCTCAAGCAGGATGGTGTTGATGATCTCAAGCGCCGTGTACTTCTCAAGCCCCTGGTCGAGCAGCGCCTCGATGCCCTGCTTCCTGCCGTCGATGATGACCCTCTTGAGCACGTCCTCAATCGGCCCGGTGAGCGCCGTGTCTTCGCTCTTCTCGGCGACCGCCCCCTGAAGCTTCTCAATGAAGGCGAAGAGCGGATCGTACCCGTCCCGGCGGCGGTCGTAGATCAGGTCTAGGGTCATCTGCAGCACGTCCGGCGCTATCTTGTGCGTCGGAAGGATCTTCCCCTGGTGCACGATGGCTGAGTCGAGGCCGTTCTTGATGGCCTCTGAGAGGAACACCGAGTTTAGGATCTGCCGCGGGTAGGGCTTGAGCCCGAAAGAGATGTTTGAGAGCCCGAGCACCGTGCGCACGCCTGGGAGGCGCTCCTTGATCAGCCGGATCCCCTCAAGGGTTTCAATGCCGGCCTTGCGGCTGTCTTCGTCGCCGGAGCCGATGGTGAAGGTGAGCGGGTCGAAGATGAGCGCCTCGCCGGGAATGCCGTGCCGCTCGGTGCAGAGCTTGTAGATGCGCTCAGCGACGGCGATCTTGCGGTCTGCCGTCTTTGCCATCCCCTCTTCGTCGATGGTGAGCGCGACGAGCGCTGAGCCGAAGCGCTTAGCCAGCTCGCAAATCTTGTCGAACTTCTCTTCGCCGTCCTCAAGGTTGATTGAGTTGATGATGGCGCGGCCGCCGATGAGCTTCAGCGCTGCTTCGAGAACGTCGAGCTGCGTTGAGTCGATCATGAGCGGTGCGGTCACCTGCCCCACGAAGCGCGACACGACCTCGGTCATGTCCTTTACCTCGTTTCGCCCGACGTACGCCGTGCACACGTCGAGCACGTGCGCCCCCTCCTCGACCTCCTTGCGGCCCATCTCAACGATGGCCTCCCAGTTCTCAGCGAGCAGGTGCTCGCGGAAGAGCTTTGAGCCGTTTGCGTTGCAGCGCTCGCCGATAATCAACGGCGAGGTTCCTGGCTGGTCGAGGGGAACTGCCGAGTAGTTTGACGCAACGTGCGGCTCAAGCCTGCCCTGCGGAGCCTTTGGCGCAAGGCTTCCGACGCGGTCAAACAGCGCCTTGATGTGCGCTGGCGTCGTGCCGCAGCAGCCGCCCACCATCGCCGCGCCGAAGTCCTTCACGAATACCTCGTGGTAGTCGGCGAGCATCTCTGCCGAGAGGTCGTACACAGCCCTGCCGCCGTCGTTTCGCGGAAGCCCTGCGTTCGGGAGCACCGCAACCGGGTAGCGGCCCGACGAGCACAGGTAGCGCACGTTCTCCTGCATCATGTCGGGACCGGTGGCGCAGTTAAACCCAATCATGTCTATCGGCATGCTCTCGAGCACCACGAGCGCCGCAGCAACCTCAGTTCCGACGAGCATCGTGCCGGTGGTCTCAATCGTCACCGTCACGCAGATCGGCACCCTGCGCCCGCTGCGGCGCATCGCCTCGACTGCCGCTGACACGGCGCACTTTACTTGCAGCATGTCCTGGCAGGTCTCGAGCTGGAGCGTGTCGACGCCGCCGTCGATAAGCCCCATCATCTGCGGCAGGTAAGACTGGAACATGTCGTCGTAGGTAATGTGCCCGAGCGTCGGGAGCTTCGTGCCTGGCCCAACAGACCCTGCCACGAAGCGCGGCCACGACTTTGACGAGAAGTCGTTCGCCACGGCGCGCGCCGCCTCAGCGTTGAGCTTTGAAACCTCGTACGCCCGCTCACCGATGTCGTACTCAGCGAGCACCAGTCGCGAGGAGCCGAAGGTGTTGGTCTCTACCAAGTCAGCCCCGGCCTCGAAGTACTTGGCGTGGATTTCGCGAATCAGGTCCGGCTTAGTGCAGATCAGGTACTCGTTACAGCCGTCGAGCCCGCCGTAGTCCTCGGGGGTCGGGTTGGCGAGCTGGATCATCGTGCCCATCGCACCGTCGGCGATGATGACTTTCTCTTTTAGGCGGCGCAGGAATCGGTCGTTTGGCAACATCTCGGTATCGTGTGTGGCAGCAGACTTTTAAACTAAACCCTTTGAGGAAAGGGAGGGCGGTGCCTGACAGGGCCTTCGAACAGCCCTCAAGTTTGGCGCAACCACCTGTAACCACGGCTATATCAGCTTTATTTCGATGCCGAAACCGAGAACAACGGCACGGTCGGTAACGACCACATGCGCCCGATCACGCAACAGCTCGCAGCAGCGACCAGGCTGCCAAGCCCACACGAGAGCTCGACCAGGGCAAAAAACGCATTTAAACCAGGCGCATAGCAGCCCTCGCCGTAGGATTCTCCCTTTCGCTCCACACTACTTCTCCTCTATAAATGGGGAGCCTTTTTGGTAAATATCCCGCTGCGTTCGGGCGTCTAAAGCCTTCGCCCGAAAATCGTCGAGGAACGTAGAAACATGAAGAAAGCCATCGTACCACTGATATTTGTAGCAACCATCGCTGTAGCCGTCGCCTTCTGGGTGAACCGCGCGCCGAAGACGCAGGTCGCCACAGGCCCCTCGGCACCAACGAGCGCTTCGTCAGGCTCAGCTGCCAACGGCTCGAAAACAGGCTCAAGCGCCGCTAACCCGATTAACGTCTCGGTGGGCAACGTAAATGAGTCGGGCGTGGCGGAGGTTGAGGTCGTTGAAGAGATTCCTGCAGTCAAGCCTGCCGGGGAGACCTACGCCTCAGCTCAGGAAGCGCTCGACGCGGTGCTCAAAGGCAGCAAAGACTACGATGACTCAATCCTTGAGCAGTTCACGCAACCCGGCCCAGAGTGCACCTGGTGCCTTGAGTTCTATACCTCCGTCCGCGACAAGGCGACCAACGCGTCGACCCCCCAGGAGCAGCGCGCGTACCTAGCGGAGATCCTCGCCATCAGCGGCAAGATCGAGAACATCCAGACCCTGACAGAGTCGATCAAGACAGCCCGCTCAAACGACGAGGCTGACATGTACGCAGAGGCGCTTGAGCTTTCGCTCGGCAACGACGAGGTCGTCCGCTACCTCGGTGAGCAGATGGTCTCGCCGAACGACACGCTGCGAGAAGCATCGGTTGCGGCAGTCACCAACCAAGGAACCGTCGAGGCGCTCGAGATCCTCTCCAAGCACACCAAGGAGCGCGGCGACCCAGACGGCTACTACTCATCTGGCATCGGAATCGCCGAGTTCATCCCAGAGGCGAACGCCCTTCCCACCGTGCAGGACAACATCCGCATGCGCGACGAGTACTCGCACCTGTACGTGAAGTCGGCCCTCAACGCCGGCATGCCGGGCGTCGAGGCGCTCTTCGCCGAGCTTGAGAACTCAACGAACCCGGAGGCAGATCGCGCAATCCTGCTGAAAGAAGGACCGATCGAGCACGTCAACCTAGAGGACGGCCTCAAGGAGTACGTAGACGGCGTCATCCAGCGCAACCGCTCGCCCGTCGCTGTAGAGTTCGCCAAGAAGATCCGGGACGAGTTTAACCAGCAAGAGACCGAGACCGACGACGCCTCGTAGCCCGGCTGCGCTGCGTTGCGCGCGAGCCTCGGCCCGCGCGCAGTGCAAGCGCCTCTGGAGAGCGAGACAGCTCGGCTGCCGACGGAATCACGTCTCTCCGCAACCTCACACAACGCCGATTTGCGCATGACTTCACGAGCTGACACGAACACGGAAGGGGGAGAGCCGAGCCAAGGTCCCCTTGCGGTTGGGTCGAGCAGCAGCTCACGCACAATCTTTACGGTCGGATGTCCGCTGGCGGCGCTGCTCATCCCGCTCAAGCTACCGCTCGCCTACGCAGTACTCGCGCCGATGATCGTGCTGTGGGCCGTCTCCCTCGTAGTGAACCCAGAGTCTCGCAGGCTAGAGCTGCGTGAGCGCAAGGTGCTCGTGCCGCTCTCGCTCTTCTTCCTGGCCTGCGCAGTGTCGCTCATCATCGGCATCAACCCGCGCAACGGCTTCTCGTCGATCGTGTCGCTCTTCTTCTTCGCCGGAACTATCATGGTGTTCCTGCGCCACGCGCCGTTCACGCAGACCAGCGCTGCCATCATCGCAGGCCAGTCGATTTCCGCTATCCACTCGGTGCTTGAAGCCGCAGCGCCTGCCTGGGTGCCGCCGCTGTTCCAGGGCAAGGTCACTGAGTCAGGGCAGCTCGCTGTCACGACAGTCGTGGCAATCGGCTTGCTGTGGCACTTCGCGAGCGCCTTGCCACACAGAAGCTACGGGCGGGGGCGCGTGGCAGTCGGAATTTTGCTCTCTGTGCTGCTGCTCTCGCTCAGCTTCCGCGCGGAGGAAGGGCTCTCGCAGGGCGTCTCGCTGGCTATCGCGGCAGCGACGGCGCTGCTTGCGCTCTTGAACATTCGGCACTCGCTGCACGCATCGGGTGCTGCGCAGCGCGTTGCCACGCTCGCGGCGGTGCAGCTTCCGCTGCTCCTGAGCACCCTCGTGATAAACCTCAAGCGTGGTCCGTGGCTCGGAGTGCTGGCTGGCACGGCTGTCTTCTTCGCTTTCTACGCGCGCCGCGCCCTGGCTGCCCTCATCGCGCTGAGCGCCCTAGCTGTCGTGGCGCTCGCTCCGGTGCGCGACAGGCTCGCCGCAAGCTATGAGCACTTCACGATCTCTGGCGGCCGCAGCACCATGTGGCGCATCGCTGTTGACCTCGCTGCCGAGTACCCGCTCGGCATCGGCTACCACAACAGCGGCGTGATTCGGACCCTCGCGCCGGAGATTCCGCAGGAGCTAAAGCACTTTCACAACAACCTGCTCAACATCGTGGCTGAGACCGGATGGCTCGGTGCGGCGTTTTTCATCTGGTTCGTCATCGCGCTGCTCAAGTGCTGCTTCGCTGACCGCCGGAACATCGCCGCAGTCGGAATGGGGTGCGCCATCATCTCGTGGCAGGCTGCTGGGCTCGTTGAGTACAACGTCGGCGACAGCGAGGTGCTGATTCTGGTCTGGATGCTCGTCGGCAGCCTGCTCTTTTCGCTCCGGGCAGCGGACGCCCACTCTCACAGCAGCGCCAGGCAGTGACTCTTTCCCGCTCGCTGCGGGCAGCTAGGCAGGGCTACCGTGCCCGCAGCACGATCGAGCCCCACGAGAGCCCGGCCCCAACGACAGCAACGACGATGTGCTGCCCCGGGGTGATCTTGTCCCAGTGCATCGAGAGCACCGACGGAGCCCCGGCTCCGGCCTGGTTCCCCAGGTAGGTCACGTTGTGCCAGTGGTTGGATGGCGGAATCTCGCGGTTGTTGACGATCTGCTCAAGCATGGTGCGGTTGGCTTGGTGCCCGATGAAGATGTCGCGGCTCCAGTCGATCGGGAAGGTTTCCTCGATCGCCTTCACGAGGCGCACGGTCTGGCGCACCGAGAAGTCGCGGACAGCCCGGCCGTCCTGGCGGAAGAATCCGAAGCTGTCGACCACAACGGCTTCGCAGCGGGTTGGGTCGGCAGTGAAGCTGGACTCAAGCACCTCCAGCTTGCCCTTGTGCCGCGCGGACATGACCCACGCCGCAGCGCCGTCGCCCCAGATGGCGCCGTCGGAGCGGTCGTTGTAGTTAACGTGCTGCGTCATGGCAGCTGTCGAGATGCACAGCACGTACTCCGGCAGCTTCTCTTCGCGGTAGTTTCTGAGGAAGTCGACGTGCAGCGCAAATGCTGGGCAGGCAGTGTAGACGTCGAATGCGAGCGCCTTGCAGCCGAGCCGCTCTGCGATGCGCACGGCCTCGCTCGGCATCGTCTCGCGCGGGGCGCAGCAGTTGACGATAACCATGCCGACGTCGCTCACGCTAATGCCTGCCTGAGCGAGCGCTTTCTTGGCAGCCTCTACTCCCATGTCAGTTGCCGACATGGCGGCAACCTCAAGCGCCTTGCGCGGGTCCTGGTTGCGGGTCTGGCGAATGTAGTCTGCGCTGAGGGTCGTCACGCGCTCGATGACGCCGATCTTCTCCTCAATCCACTGCGCGTTCGTCCCGATGTCGAGAGCTTCGAGGAAGTGGTTGTCGATCGATGTTGTCGGGTGGCATGTGCCCATGCCCAGGATATCGAGCATCTTCTACACAGCCTCCAGCAGCGCGCCGCTGCAATTTCCGTCGCCTTCATGGACGATCGCCACTTCATCACCCGCCTGCAGCCGGTCCCACAGCGCGGCGAGCGCGCAGCCTGCGCTTGAGCCGAGCGCACATCCGCCCTCGGCAGTCGGAGACGACACTAGGCTCTCTGGGATCGAGAGGCTTGAGGCCATGCAGCGAGTGTCTCCGGCGAAGAGCTGCGGGCCAACGAGGAAAGCGCCCTTCTTCGCCCCGAGGCGCAGCAGGCTCGCGCTCAGCTTGTCGCGCAGCAGCGGCTCTGGCATGAGCCGCTCAGGGGCTATCGAAACACTACGAACGATTGAGATCGGCGCGCGAACAGCGCTGTCGCGCTCCGCAAAAGATGCCCTGACGCGCAGCTTTCCGGTGTGGCGCGCAGAGATGACGAGGGCTGTCGCAGCGTCTCCGAGCAGGCACGCTGCCAGCGTGTCTGAGCCGTAGCGGACCTGCTGCGTGGGGGTGTTCGCCGAAACGCACAGCACGTACTCTGGAACTCGCTCGGGCTTCCACGACGAGAGCATGTCGATGAAGTGCGGGATCGCGCCGAGTCCGACGTTAACGTCGTACGAGGGAACCTTAAGGCCGAGTGCGCCGCCGACGCGCTGCGCCTCTGACGGGCAGGTTTGGTATGGAGTCGCGCAGTCAGCGATGATTAGCCCAAGCTGCTCTGGAGCGATGCCAGCCTGAGCCATGGCGGCACGCGCCGCAGCGGCTGCGAGCGATGTCGGGGATGCAGTTGCGGCCTTGCGAGCCTCAAGCACGTCGAGGTGCTTAGCGCCGCGGATGTAGTCGAGCGGCAGGGTGGTGCGCCGTGCTCGCACGCCGAACCTTCCGAGGAGCTGCTTCTCTGCCGGCGAGGGGTTTACCCCGAGCGCAGCGAGCGTCTCATCAGTCAGCACGTTGTCTGGGTGCGCAGCGCCTGCGCCAAGAATGAACATCCCTACGACTCTCCATCACGGCTCGGCAGCCTCTCGCACGGCTGCCCAAAACCGGGTCAGAGGATAGCACTCTGGCTGGCGTTGAGTACATGCAACAGCCCCATGAGAAATCAACAACTTAAGAGGTTTGGGGCGCGCCCTCCTGCCTGCGGCACCTGACGCCTCACCTGGCCAGGCTTGGCTAGACGCTTTTACTTTGCGAGTGGCCTTGCTCCTTTATCCCCACGCCCCACAGTCGTACTATTGGTGGCATGAATGTTCGCTTCTCGCCAAAGGTCTCAATCACCTGCGCTCTCCTGGCGGCGTTCATGGTTGGCATGTCGTTCTGGCAGTGGGACCGTCACTTGCAGAAGCTGGCGCTCATCGAAACCTTAAACCAAACCCTGCGCCTAGAGCCGGTCGACCTGCCCTCGCTGCTCGCCCAGAACCCAGACCCGCGAACTCTGACCTGGCGACGGGTGAAGCTCTCAGGCTCCTTCGACTTTAAGCACGAGCTCTTGCTGCGCAACCGCTCGTACGAGAAGCGCGCCGGCGTTCACGTCATTACCCCCCTCAAGCTCGACGGAACCGACACCTGGGTGCTCGTCGACCGTGGCTTCCTGCCGCTCGGCCGTGAATCTGCCGAGAGCCGCTCTCGCTACCAACGGCCGGAGCGCACGGAGATGTTCGGGCTGATTAAAGACACGATGCCGAAGAAGTTTCTTGCGCCGAGCGATCCACCCGCTGGGCCGGGAAAGCCCTGGGTAGACCAGTGGCTGCGGGTGGACGTCGACAACATCGCTAAGCAGCTCCCCTACCCCATCCTGCCCTTTTACCTTGAGACGATGAAGGATCCTAACGATCCGCTGCTTGCGTCGCAGATCGTCAAGGGCAGCGAGGCCGGGCGCCACGACGTGCTAAACGTCACGGGGCCATCGACTGTCGAGAGCTTCGGCATGGACTCGCCAGACGCGCCCTACCCCTTCCCCGCGTACGACACCACGCCACCGCCCGACATCCACATCGGGTACGTGTACGAGTGGGCCTTCATGGCGCTGCTCACGCTGCTGATCGGATTTGTGCTGCAGCTTCGGCGCTAGGCGAAAAAAAGGGGACACACACCTTTGTTTGTTTCTACGCCGCAGACCGAAGGTCGCGCTCTTTGAGGAGGCGTATTGAGCTTAGGATGTGCTGAAGGTCCATCTTCATTAGGACGGATGCCTGCTTGATAACCGTGCCGATGCGCGACACCTCACGCAGGTCGTGGCGGGCCACTGCCTTCTGAATGTCTCTTGCGAGGATGCGCTGACGACGAACAACCTCGCGATACGCCTCTACCCGAGCGTGGAGCTTCTCGTCGTGGTCCAGCGAAATTCCGGCCGAGCCGGTGGCAGCATCGAGCGCAGCTTCCAGCTTGTCGAGCGCGGTACCTATTTTTGCTGCCAGATCCTGAGTCATGCGAGTAATTCTTAGCTTTGCCCTTCACCCCCTAATCCACGCTGCCGGGGGTTTTGCTTCAGGCTTTCTGGCCAATATCAGTTAGGGGCTTGGGGTACGAAATTCTCGTAGTAGTAAAAAAAGGGGACAGACACCTTAATCAGCGGCTCTGCCATGCTGATAAAGGTGTCTGTCCCCTTTTGTTGCTACTTACAGACCAGCCTGAAGCGCGGGATCTTGTCGAGCTCGGCGAGCCCGGCTTTCACGATCACCTTGGCCTTCTTGATGAGACCCTTGTTCCTCTTCGCGATCGAAGGCGCGATGAAGTTCGAGCGGCCCACGGTGCGCATCACCTGCTTCTGCTTCTGCACGTAGAATATACGAAGCTGCTGGAGAGTTGGCCCGTCATCCACCTGCCTGCAATTCGCCGGGAGTTGCGGGCAGTTTCGACTTACGTCCGGCAGTGAGCTCACTCGGTCGCGTACCTCGACCACCGATTGCGCCGTCTTTGCTTTGACTCTCGCTATCGCTGCTTTGAGCCTCTTCTTTGCCGCCACGGACGCTCCGCCCATGCGTATCAGGCTAGCCTTCTCGAAGTTGTCGGTGGCCGTAAAGAGCACGAGGCCCAGCTCTTCGCTGGTCTTAATCACCCTGTCTTTGCTGACTTGCGTGTTGCTGCCCGTGCACTCACACACCTTAGTCGTAGGGCTGACCGCTGACCGCTTTCCAGGCAGCTGCCACGAAAGCTCCGTGTCGAAGCCCGCCAAGACCACGCTCGTGTTGAGCCCCGTGAAGAACAGGTTAGGCTGGCTGCGGTCCTGCTTGCCTGGAGCAAAGTTGTTAAACTTGCCAATCGGTATCGATATGTCGATCTCGTTGCGGTTCAGGTAGCCAAACGTTGCCACGAACCCGCCAGCCTTGTTCTGGTTGATGCACTCCGCCACCGGCTCCACGGGCTCCAGCCGCGGGCTCTGTGCGCTCACCTCGACCTGCATCTCCCGTCCTCCCGCGGGTTTCACCGTCCACACCAAGCGCTCACCCGAGAAGGTGAAGTGGAACGCTCCACGGAACACGCCTTTCTTGAACACGGCGGGCTGCCCTCTCGACGGCACTCCAGGCGAGAAGAAGTTCTTCGCTTCACTAGCGTCCCCGATAGCTACAGCGATATCGGATTCAGTTGAGTTTAAGTACGAGAAGTAAGCCTCGAAGGTTCCGTCACCGTTGTCGTACACGCCCTCCAGCAGCACAGCCAACGGCCCGACTGCATCAGCTGCTTCAGACGGGTCATCAGGGCTGTCGCAGTCTGGGTCCATCAGGTCTATGAGCTGGTCGCCGTCGTTGTCCACCTCATCGCTGCACTCTGGCGCCCCTCCGCCGTTCGGCGTTGGCGTCGCTGTGCTGGTTGCGGTTGCAGTTCCTGTCGCGGTCGATGTTGCCGTTGCCGTCGCTGTGGCGGTGTGCGTCGACGTGGCTGTCGATGTCGCTGTACTCGTCGCTGTGTCTTGCGGTGTTTCTGAGGCCGTAGCTGTTGCGGTTGACGTTGAAGTGAAAGTTGCGGTTGCTGTCGGAGTGCTCGTCTTCGTGTCAGCCGGGGTGTCTGTCGCCGTCGCTGTGGATGTTGACGTTGCTGTTGGCGTGTTCGTTGCAGTGTCTGCCGGCGTCTGTGTCGGAGTCGCTGTGCTTGTCGGGGTGTCTTGAGGAGTCTTCGATGCCGTGGCTGTCGGCGTAAGTGTTGCCGTGGCCACCGGGGTCTGGGTTGCTGTTGCAGTTGCCGTGCTCGTTGCAGTGTCTTGCGGGGTCTCGCTGGCCGTAGCTGTTGCGGTCGAGGTGGATGTGAACGTTGCCGTGGCTGTTGGAGTGCTGGTCGACGTGTCAGCCGGGGTCTGAGTCGCCGTGGGGGTGCTTGTCGCTGTGTCTTGTGGCGTTTCGCTTGCGGTCGCAGTGGCAGTCGACGTGGCGGTGGGAGTGGCTGTAAATGTCGCTGTGGCTGTTGGCGTTTCAGTCGGAGTGGTCGTCGCTGTGTCAGCTGGCGTGCCTGTCGGCGTATTAGTGGCCGTGTCCTGCGGTGTATTGGTTGGAGTGCTGGTGGGCGTGTCCTGAGGTGTATCAGTCGGAGTGTTGGTCGGCGTGTCAACCGGTGTATCTGTGGGCGTGCTCGTCGCTGTGTCTGCTGGTGTATCCGTCGGAGTGCTGGTGGGTGTGTCCTGAGGCGTATCGGTCGGAGTGTTGGTCGGCGTGTCTACCGGTGTATCTGTGGGCGTGCTCGTAGGTGTATCTGCTGGCGTATCCGTCGGAGTGCTGGTGGGCGTGTCCTGAGGCGTATCGGTTGGGGTGTCGGTCGGCGTGTCTACCGGTGTTTCTGTGGGAGTGCTCGTTGCTGTGTCCTGCGGTGTGTCAGTGGGGGTGCTGGTAGGTGTATCTGTTGGCGTATCGGTTGGAGTGTTGGTCGGCGTGTCTACCGGTGTTTCTGTGGGCGTGCTCGTTGCTGTGTCCTGCGGGGTGTCGGTGGGCGTGCTGGTAGGTGTATCTGCTGGCGTCTCTGTCGGGGTGCTAGTGGGCGTGTCCTGAGGCGTATTGGTCGGAGTGTTGGTCGCCGTGTCTACCGGTGTTTCTGTGGGAGTGCTGGTGGGTGTGTCCCGCGGAGTGTCAGTCGGCGTGCTGGTCGCCGTCACAGTTGGCGACCTCGTGGGCGTTTTAGTCGGGGTTGCGGTCGGCGAGGTCGTAGGCGACTGACTTGGAGTAGTGGTCGGCGTTCCCGTCGGTGAGTGAGTAGGCGTCACGGTCGGGCTCCTTGTTGGCGTGGCTGACGGCGACGCGGTCGGACTGCCTGTCGGAGTCACACTCGGAGTCAACGTCGGCGAACTCGTGGGCGACTGGCTGGGAGTGGTAGTCGGCGTTCTTGTCGGTGAGTGAGTAGGCGTTACCGTCGGGCTCAGTGTCGGCGTGGCTGACGGCGACGCAGTGGGGCTACCTGTCGGAGTCACACTCGGAGTCAACGTCGGCGAGCTCGTGGGTGACTGGCTGGGGGTAGTAGTGGGCGTCCCTGTCGGCGAGCTAGTAGGCGTCACGGTCGGGCTCAAGGTCGGCGTGGCTGACGGCGACGCGGTCGGGCTACCTGACGGTGTCACACTCGGAGTCAACGTCGGCGAACTCGTGGGCGACTGGCTTGGAGTGGTAGTCGGCGTTCTTGTCGGTGAGTGCGTAGGCGTCACCGTCGGGCTCAAGGTCGGCGTGGCTGACGGCGACACAGTCGGGCTACCTGACGGTGTCACACTCGGAGTCAACGTCGGCGAGCTCGTAGGCGACTGGCTCGGAGTAGTTGTTGGCGTTCGTGTCGGCGAGTGAGTAGGCGTCACTGTGGGGCTCAGTGTCGGCGTGGCTGATGGCGACGCGGTCGGGCTCCCTGTCGGAGTAACACTCGGAGTCAACGTCGGCGAACTAGTAGGCGTCAATGTCGGGCTAATTGTCGGCGTGGCCGTTGGAGTCACCGTTGGACACGCCGGCAGAGTGAAGGTTCGATCCACAACAGAGCCGCCATTATCAATCGAGGAGATTACAGCGTTGAGGCCTACCGATGCGCCACATGGCCCAGAGAATCGCACGTTGATTCCTAGAATCGAGGTTCCCCCCAGAGGCACCTCGCCAGTTATAATTGCTAACCGCTGCCCAGCGTCGTTAATGAGCGGCCCGAGCGTGATGCGGGCCCAAGATCCGGCGCCAACCGACGTTGCTATTGCGCGATCCGGATTAGTTGTCTCGTGAAACCCTAACGACAGAAGCGTCGCGGACGTGTTTAGTGCCGGTCGAGTGACATTTATCTGGCAGTAGGTGACTGCGTTGTAGTACGTCGCACCCGAGTTGGGCAGCGCGTTACACTGAAAGTAAGAGATATGGGCTGCCTGAGCCAGCGCAGGGGCAAAGCAGAGAGCGACTATCAGCGCCCGAAGCAATCGGCTGGCTGCTTTCATTGTTCCCATGCGACACGAATCCCGTAGAGATGCCTACGTAGCTCCCCAATGGGTACATCGGCTGTGCGAGAGATAAGCTTTAGCTCGACGACTCTCAGCAGATCCGGGCAAGAAGAAAACATTCAGGCTCATCGCGGAATCGAGTGGTGGCAGCGCCTAGTGCAAGCCGACAACCTCCTAATTTGGCAAGAAAATCGGCTATTTTTCGTGCACGTGCTCGTGCACCTGAACGTGAACGTACCCGACTAAAGCCGCAGCTTTTACCGTTGCGGCCGGAGACGCCGCAGTCGACGAAAAACGGGTCTTTTTAGCCATACCTCCACCCACCGTAACACCGGATTTCGGGCACGTTGACGTGCACGCGCACCAGCAGGTGCACGTCCCTACAACGCGGAACCTTGCCCACTCGAAGCCCCGATGACCCAATCTTCAGCGCTAGGGCGCTCTCAGGACCACTTGTCCAACTGAACCGTCAGCGACCCAACCAGCAGCTGGTCGTAGTCTCGGTAGCCGCCTGCGTTGGGGAAGACCCCTTCAGTGTCAAACAACACCTTGTACTCGGTGCGCCACAGGAGCCAGTCGGTGACGTCCACGTCGACGTTCATGGAGAGGCCGGTGAAGTTTACGCTCTTGCCGTTTACAGCCTCGATGATCACTTTGTGCGGGTCGGCGTAGCGCTCGACGCGGGTGCCGAGCCGCACGTCGTTCGACAGCGGCTGCTGCACGAGCCACGACCAGCCGTGCCACCACGCGGTGCGATCGTACTGCCGCTGGTCTTGCACGCCGACGTCGAAGGTAAGCGAGCTGTGCCACCCAGACTCGCTGCGATAGACGAGGATGAAGTCGTTGAAGAAGCGGGTGCCGTGGATGTCGCCCAGGAACGTATTGTGGGTGAACTGCCAGCCCTTGTCGCCTCCCCACTTCACCTGTGTGCCCAGAGAGAGGCTCTCGTCTGCTGAGATGTTCTGCCAACCGCGCAGCAGGTGCACCTGCGTCACGAGGGTGTCTGACACCTCGTACGTGGCGCGCACGCCGCTCTGGTAGTACGGCGAGTTCTCGGCGATGAGCGAGCGTGTGTAGTTGATGTCGCGAGCCGAGATCCAGCTCTCAGAACCGATGTGCGAGAAGTAGATGCCCGCGTCGATCCAGAGGCGTGGGGAGACGTGGTACCCAGCGAAGCCCTCCTGCACGTAGCGCCAGAACTCGTCTGGCTCCGAGGCGTAGTTTGCGATGACCGAGGTGCCGTACTGCGAGGAGAGCCGAGCGCGCCACTGCTCGTCTTTTAGGTCAGCGCTGACGTAGCCGAGGTTGAGCGTGTACTCTTCGTTGTAGTAGGCCTGGGTCGTGTAGGGGCGCTCCTTGCTCGGCAGGTCGTTAAAGTCGTGCGCGTAGTAGGTGTCGGCAAAGACTGTCGTCGTTAGCTCTGGGTCAGCGTGCGCCCGAAGGGGCACCAGGAGCAACGCAGCGACGAGCCCTGCAAAAGCACTACAGCGCAAAGAAGCCAAGCTGCTCAAGCCTCCCAACGGCGCGCTCAGCGGCCTCCTGCTCGTGCCCTGCCGCTGCAACGGCCGCCAC
>OMIG01000119.1 GCA_900299035.1 Pseudomonadota bacterium
CCGGAAAGCTCAAAATAAAGAAAGTGCAGCTCTACGACTCTGACCAGAACCTGCGTCTGGGCATCGCATTTCTCAAGGAGCTAGAGGCATCCTACGATGGCGATAAAGTCATGACGCTCGTCGCCTACAACTGGGGGCCGGGTCACGTGGAGATGGCGGGCAAGGGGAAACGGAGAATTCCGGGAGAAGTCATGAGATACGCCGTTAAGATTCTCAATGATTACCGCCGCTGGCGAGGAGACGTCCCTGCAGCGACGGCTATCGGGTAGGTGTCGACGGGGTACCGTCAGCGCTTCGAGAAGCCATCGTATCGACCCTCCTGCTGTTTCTCATCAGCGTCAGCGGAAATTTTCAGCCGCGCCATGTCGCTAGAATTTTCTCGCCCGAGGCCCTCGTCCGAGTTACAATGGAAGGGTGAAGAGAGAAGACGACGAAGAACCGCCATGCCCAACCGAGCGTTCCGCCGTTGCTAAAGAAGTCGGAGACTTGCAGGCAACGATCTTGCGTCTCGCGAAAGACCGCGAGCGCCTTCCGCAGCCTCTCTTCTGGTCCCTGTTCAACTCGCGTCTCAAAGACATCAAGCGGCAGAAAGAGGAAGAGCGAGCGCTCAAGGCAGCCCTGGGCGAGAACTGGGAGCTATAGCTCCGACACGATCTCTGTCCTGGCGGTGATTCGGTTTGCGGGCACACCTCGTGACTGCCAGAACGGCCGGTCTTCCATCGCCTCACGGAGGCCTGCCCAGTCTTTTGCAACCAGGAGAGGCTGAATGCGCTCACGGGTTCCCGGGGTGTAGTCGCCTCGGTATCGAAGGTCGAAGAGCAGCTCCTGTGCTGCAGCAGGCAAAGTGTTCCAGGCAACCGCGCCGTAACGAGCTACCACATCGGGCTTCTCAAGGATGCGGCGCACGTCTTGAAGGGTCTCAGGCAGGGTCACATTGGTGAAGAGAGATTGCTGGGCTTGTAGAGAGAGTACAGGGGCGCACGGCTTCCATTCGGCGACAAAGCTCCGTGCATCCCCGCCCTTGAGCCCGGCGGCGCGCGACAGGAGCGCCGCTTCGCCAGCCTCTAGTCCAGCACGCAGCAGCTCGCGCTGTACCTGCTCTGGGCTCCGGCCCCCCATGTCGTAGCCACGCCCGATCGTTACGCCGCTAGCCCCTCCGGGCCAGTGTAGCGCGCGGCTAAAGAAGCGGCCTGGCGTTTCGAGGCCTTCGGCATCGAATGTGCGCTGCCCGAAGCCGACCTGAAGGAGCGGACTCAAGGGGTCGTAGGCTGGTTCGGAGTTTGGTGTCATGGCTCGCGGGAACGAGCAGCTTACTGGCTCAATCGAGGTCATAGCGGTCTCCTACAGGGCGGCTGGCGCCGTTTAGGAGTGTGTTCGCGTCCGAGCAGAAAAAGTTTCGGGCTACGTCGAGCCCCTTCGAATACGGCGTAGGGCGAGAAGCGCGAGCGCAAGGGCTAGGAGCGCTGAGGGAACCCAAGCGACACTCTGCCAGACGCTCCCGCGCCCCTTTCGCGATTCCTGGTCCCAGGCCCGGAGCAGGTCAGTTCGGGTAGCGGCGTCAGCCCCCCAGGGACCACGAGAGAGCAGGCGCTCGGCGTCGGCTTCAGTTACCGGCATTGGCGCCAGCGGCGCGTCGCCCGCTGAGCTGCGAAGCGCCGCCTGAACCAGCGTATCATGTGAGTCGATGATAAAGGCGCCGAAGAGGTCGTTTACCAGAGCCCAGCGACGCGAGGCTGCCCTCGCGTCGTAGGGAATCAGGTTCGGCAGAGTAAAGGGGTTTGCTTTGACCACCGTTGCTGCCTCAACCTCTGCGTAGAGGCTCGGCATGACGCTAAACTTGCCGATCTCGTACTTGCGCGGCCCCCCAGGAGAGCCAATCTTTGCCAGAAAAATTCGCTGCCCCTTCTCCGAGAGCACAAATTCGATGAAAGCCCGGGCGACATCCGGATTGGGCGCGTAGCGGAGCATCGCGATGCCATCGCCATTTACTGCCGGAAAATCAGCCGGAAGCGCGAAACCCACGCGGTCGCTTCCGTAGCGCCGAATGATGTCGCCGGCGTAGGTGTCTATCGCCATGCCAACGGCCATCTCAGCGGTTGCCACCTCTTTCCCGATCGCTGAAGCGCCGCCGGAAAAATTTCTAACATTCGCCCCGATCTGTTGAGTCAGGCGCCAGCCATCCGACCAGCCGTAGCCCTGGAGGATCACCTCGAACATGGCGTGCATGCTCCCGCTCTTTCGAGGATCTCCTGCGCCGACAAGGTCGAAGTACTCGGGGCGCGCCAAGTCGGCCCAGGAGCGAGGCTCGGGCAGTTCGAGGCGATGAAGCGCCACTCTGTTGTAGACGATGCCGAAGGTGCTGAGAGCAGCAGAGAACCAGTAGCCCTGAGGATCGTACAGCGGAGCCCCTCCTATGGTCGGTGGAATCTTTTCGAGGACGGACGGGCTGACTCCTGCCCGTTCTAGTAGGCCTGTCTCTTGCAGGTCGAGGAAGACGTCCGTGCCGCCAGCGAACATGAGGTCGATTCCAAGCGCCTTGGGGTCAGCCCGGAATTGGCCTTTGAGAAATTTTACCGTGTCGCTCACCCCTCCCAGGTCTACCCAGCGAACCGAGACCTCGCGCCCGGTTCTTGCACGGTAGGCCTCTGAAAATCCCCACTCAAATTCGCGCTTCATCCCCTCCCAGTGGGCACTAGCGATAATCACCTCGTCCGCCTGCGCCGCGGATGCTCCCCCTAGCCACAGGGGCAGGGTGAGGGCTGCAAGCGAGAGCAATCGGCCTCGGGCTCGAGCCGAGAGCCGCTCTGCTATGTAAAACGAAGAAGCAAGGATTACGGTAACCACCGCTCCAAGCGCCGCCGCAAGCTCCAGGCCGTCGGGACGGCCGATTAAAGCGTATATCGCCTTAGAGACCGGATAGAAGCGTTCCTCAATTGCCAGCAGAAGGCTGTCGCTCACCTCGAGCATGGAGTAGGCGAAGGTTAGAAGCGCGCCGACAGCTAGGTGTCGGCGAATGAGCGGGAAGATGATTCGGCGAGTGACTTGCAAGGGAGATGCGCCGACCATTAGCCCGGCCTCTTCGAGAGCCTGGCTGGCCTCCTCAAGCCCGGCGGCTCCCGCGCGAACCATCGCGGGGAGCCGACGCACTACGTACGCCGCGATGAGAAGAGGAAACGGGTTTATGCGGTTGTCGAGCGGAGTGCCAGCAAATGCTCCGGCGTAGCCAAACGCAAAAACGATGCCTGGGACAGCAAGCGGAATTATAGAGCACGCTTCAAGCAGCGCGCGCATGCCCCCGCGACCTCGCACCACGATGTATGCCGTCAGGAAGCCCACGACAACTGTCAGGCCGCTGGCTGCCAGAGAGAGCCATAGGCTTGTGAGCAGGCTGTGAGCTGCAATTGGGTGGCGTGCGACTTCTAGGTAGTGCTGAAGCGTAAACTCAGTTGGGAGCACCGACATGAACCACTCTCCTGACACCGACAGGAGGGCGAGCGATGCTTGCGGAAGGAGAGAAGCCGCAATGTAGAGTGCCAGGATCGGCACGGCGAACACTGCCGCCAAACGGGGCAGCGGTTTTGCGCCTTCCTTCTCGGCAATCCGGCCCGAGCTGGCGTAGCTACCTGCGGAGAGAGAGGCGCGAGACATGAGAAAAAGGCAGACGCTCAGGAAACAGGTGAATACCACGAAGGAGTATCCGACCGGGTTCTCGTTTAAGTCCGTCAGCATGTTGTAGATCTGGACCGGAACCGTCTTGCGGTACTCAAAGATGAGCGGAGTCCCCAGATCGGTTAAGCTCCCGACGAAAACAAGCGTGGCACCAGCGAACCAGCCTGGGAAAGCCATCGGCAGCACGATTCTCCGAACGACCTGCCATCGACTGGCCCCGCTCATGAGCGCCGCCTCCTCAAGCGCCGTGTTAATCTTGCTAAGCGAAGCGCGCAGCGTAAGGTAGAGGATCGGGACGAGGTGCAGCACTTGAAGCGCCACGATTCCGGGAACCCCGCCGGCGCCTAGCCACGAGATCGGGCGCTCAATTATCCCGAGGTCCAGGAGCAGCACGTTGACGCTTCCGAAGCGGCTAAACAGCTGCCGGACCCCCAATACGCCCACGAACGGAGGCACGACGAGAGGCAATAGGAGTAGGGTGTGGACGAGCGCTCCCCCGGGAACTCGGTATCGCCCTAAGAGGAAAGCCAAAGGAAAGGACACTAAGGTTGTCAGCAGGGTAACGAGAATCGCAAGATTGAGACTATTAAAAACAGCCTCCCGGTAAAACTCCGTTATGGCCATGGCGAAGAAAAAACGAAAAGAGAGGGCCCCATCAACAAAAAAAGCCCGCAACAGCACATGGCTTAAAGGGTAAGCCATAAACAGTACAAAGAGCCCAA
>OMIG01000120.1 GCA_900299035.1 Pseudomonadota bacterium
GGCGGGGGAAGTCGGGGGGTATCGTGCAGGGGCATGAGCGGATGGTTTTCGAGTTTCCGGCCCCTTGGTGGGCTTCTTGCGTTATTCACGCTTAACCTGACGGCCTGTCTTGGCCCCAGCTCTCCGGTGCGCCCTCCAGAGGAGTTTGAGAAGGAGACTTTCAGCGCCATATCTTCGTTCTACTGTGAGTATAAGCGCTGGCCTTCTGACTGGTCGGAGTTTCGCGAATTCCTGGTCGCCATCGGAAAGGGCGAGACGCTTGCTGAAGATTACCCCGACGCGAGGCTTGAGTCGCCGAGGGCTGTCCTTGCAACCCTTGAGTACAAGGGTGTGCTTGGGGCGCCGAAGCGCGTGTCGTTTATCGCTCCTCCGTACTGCGAAGAGCCTGGAGACGAGCGGGACGTGTCGATGTGCGGCGGGCGCGTCAGGCTGCGTCTCCCGAAAGACTTCTGGGTGATGGGCGGCGTCGCGGTTAAGGAGCGTTGGCGAGCCCCTCCGTTTCCTGATGCAGCCTGGAAGTCGAAGAGCGGCGGGTACTTCATTGCGGTGAGGTTCGACGAGGTGCCGCTTGAGCCGTCGGCTGTTTCGGGATTCAAGCAGCCTCTCGAAGCGGCTTACGAGACTTCTATCCCCAGCTTGAAGTGGCTTGTCCGAGAGGTAGTGGAGTCGGGCGGGCGCACCTTCCTCGCGCACGAGTATGAGAGCGACTCTACGCGCGGACGAATCGTAACTGTACTGATATCAACATCGTTCGATGGGAAGCTCCTGACAATCAATGTAGGCGGGCCGGCTGAGGGCCGCTCGCAGGTTGAGGAGATTGCCCGTAAAATAACTAACTCGCTCCGCCTGAAGTAGGCAGGCCGCATGACCAAGAACCCGTCCACGAGTAGTGGCATCGAGATAAAGGCTGTCTACTCGCGCGAAGACGTTTCAGCTCCGGACAATTCGCGTCCTGGGGAGTTTCCTTTCACCCGTGGCATTCACCCGTCGATGTACCGCGGCAAGCTTTGGACCATGCGGCAGTACGCGGGATTTGGCTCCGCAAAGGACACCAACGCGCGCTATCACTTCCTGCTTCAGCAGGGCATTACAGGGCTAAGCGTGGCGTTTGACCTGCCGACGCAGATGGGCCGCGATCCGGACCACGCCCTTGCGCGCGGCGAGGTAGGCCGAGTCGGCGTTTCGATTGCGTCAGTCGAGGACATGGAGACGCTCCTGTCTGGGATTCCGCTTGAGGACGTGTCGATATCGATGACGATTAACGCGACGGCAGCGACGCTGCTGGCCTTCCTGCTCGTGGTTGCGGAGCGCCGAGGCGTAGCCTGGAGCAAGCTGCGTGGCACAACCCAAAACGACATCCTGAAAGAGTACATCGCGCGAGGCACTTACATCTATCCTCCGAGGCCCGCTCTGCGGCTCGTTACGGACCTGTTTAGCTTCTGCTCTCGGAATGTCCCCCAGTGGAACACCATAAGCGTCTCTGGCTACCACATCCGGGAAGCAGGCAGCACCGCTGTTGAGGAGGTGGCTTTTACGCTCGCAAATGGGATTGCTTACCTTGAGGCGGCGGCGGCACGTGGGCTGGCGGTGGATGAGGTCGCGCCGAGGGTCGCGTTCTTCTTTAACTGCCACAATAATTTCCTTGAGGAGGTAGCGAAGTTTCGGGCGGCCAGGAGGCTCTGGGCGCAGATCGTTGGCGAGCGGTTTAAGGCCAAGGATCCGAAGTCGATGATGCTGCGGTTTCACACCCAGACGGCAGGAAGCTCTCTCACGGCGCAGCAGCCCCATAGCAATGTCGTTCGAACGACGCTGCAGGCACTAGCGGCAGTGTTCGGTGGCACTCAGTCGCTCCACACTAACGGCTTTGATGAGGCGCTCGGGCTGCCTACTGAAGAGAGTGCGCGCATCGCGCTCCGCACACAGCAGATCATCGCCGACGAGTCGGGAGTTGCGGCTTCGGCTGACCCTCTCGGCGGGAGCTACCTGGTAGAGTCCTGGACCGATTCGATAGAGCAGGGCGCGCGCGCCCGGATTGAGAAGATTGACGCCATGGGAGGAATGCTTGCGGCTATCGAGCAGCGCTATCCGCAGGGCGAGATCGAGAACTCTAGCTACCTAGCCCAGCGAGCTGTCGAGAGTGGGGAAAATAAGGTGGTCGGCGTGAACGTCTTTCGCGAAGGAGACGAGCTTCAGCCTGAAATTTTAGCTATCGATCCGGCAGTTGAACGGGCGCAATCCGAGCGTACTGTGGCGCTGCGTGCGTCAAGGGATGCCTCGCGCGCCAGCGCTGCGTTGCAGTCCTTAGCCGCGGGAGCGGCTGGGGGTGGCGACTTAACCGCCCTGACGGTTGAGTGCGCACGTGCGTCGTGCACGGTAGGAGAGATCTCGGACGCTTTGCGTAGCGTGTTTGGCGAGTACCACGGCTCGTAAATGGGTTTCTTGGGGCACGGAACGCGTCTTTGGCTGCTGATTTCTCGTAGCTCGAGCCTGGTCTGTGAAAAGCCGTTTTTATCCGCTGATGCCCTTGGGTAAAGGGCTTTTAGGGGTGGCTGCGAGGCCCCAATCAAAAAGCGCGCGTCGGTCAGCGATTATGCTTGTACGGGCCAGTTCACTCGTCTAACCTAAGGGGTTGCGCAGGAGCGCGGAATAGGTTCAGCTTCCCGCGGCGGCGCGCTTAAGAGCGATCATAGCGTGCGGGAGCTTTGCTCTGTAGAGTTTCGGGAATCGGGTAAGTTAGGACCCGTAAGGAAGGTGACGATGAAGAAGAAAGAGCTAGAGACATTGAAGGAGATGCTTGAAGAGGAGAAGCGCCGAATCCAGCGCCACCTCGATGATCTGAGCGACACCTCGGTGGCTGATCTCGAAACTGCTTCGGGTGACTCCGTTGACATCGCATCTCTCGAGATTAACCAAAACTCGCTGTTGAAGATTGGCAAGCGAGAGCTCAATCACCTTAAGAAGATCGACGCGGCCCTGGCGAAGTTCGAGGACGGCACGTTTGGCGAGTGCGAGAGCTGCGGAGAGCAGATCGCGGTTGCTCGCCTCATGGCGCGCCCGGTGGCGCAGCTCTGTATCGACTGCAAGACGGCGCAGGAAAATGAGGAGCGCCGCTACACTGACCGCTCGTCTGAGGAAGACGGCGAAGGGTTCCCTGACGAGGGGGACGAGATCTAGCCGACTAGCAGCTTCTCTATTTCTGAGTAGCAGCCCGGCGAGGCGATAAGGATGTTGTCTGCAAACAGGTCTCCGCTGTAAGCGCTTGAGAGGCGCTGAGAATCGCTGTCGTACGGAAAGTGGGCAACGATAGCCCCGGCTTCACGCGCTACTAAGCCCGATGCAGCCACGTCCCATGGCATGAGTCCCTCCTCGTAGAAGGCGTCAATTCGGCCGCATCCGACCCAGGAGATATCGAGGGTTGCGGCACCGATTCGGCGCAGGTCTCTGCAACGGGACAGCACACGCTCAACACGACCGCAGATGTTTTTCAGGTTAACTCGGCGGTAAGGAAACCCGGTGGCGACCAGCGCCTCTTCGGCGCCGCTCACCTCTCGCACGCGAATCGCGCGTCCATTGAGGAATGCACCCCGCCCTTTAATCGCGGTAAAGACCTCGCCTAAGAAGGGGGCTTCGATCGCTGCTACAAGCACAACGCTGTCCATGGCGAAGGCAACCGACACGCCAACCTGGTAGTGCTCATGCGCGTAGTTGGTGGTGCCGTCTATCGGATCGATAACCCAAACGGGGCCCGTCCGGCAGCTCTCGGGGTTTACGGAGCCTGCGGACTCTTCGGCCAGAATCGTATGGTTGGGGAAGGAGGCCCGGATGGTTTCGATTATGGCTGCTTCACAAGCTAGGTCAGCGGTCGTTACGAGGTTTCGCGCTTCCTTGAAAGAGACCTGCACCGAGAGAGAGGCCCGTTGCTCACGGGCGATCTGCGAAGCCCTGGCGGCTGCTGCTTTTGCGACTGCCAGGATCTGCTCGAGGTTTAAAGGCTGATCATTTTTGTCCATTCGGGTCACTATACGGCACAGGGCGAGCCGAAGAAACGGCATTGCGCACGGGCCTGGCAGACGGAAGAAGATGGTGCGTGCCGATACGATAGGGAACTTCCGGTTGCAGACCGAAGAGGGTACAGTACGGGTGTTCTAGGTGGGTAATGAGAGGCAACGGGCTTCGGGCAAAATTGTTGGAATCGCAGCTGAGAGATCTCCTGGCCGATCGCTTCGGGAAGGAGATCGCTGCCCCGGCTCCTGCCAAGATCAACCTGCGCCTCAAGGTGCTAGGGCGGCGGGATGACGGTTACCACATCTTGAGCATGCTCAACTGCTCAGCTTCTCTGTGCGATAGCGTGGCGGTGACGCTTCTTCCAGAGCCGCGGGTTTCGCTGGAGCTGGTTCCTTCCGGCCTACTGCATGACCCCCCTGAGCACAACCTTGCTGTGCGGGCCTACCACGCCTTCTGGCGGGCTTTCGACTTTGAGCAAGCTCCAATTGGCGCCCTCATTCGTGTGGAGAAGGTCATCCCGATAGGCGCAGGCCTAGGCGGGGGGAGCAGTGATGCTGCGACGGTGCTGCGGGTTTTGAGCGGCGTTTTTCGCACGGTTCTCCAGGGTGATTTCGGCCTGTCGGACGAGAGCTACAAGTCTGCGTTGGTGGGGGCTGCGCTCACCTGCGGTGCTGACGTTCCGTACTTCCTGAGCGGCGGTTTGTGCCGTGTGTCCGGAGTCGGCGAGGTAGTAGAGCCGGTTCCCGGGTCCGATCTGCTGCCGTACGAGGTTCTCTTGGCAGTTCCGCCGACTCCCGTGCCGACTAGGGCATTTTACGATCACTACCGCGCAGCGCACCCGATGGTTCCGCCAGCGCTCGATGAGGAGCTAGACAGGTATATACAGGAGCCAGAGCGCGGCATCGGAGGGCTGGTTGAAAACGACTTTGAGGCGGATGTTGTGAGCATGGTTCCGGCCGTAGGCAACGCGCTCGCCGTTCTGCGAGGCGCTCTGCCAGGGCTTTCTGGGCTGACGGGCTCTGGTTGCGCTGTCTTTGGCCTTGTACCCGAGGGGCAGGATGGGACCGTAGACTTTCTGTCGGCTGAACTCGAGCGACAAGGGTGTCGCTGCTTCAGGGCCAGGGTGCTTGGCCCACAGGCTGATTGTGAGGGCGGTTAGCTGCCGTGAGCGGGCAGGTGAAATCAGGCGCTAAGGCGCGTGCTATACTTGCCAAACCCCTGTGACTGTTCTACTCAAAGCGTGCATGGATGCTCAGGTTCGGTCGGGCGGGGGGTGAGCCTCTGGCATCGCCTGACGGAGTCCGCGAGCGGCCGCATGATGCCCGGTAGCCAAGTGGTAAGGCAGCGGATTTTGATTCCGCCATACGCAGGTTCGACCCCTGCCCGGGCAACGAGTTAAGATCCTCTAGGAAGCAAGTCTAGGCAGTAGACGATTCAAGGAGCCTCTGTGTCACGACCTCTCCTCCTTTTTTCTGGACGTTCGAATCCCGCATTCTCAGCCTCAGTTGCATCGACGCTCGGAGCTTCGCTCGGGGCGTTAGAGGTGGTGCAGTTCTCTGATGGCGAGATCTCGGTTGAGATCGGAGACAATGTGCGCGGCGGAGATGTCTTCGTGCTGCAGAGCACGAGCACTCCAGGCAACGACCACTTGATGGAGCTGCTCATCATCATCGATGCGCTTAAGCGCTCGTCCGCCGGACGGATTACGGCGGCGGTTCCGTACTTCGGCTACGCGCGCCAAGACCGAAAGATTAAGCCTAGAGTTCCAATAACAGCGAAGCTAATAGCAGACATGATTACGACTGCCGGGGCCGACCGAGTGCTTACTATGGACCTGCACGCTGGGCAGATGATGGGCTTCTTCGACATCCCGGTGGACAACCTGTACGCGCTGCCGATCATGGTGCCGTACATCAAGTCGAAATACGGAAGCAATGGCGTTACTATCGTGTCTCCTGACGTGGGTGGACTTGAGCGAGCCCGCTTCTTGGCAACGCGCCTCGACAATGCTCCGCTCGCTGTAATCGACAAGCGCCGAGCTGGGCCCAACAAGGTCGATTCCATGAACGTCGTGGGAGAGGTGGAAGGAGATATCTGCGTTATCGTAGACGACATCGCTGACACGGGCGGGACGCTACTCAAAGCGGCGGATACCCTGCTCAAGGCGGGTGCCAAGCGGGTAGTGGCGTGCTGCGTCCACGGAGTTTTCTCGGGAGAGGCCCGAAAGCGTCTCAGCGATTCTCCGATTGAAGAGGTCATCGTCAGCGACACGATCGCTCACGAGAAGGGCGCTGCGGGCGATAAGGTCACAGTTCTGTCGGTTGCCCCTCTCTTTGCCGAGGCTATTAGGCGCATCCACTCGGATGACTCAATAAGCAGCCTGTTTCGCTAACTACTTGGTATTATTTACTATCAGCAGCTCGCTTCACTTCCCTAGAGCTAGCTTTTCTCGCCCTAAACCTAAGGATGGCAGCTCTTTACCTGGTCGCGGGCTTCTGGTAGCTTCCCGCTCTCGCTTTTTACGAAGGAAGTACAGCCGTGGAAAATTTCACTATTGAAGTCACTGAGAGAGCCAGCACTGGCAAGGGTTCGGCAAACCGCAGCCGCAAGGCCGGCTACATTCCGGGCGTTGCCTACCACCGTCATGATGAGCCCGTTGCTCTTCAGGTTCCGTACAAGGAGTTCACCATCCTCGCTCAGAAGGCGCGCCGGTCGCAGGTGTTCACCTTCAAGAGCACGCTTGCTGCACTCGATGGCAAGGCTGCCATCGTAAAGGAGATCCAGCAGGACTACCTCAAGGGCCGCGTTGTTCACGTAGACTTCCAGACCTTGAAGGATGACGAGGAGATTTTGGTCGATGTTCCTGTGAAGATCGTTGGCGAGGCGCCAGGCGTGAAGGTGGAGAAGGGTATTCTCACAGTCGTTACGCACGAGGTGTCCGTTCGCTGTCTTCCGAAGAACATCCCGAATGTCATTGAGGTTGACGTCACTTCGCTCAACCTCGGCGAATCTATCCATGCTGAGCAGCTTAAGCTTGGCACCGGCGTGACGCTGGCAGACAATCCGCACGAGACGATCGTTAGCGTTGTCATTCCGCGTGCGGTTGAGGAAGAGGCTAAGCCAGCAGAGGGCGCTGCTCCTGCTGAGGGTGCCGCTGCTGCTGCTCCTGCGGCCGGTGCGGCTCCTGCTGCAGCTCCTGCTGCGGCGAAGCCAGCAAAGTAAGTTTCCTGAGAAAGGGTGAGCGTGGCGAGTGAGTATCGCGCGGTAGTCGGACTGGGTAACCCCGGCTCTCGTTACCTTTGCACGCGGCACAACATCGGCTTCCTGGTAACGGACCTGATTCGGTCGGCGTCGGGAGCCTCAGATGACGAAGAGTTTAACACCAGGCTTCTGTCCAACGTAAAGTCAGCCCTGCGCGGTGAGCTCGATCAGGCGGGCTGGTCCAGCCGTGACGAGCGCCTAGAGGCGCCTGTAACTGTAGGCGATTGGTCAGCGTCCTTGATCAAGCCACAAGCATTCATGAACCGCAGCGGAGAGCCCCTGCGCGATTTTCTCGCTTACAAGAAGATTCCCATCTCGGAGGTGGTAGTTGTTCACGACGAGATCGACCTGCCGCTCGGGTCTGTGCGAGTGAAGGTTGATGGGGGCGAGGGCGGCCACAACGGCCTACGCTCGATCTCCTCGGTTTGTGGAGGCCGAGCGTACGCGCGGGTACGGGTCGGCGTAGGGAAGCCCCCGGAGGGAAGCCCTATGTCAAAAGCCGAGGACGGCGTTGCAGCATGGGTTCTTAGCCGCTTCGACTCGGAAGAGCTTCCGTTCGTCGAGGAGCTAATGGTGCGCTCTGCACAGGCTGTCGTTTGCCTGGCCCGGGAGGGGCTTCGAACGGCGCAGAATCGCTTCAACCGCTAAGCGTCACTAACCTACTGAAAGCTGGTTGGGTTTTGGTCCTTGCGTAGGCTCGTAAAGGGCCAGGATCGGTTGTCTTTTCAGGTCATTCTGGTACACTCCCCCGGCTTTCCTGGGCGCCTTGCGCGCTGGTGTCGGCTCCGGTTTCCGTGCGGACGCGAGAGAAAAGCTTTTGGAATTCGAAGGTAGTTAAGCAAGAAGAAGGACTAAGGTCATGGAAGTTCGCCGTTACGAGTCAATAGTCGTGTTCAACCCGCGCCTGAACGACGCCCAGCTTAAGGATGAGATTAAGAAGGTTGAGAGTATCCTCGCCTCCAACAACGCTAAGGTCACCGGCGTAGACCAGTGGGGGAAGAAGGAGCTTGCGTACTCTTTCCAGAAGCAGAAGTTCGGCTTCTGTGTCGCCTTTAACTACGAAGCGGCAAACCACGAGGCTCCGAACGCGCTTCAGTCGATCCTCCGCATCACCGACTCAGTGCACAAGTTTCAGACTCACTTGATCCGCGAAAAGTCGCGCAAGTTCAGGGGCAATCCGAAGCGCCTGACCCAGCCTCGCGGCGAGGGTGAGGATTTTGATTTCGGCGGCGAGTCGTTCGAGTAAGCCTGAAGAAGTTTTTGAAGGAGCTGTTCCATGGAAGTAATTTTACGCGAAGATTTCCTCTCTCTTGGCTACGTAGGCGACACGGTTCGCGTTAAGCGCGGCTTTGCCCGGAATTTCCTTATTCCGCGCGGGATCGCCGTCGAGGCTTCGTCGACGAATGACCGAGTGCTCAAGCACAAGCTTTCCTCGATCGTCGCGAAGCGGATTAAGAAAAAGGCCGAGGCTGAGTCGTTCGGCAAGATCCTTGAGCAGGTGATCGTGGAGTTCACGCTCAAGGTCGGCGCGAAGGGCAAGAGCTTCGGCTCGGTCACCAGCAAGGACATTGAGGCTTCACTCAAGGCCCTCGGCTACGAGGTTGACCGCCGCCAGATCCGGGTTGTTGAAGCGATTCGCGGTCCGGGTGTCCACAAAGTCGAAGTTAAGCTTCATTCAGAAGTGGTCGTGCCAGTGCAGGTAAAGGTGATCGCCGTGCAGACGGCCGCGCCGGTTGCAGCTGAGGGTGAGGAGTCTGGCAAGAAGCGGAAGAGCCGCAAGAAGGGCTCGGAGGCTGAAGGGGCAGAGGGAGCATCAGACGAGTCAGTCAGCGTCGAAGTTTCTTCCGAGTCTGAGGCGGATAGCGCCGAGTAGTTCAGCTCGGTCTTTCTTCGTTCACCGCACCAGTCCCGGTTCTCCGGGTGGCTCTCTTCAACCTGGAGCAGTGAAGGGCCGTTGCAACCCGTCAGGAGGATAGCGCGCTATGGGCAACTCCCGCGCAGCTAAGGTGCCAGAGGCCGTAGGTCAAGCAGCGTCACGAGGGCTAGGCTCTCCGAGGCGACTGATCGCCGTGGTTGGGTTCGTGGGCTCTTTTCTCGCTGCGTATTTCCTATTTATAACCGTAGGGTCGTTTCTAGGACCGGAACGGGGCAGTTTCTCGCAGGGAGTGGCTCCAGAGGGCGACGACGTGTTCACGGATGCTCTCATCGTTAAGGGCCCGTCGAATGCCGTTCGTGTGTCTGATGCCCCGGGGCTAACCCCGTCGGGTGCAGATGACTTCATCTTCTTCGTTTGGTTCAAGCTGCGCGATCCCCTCGAGAAGGAAGAGCGGGTGTATCTGATGGGGAAGTACGCCCCTGACTCCCGCGAACGTCTCGGGTATGGATTGGCGTTAGTTGGCGGGATCGACGGAGTCCGGCCTCAGGTGTACTGGCAGGGCGACGCGGGCCCGGGCAACTGGCACACGTTTGCGGCTGCTAAGCTTAAGCCCCAACAGTGGTACCTTCTGGCGATCTCATTCCGTGAGAAGCGCTTCCTCGGTGTGCACCTAGCGACGCTGGGAAATGAGTCCGCGCCTGCTGTGCTCGGCGGCTTCTCAGTCGAGGGCACCGGAGTTCCAAAGACGGACGCTGACCTAGTAGTTGGCACCTTCGGTTCGAACTACTTTCAGGGGCGAATCGGGCCGTTCGGTATCATCCAGTCGAAACATTTTTCGGACGACGTCAGCGGCTTTGTGCGCGCCATGGCGGACGATCCAACCAGCCTTCCCTCGACAGCTCGCGCCGAAGATGTCGCCCTGTGGGCCAGCCCACGCAAAGACCGAGGGCCCAACGCGTTCCCAATCCTTAACGCCCGGACGAACAGTGAAGTCAGGGCGAAAAGGGCTGAAAAGTAGCTTCGCTATCGGCCAGCAGCAACGACGTCGAGCACCTGGCCAGTGAATGTTGACTCAACCGCATACAGGTAGGTCTGTGCAACGAGGTCAGCCGGGGTGCCCGGTGACGGGTCGAGATTTAGCGACAGCAGTGTCTCGCGCACCCAACCAGGCGCCACCAAATTCAGGCGGATACTCCTGGGTAGCTCAAGCGCAGCGGCGCGGACGAACCCCTCCAGCGCGGCATTCACCATGCTAACTGCGGTCGCGCCGGGCGTTGGTGCACGGCTTAGCATTCCGCCGCTTAGGGTGATGGAACCCCCCTTATTGACGAATTCAAGCCCGAGGCGAACCAAGTTCACCTGGCCGAGAAGCTTGCTGCGAAGGCTTAGCTGGATATCTTCGTCGGTCAGGAGGCTTAAGGGTCGGAACGTGGCATGGCCCGCGGCGCAGACGATGGCGTCGACCTTTCCGACCTTTGTGAAGAGAGCCTGAATGGACTTCGGGTCAGCGATGTCGACTTTGTGAGGCGACCTAGAGTGGCTGGCGCGCACGACCTCGTATTTATCTTCAAGAGCGTGGGTAATTGGCATGCCAAGAGTCCCGGTGGCTCCGACAACAAGAACTTTCATAGAGCTTCCCCTTTGCAGAAGACAGGCAGGGAATCGACCCTGCTACGCCTGGAAGTTTTACATACAGCTGTCGTAGCCGCCACCAGGCAGTTAGAGTCATAACGCCATTTTTCAGCAAGGAGGGTCAGCCAGGACACCCGCACCCCGGCCTCAGAAAAGCGGAGTCGCGCCCTGAGACTGGGCTTGAGACTAGGTGTAGCTTGCTCTGCAGGAAGCCCTCGGCGAGGAGCTGCTGATAGGCGTAGCTAAACTGGAACTTGGCGCACGGCAGAAGCCAAGCGAGCACCAGGTGTGCGAGTAGGCTCACCAGCAGGAGAGGACCCAAGAAGCGAAAGCGAAATAAATTCAAATTCACGAACGTAGCGTGGGAGAGCATGAGCTGTCCTGAAAGGTGGAATTGTGGCTCCTCTCCGGGCGAGGGGGGCAACTCTGTCCGTGCAGACGTCGATTGCTGTTGAGAGGCGCCGTGACGGTGCCTAGGACTGAGCGCTCACTCGGCTATGACGGCTCGTTTATTAAAGACTATTGCGTCGGCTCGCTCAGCTGCTCCGGCGGGGACGGGGGCTTTTGCGGTTGCGCTCGGTCAGGGGACCGCTTGGTGGCTTTCGGCCAACAGCTGCCTTGCCCTGATGGCCGTGGCTGCGCTGCTGATTGCCTCGGGGCACTCTGCGTTGCGATGGATCTTTGCGGGGCTGCTGGCAGGACTGTGCTCCTGTTACGCACAGCTGGGCCACGAGAGCCCTCCCTTCGAGGCAGGTTCTCTGGGCAGTCCGCACCTGGTCCGGCTGCTTGATTCGGGCCGCAGAGGCCAGCCTGGACGAGTCACGTTCTTTGCTAGGGACCTGCTGCGCGCCTCGCAGCCGCTCTTGCACATCTCCGCGGTGGAGCTCCCGTGGCGGAACGCCGCGTCCCTTAACTCAGGGGACGTCATCTGGGTTAGCGGTGACACGACGGAGATCCCGCGTGGTCCCGATCCATGGTCTTGGGACTCTTTCCTCTGGCGGCGCGGGGTGAGGGCTCAGGTCAAAGCGCGCTACGTATCGATGCCTGTTGAGCGGCTCGACGCGCCGATGCTCCTGTCTGCACGCGATTGGGTTAGGCAGGAGACTGTCCGCCTGTTGGGCGAGCGGCAGGGGGGATGGCTCTTCTTGTCGATGGCTCTTGGCTACCGAGACGTGCTGAGCAATACCCTCGAGAGCGCGTTGAGCGACTTGGGGCTCAGCCACCTGTTGGTGGTCTCAGGGTACCAGGTAACCATGGTGTTCAGCGTGGTCAGTGTGCCCCTGGGACTCCTAGCGGGACTGCTGCAAGCCTCGAAGTGGGCACGGCACGGCGTTCCTGCTGCAGCATTGATGCTGACGGGCTGCTACGTGGCTTTCATCGGCGGTGAGCCGTCCGCCGTGCGAGCGATGGTGGCGGCGATATTCGTGTGCGCTGAATCGCTGCACGAGAGCGCTCGCCGATTCTCGCAGCGCTGGGGTATCGCCCTCTTAGCTGTGCAGCTCGTCTGGCCCTGGGCCGCCCTCGAGATCGGAGTTCAGCTTACATTCGCTGCACTCGCCGGAATCGGCGCGGGGCGGTGCCTCGGAAGGGGAGGGGCTGTGCGAACGTTTCTCTGGATACAGCTCAGTGTTTGGGTTCTGACGGGGGCCATAGTTGTGGCCTGGTCGGGGAAGGTTGCGTGGCTTGGCCTGCTGGTCAACGTTGCGCTCGCCCCGCTCTGGTCTGCGTGGAACTGCATAGTAGGCCTAGGATCGTTCCTCTTTGCCGCTCTTGGAGTACCCGGAGCCGCAAGTGTGCTGTGCGCTGTTGCTGTTGGGAACGAGTTCCTTGCCCTTGTGGCAACGCTGGCGCGCGAGAGCTTAGGCGAAGGCTCAGTCCTGGAAGGGGCTTCGCGCTGGGCGGTCTTCCTAGCCTACACCCTCGCGGGGGCTGTGTTGCTTCGTGTTGCGGCACGACGCAGCCGCTCCGTAACGCTACGCGCGCTTGCTAGGTAACCGCAGTTAGGCAGCTATACAGACGCGCTTCAGGGTGTCGAGATTTTCAACAACCCTGCCAACACCACGGACGACACAGGTGAGGGGGTCGGAGTCGCGAACAAACTGGATGCCTGTCTTCTCTGACAGCTTCTCTGCCAGCCCACGCAGGAGAGCCCCGCCGCCTGCAAGGTGCACCCCGTTGGCCAGAATATCTTGCGCTACTTCGGGATTGACGTTCTCAAGTGCCGTGTAGATTGCTCCAACGATGGCACACAGCGGCTCCTGGAGGGCCACGCGGACGACCTCGTTTGTAAGCTCCATTGAGCGAGGCATGCCGGTTGATACGTCGCGCCCGAAGACAGTCATGACGAGCGGCGGTGAATGGTGAAGCAGGGAGCCTATCGTGACCTTCACGCGCTCTGCCTCGAAGATGCTGATCTCCAGGCCGCAGCGCTGCCTGATGTAGCGCTGAATCGCCTCATCCATCTCATCGCCGGCAACGCGAATTGCGTAAGAGTACACCGTACCGCCGAGGCTTAGGATGGCGATTTCAGTGGTGCCTCCGCCGATATCAACCACCATGCTGCCGATCGGCTGCTCAATTGGGAGCCCACTGCCAACCGCGGCTGCCATAGACTCCTCAACGAGGAACACTTGGCGCACGCCGGACGAGAGCGCGGCATCCAGAACGGCGCGCTTCTCCACCTGAGTGATGTCAGACGGCACTCCGATCACGGCTCTGGGCCTAACGAGCGACCACCGGTTGCGCACTACCTTGAGCATGTGGCGAATCATCGCGGTCGTGACACCGAAGTCAGCTATTACCCCGTCCTTGATCGGACGAACGCACTTTATCCGGCGAGAGGTCTTACCGTACATCTGCTTGGCGGCAAGCCCGACCGCTAGGAGCTCGTTGGTGTCGGCATCGAGCGCCACTACCGACGGCTCGTTGAGCACGAGGCCTTCGCCCTTGACGTAAACCAGGGTATTAGCCGTGCCAAGGTCCACAGCGATGTCGGCGCTAAGGAATGCCGATAGGCGCTTCCAGAGGGGCGAGCCCTTCAACGATGCTTTTTCCGGGAGTTTAAGCACTGTGTCCTCCTACAACTTTCTGTGAAACCGCGGGGTCAGAGCGCCTACCAGAGGTTGGGCGCTGCTGCAGAATGAAATCTAGGTCGATGGAACGCCCTCGAGCGCTTGCGCCGGAGTATGCGAGGGCTGAAATCGAAAAGGGCCGCGACTCCGATGCCACGTGGTTAGCCAGCGTGCGTAGCTTGTGCTGAAAGAAGGCACTCATCATGTTGTCCAGCGCAACCAGGATGTCGCCGTTGGGGAGGCGCAAGAGGGGGAAGTGGGGCGGAAGCGCCTGTTGTGCCAGACGGACGAACTGCTCGCTCTGCTGCACTGCGGCTGAAAGTCCGTGCTCTCGCTCGATTTGCGCGAACGAATCGATGCTGACCCTTATTACCTCGATGGAGTCTGAGCCGATTGCGTCTCCGAGCTGGTCGAGTTTGAGGCGAAAGTGTTCCCAAGATGACTCGACAGTTGTGTTTTGCGCCTTGAACAGGGCCCAGAATAGCAGTCGAGAGGCCTGAAGGGCGGTCTCTTCCAGGAGCTTTATCTGCAGCTTGGTGAAGGAGAACGCCTTGCGGCTATCGCACATGAGAACCCCGGCGCAGCTTGGGCTAGCGGCACGGTGATCCTGCGCCTCTCCGGGCATCGGGATCGGCACTGCCACGAGGCTCTTGAGGGGCTCCGATTCTGAGTAGAGCCCGAGGGTGGCACTGTCTAAGTCGAACGGGGCAACGTGAATCGGCCTGCCGTGCTGAACCACCCATCCCAGGAGCCCGCCGCCGGTCGGCATGCGACAATCCCGAGCAATCGATGTAGAGAGTGACTGCGCAGCAACCAGCTCGATGCTCTGCAGCAGGTCATCCCCGGTGGCACTGCGCGCGTCTTTAACGGCCCCTTGTGCACCCGACAGAAGGCCGGTCTTAAGGAAAATTGCTGAAGTGTGGGCCTCTGACAGGTTCGCAGCGAGCTTGGCTAGCTTTTTTAGATCTTCGCGAACTTGGCTTACGACCGTCATGAAAACAGCTCAGTGAACGAGTGAGATAGGCTAGCTTTAAGCAGCCTAAAGTTATCAGGCTGGAGCTGATCTGGCAATCACTTCTGGGGGCAGAGTGACGCCGAACATGCAGAAATATTTCAGTCGAGAGAGTTGACCGCGAGTACTACTTAGCGGGTGCCGCTTGCGACGCTTCGGGCTCCTCGGAGCGCTTCGGGCGGGCCGCTCTTTCCGGCGCAGGTGGCGGGACCGCCGGGCGCACACCTTCCATCTCGAATGCGTACTCATCAGGGCGCAGTCGGCCGTCGGGCAGAATTAAAACCTGAACGTTGTGCTCAGCCTCAAGCCTTGCAATCTCGGCGCGCTTGGTGTTCAGCAGAAAGAACGCTGGCATCGAGCTAAGGCGCGCCTTAACCTTTGCAACGCCGCCTACTACCACCGCCGCCTGAATCTTTCTAAGGGCCTCAAGCGCCACCAATTCTGGGTTTCTAACGCTGCCAGTGCCTTGGCAGTGGTCGCACTTGATGTGGCTATGGCTTGTGAGTGAGCTTCGCAGGCGCTGGCGCGACATCTCGAGGAGTCCGAATTGAGAGAGCCTTCCAAGCTCGATTCGGGCCTTATCCTCAGAGAGAGAGTCCTGCAGGCGCCGCTCGACGGCGCTGCGGTGCCGCTTGTCGGTCATGTCGATAAAGTCGATAACCACCAAGCCTCCAAGATCACGCAACCGAAGCTGCCTGGCGATCTCCTCAGCGGCTTCCAGGTTCGTCTTGTAGGCGGTTTCTTCTATGTTTTGGCTGTCGGTAGCCTTGCCTGAGTTCACGTCGATAGCGACCAAGGCTTCCAGCTGCTCGATGACTATTGCGCCCCCGGACCTGAGCTTCACTTCCCGCGCCAGAGCGTCGTGCACCGCCTGGTCGATGTTGAAGTGGGTGAAAATCGGCTGCTTCTCCTCGTACAGGCGGATTCGGGAGCGGTAGCGAGGCATCACCTGGCTAACGAACTCCTTCACGTTGTTGAAGGTCTTAGGGTCATCGATGATGATCTCCCGGACGTCGGGCGTGAAGTAGTCGCGTATGACGCGCGTCGTGAGGTCGTTGTCCTTGAAGAGCAGGGTGGGGGCGTGGGATGACTGGTTTGCGGCCAGGATGCTTTCCCAGAGCTTCAGCTGAAGCGTGAGGTCTCTCGAGAGCTCACTCTGAGAGCGATCGAGACCCGCGGTCCGGATGATCATCCCGATCCCAGCCGGCATCTCCAGCTCCCGCGACAGCCGCCGCAGGCGAACACGCTGCTCGTTGTCGTTGATTTTTCGGGAGATTCCACCGCGGTCACTGCCCGGCATGATCACCAGGTATCTCCCAGGCAGGGAGAGGTAGGTGGTGAGGGTTGCCCCCTTGAGGTCGCGCTCTTCCTTTACTACCTGAACTACCAGCTCCTGGCCCGGCTCAAGCACGTCCTGGATGCGCACTTTGCCAGAGCGGCCTGGCTGATTTCGGAAGCACGACGGGTGCACGTCGTTGATCTGGAGGAAGCCGTTGCGATCAGTTCCGATGTCAACGAAGGCAGCCTGAAGGCTTGGTTCTATGCGGGAAATGCGGCCGCGATAAATGTTGCCCTTGGCCTTCTTTCCAACGTTTGACTCAAGCTCTAGCTCAGCGAGCTGAGTTCCCTCGATTATCGCGATGCGACACTCTTCCGGGTGCACCGCGTTGATTATCATTCTGCGTTCCATGAAGTATCTCCCTTAGGGGAGGTGCCTGGAGCGACGCAGCAGTTGGCAGGATTGCGGCCAGGGACACATGTGCGTCCCCCCGCAGGTCACGCGAGCCAGCGGCTCCCCGACCTGTATCCAATTCGCCGAATGGGTAATGTAAATCACTCACTTGAACGCTGCTCTTCTGTTAGCCGCCTAGGCGGCGTCAGTAGTATCGCCCGCCACAGTATCCTTCGGCCCTAAAAGGCGACGAGTGATTCTGTGATGTAGGCACCTTCCGCACGTTAAATAAAATTTGTGTTGGATTCCCAACCAGGGCTAGTTCTTACCACAGAACCCCTGACAGGGGTACAATTAGTTCTCTTCCGAAGCGCTGCCAGGATTGGCTAAAAGCTTCTCAATTTCCTTTATTAAGTCCTTTGATTTGCAGGGTTTAACGATTACTTTGTCGCAGCCGGCCTGGCGAGCTTCTTGATGGGCTGAGGGGTCATCAAGAGCCGTGAAGGCAACGATCGGCACCGACACGCCTCGGCTGCGCATCTGGCGCACGCACTCCTGCCCAGCCAGGTGAGGCATCATCAGGTCGATGAGAATCAGGTCCGGTTTCGAACTCTGAAGCCCGTCTAGTGCCGCAAGACCGTTGGAGTGACGAACGACCTCGAAGCCTTGACCCTCGAACAGAATATCTACAAGGTCGAGGGCGGTGATGTCGTCGTCGATGACGAGAATGCGGTTTCCCAAGAGCTGCCTCTTTTCTGTATCGCTGCGGGATCACCTGACAAATTTAGGTTGTCCGGTCCCCGCACGCGCCTTTACCTAATTGATAAGGATGCACAGTTAGCGCCGGGGGTTACGGGTTTTCTTTAGGAAAGCACGCTTTTTGAAAAGCTGTTTGACGCTATCTTCTTGAAAACTCGAAGGCATTGGCCGATATGCACCTTTGAGGGAAGTATGTGGGGCATTTCCTCCGCATAAGTGCCTGATTGTGCGGGCCTTGGAGACTCGTTTGGGTCGGAGCAAGGTCCGTGTCACATTGCATTTGAAAAGAGATGTTCTCGCTCGAGATTACATTTAGGGGTGAAACGCCGAGCACGGAGACGGTCTTTATTCGCCGTCCGCTAGCCGTGATCGGGGCCGAGGAGAACTCCCACGTTATCGTCGATGAGATGAGGGCGTTGGGGTACGGCCTTATGCTCTCCCGTGACCTGGGGAGGAAGTTTACGCTAACTCCGGTCAGCGCTGGCAGTGAGGCTGGCGCTGCACCGTCCTTCCTCGACGGTGTGTACGAGGGAGAGGCAACCGTCGACCTTGGTCCGATTGGCCTTCGCGTCGTAGCACTCGATAGCGACCTTATGCTTCGCGAGACCGAGGCGCCTGACCGGGCGGGGGCGCGGATCCTGAGACAGGCGACAACCGGGAAGGCTCCTCTGTTTCCGGCGCTCGTCGTGACGACTTCCCCTAAGGTTATCGTTTCGTTCTCGCCTGACCAGCCGCTCTTGGTCGGTCGCTCGCGGCAATGCTCGTTGCGCTTGGACAATCCGAGCGTTTCGGGCCGGCACGCCAGGGTAGGCTTCGAGAACGGGCAATTCTGGGTGGAAGACCTTGGCTCCAGCAACGGGACTTTCGTTGAGCAGCAGCAGGTTGCTGGGCGGATGAACGTCGATGTCGGCGCCCGCATCTCGTTTGGGCGCGAGGTCGTTGCCCAGGGAGTGACGACACCCGAACAGACGACAGACGTCTTGGCGGGAGTCAAGCCCAACAGCTCACGGGCCATTAGCAAGGAGAAGAAGTACCCTGTGCTGGTGTCGCTGTCTGAGAGCGCACGTCCGGCCCGCCTGGTGCTCAAGGCTGGCTCATCAGTGTCCCTTGGCCGCGATCCTGCGAGTGATATGTGGCTCGGTGCTCCCCACGTCTCAAGGAAGCACTGCACAGTGTCGGTGACGAAGACCGGCGTTGTTTCCGTTTCGGACTGCAGCACTAACGGCACTGGATGCAACGGTTCGGTGCTTCGGCGCGGCGAGTCGGCTGAAAGCACCGACAAGCCTATCGTGCTGGACTTCGGCGGTGCGCTGACTGTGGCGCTGTGTTTCTCAGAAAAAGACGAGCGGGTCTTCTCAGCTGCAGGAGGCGCCGCTGCTGCATTCAAGGACGCCTCGGTAGCTGATGTGAAGGCTGAGCCTAAGGGTCGAGCGAAGCCGCGCTCGCGACGCACCACTGCGTGGCTCCAGGTTCCGCCGGAGATACTCGGGGAAGCGGGAGCTGCTCAGCAGGGCGCGGGCGGGATTCGCCAGCTCTTTTCGCGCCTCTCGTGGCGCGGACGGATTGTGCTAGCGGCGGCTGCGCTGGGGGTCACAGGATGTCTCGTTCTCGTAGTGAGCGTTTTGGTAATGGGTTTTACGAGGTAATTTTTGGGGAGCCCGCTTGGGTTCCTCCCGGTTTTTGTCATGACTAAGGGAGAGGAGTGACTGTATGGCAAGTGAGACCAACGATCTGACTTTTGTGAGATGCCCTTCCTGCAGGAGCTTGGTGCCAGCGAGCGCATCGCGCTGCCGGATCTGCAACAATCCACTGGACGCACTCAATAAGAGCGAGCCAGACGCGGCCAAGGCTGCCGGACGGGTTCGTCAGAAGACCATGACCGCCTCGCCGCAGGAAGTTGAAGAGGTGCTTCGCTCCACGATGCAGTCTGGCGCGGAAGCGCCGGCGGAAAAGCCGAGTGCTCCGCCCCCAAGGGCTGCCGCTGTACGGGAGCCAATCGCTGACGAGTTCGATCCTCTGGGAGCATACCTGGAAGAGATTGAGTCCGGCGGGACGGCTCTGGATACCGAGCCTGCTGCCGCCAAGCCTGCTGCGCAGGCGGCAGCTGCGCCTTCCGCCGAGGATGATGACGACGACCTGTTCGACCTCGACCTCTTCGACGAGCCTGTGGCCGAAGAGCCAGCTGCTAAAGCCGTAGCGCCGGCTCCGGTCATCGCAGCAGAGCCTGAACCAGCTCCACGACCAGAGCCTGTACCTCAGGCCCCGAGCGCACCCCCTCCCGCGCCTAAGGCGCCGCCAGCAGCGCCAGCGCCGGAGCGCGGCCGAGAGGCTCGTCCTCAAGCTCAGGAGCAGCAGCCACAGCAGCGCCGACAAGAGCCGCAGCGCCCGCCACAGCGAGCAGAGCGGATGCAGGAACAGCGACAGGCGAAGCCCCAGCAGGGTTTCCAGCAACGCGGAGGACAGCCGCAACAGCAGCAGCCGCAGCAGCGCCGTGACGATCGAGAACAGAAGCGGCAGGACCGGCCGCCTCGCCAGGAGCCGCCGCGCCGCGAGCATGAGGAGCGCAGAGAGGCGCCGCACGAGCGAGCGCACGTGGCGGGACCCAAGACCGGAAAGATGCGCCCAGGGCGGCTGTTTGGTTGGCTAGTGAGTTACGA